>NZ_JAESIT010000001.1:0-557289 GCF_016756935.1 Chryseobacterium sp. KMC2
TGTTCTTGAAATTGTAGGATTTCTGCCATTGTTCATCTCCTCTTTCATTCAGTGAGATCAGCCAAAGGTCTGTTCCTTCTTCAATACCTACTGATTTATTTCCGGATCTCTCGGATCTGGATTCTCCACCGATGATAAAACCGTTTGAAGTTAAAGCCAGGGTTCTGATATGATCATCACCTTTCCCACCAAAGTTCTTTTCCCATTCTACTTTTCCAGTTTTATCCAGCTTTACGATCCAGTAGTCGCCTTCACCAAAATTGCTGATGGCTTTTGGCATTTGGCTAATGGCTATTGAGGAAGCAGGTCTTTCAGTCGAAGGTTTAGTCTCAGGATTCCCAACTTCGGAACCCAGAACCTCGGAGCTCCTTGAATAGATTCCTAACAATGCTCCGCCGTCTTTCGTGGGTATCATTTTTTCCACTTCGTCCAAGCCTCTTCCTCCCAGAATAAGCTGAGACAATTCTTTTCCGTCTTTATCGAGTCTGGTGATCCAGACATCTTTTGAACCATAACCTTTGGATGAATTCTGTATATTTCCGGCCACAAAAAATCCTAAGTCTGTGGTTTGAATCACTGCTTTAGCTTCTTCATCTGAGGAAGTTCCCAAAGTTTTTTGCCACAGTTCATCACCAAATTCATTCAGCCTGATCAACCAGATATCTGATCCCCCTTTGGAATCGTCTTTTTTATCCAATCCTTTTCCGGAATAGGAAGTACCGGAAACCAGAAATCCGCCATCCTGAGTGGTCACAGTTCCTGATAAATAGTCGTGGTTTTGTCCGGCAAAATATTTCTCCCAAACCTGTTCTCCCTGCTGGTTGAGTTTTACCAGATGAAAATCGTAACCGTTATTTGGCGCTGGTAACTGGCTTTTAACCTGAATGCTGCTTCCTGCAATAAGATACTGCTGGTCTATAGTTGTGATTACTTGATTGAGGAAATCTTGAGTAGAGGATTTGATGTCTTTCTGCCAGACAACTTCCTGAGCATACAGCCCCAGGGACGCACCGAGAAACTGCGCAATTATAAATTTTCTTTTCATAGGTTGATGTGTATTAATATTAAGTAGTTCTTAAATACTCAAGGGAATCATATTCAAGTCCTACAGCAAAAATATATGGTCATAACGACAAAGCATGTCGTATTAAATTTCCATTTTAAAGAGCAATAATATTAAAAATAGGGGGCTTAGTTATTAGGGAAATTCACAGGCATTTTTCCGTGATTATACGGATTCCCATATCAGATATGCTAATCTTCGCCTTTGATAAAACGCTTTACATTAAATACCATTGAAGATAATTCACTTTCTACAGAATGTCACTTGTTATAAAATTAACAAACGATGAAATAAAAAGATTAAGAAAATAGGAGCAAAGGCTCAAAAGAAAATACAGAGTATCTAGCGCTCTATTAGCAACACATTAGATTTTCTGAATCAAATAAGAAATTTATTAAGTAAACAGACAGATTATGGAAAATAATATAGTAAGAAGATATTATAATCCACAATTATATTAATGTGAAAACATGGAGTATATTCAATAATTCTGTAGTAAGATAATATTCGTTAATCAATATATAATTACACTTAACAAAAACAATACTACACAAAAATTAGTGTTATAAGACAAAGGAATTTTATTTATATAGGTTGAAACTGTAGATTTGCGTAAATGAGCAAATATCTCTTTAAAACATTGAGTAATCCATAGTTTTGGAGTTTATTATTAAATTAATATTTATGTACAAATTCATCATAATTGTGCTTTTATTTCTTTCCCAAATTGTAAAGGGACAGGATTCTCTATTATTAAAGTTTATTCCGCTTCCAAACAAAACATATGAATCAATTGTCAGTCAAAATATTCATACTACTATGGATTATAAAGGCTCGTCTTTTATTATAACTTTGTTAAAATCGCAAGGAATTACATTTCCCTATACAACAGAAAGTGTTAATAAATTACATTCCATGATAAAGACAAGTACTAAAAAAAATGGAAGAATGCCAATTGACCAAAAGTACCTAAGTTTTGAATCTGTCCAAAAACCTTTGAGATCGAATACTGAAATAAAAGTTCCTGTAGATGCAGCAGAAGTTTTCGGTTACTATGATAATCAGAATATTTATCACTTTGATTCAATTAGTGGACCAAAGTTCAATACTGTAGAATTAGAAAAAATAAGAACAAAATTGGAAGAGCCAGGAAAAGCCCAGAACGATATCTTAATCTCTACCGGTAAATCTTTTGAAAAAGAATCGGCTGTAAGCTTCTTTTTTATTGGAGCAGGAATGGTTGCGTTTGATGTCAAGACTGAATATAAACTTCAGAAAATTACAAATGGGATCGGTTATTTAGACACAACAATGCAATTTAAATTAAAGTCCAAAAATAATAAAGTAAAAGTATTACCATCTTCTACCGGATCTGGAAAGATTGAGTATGATATCGAAAATCAATGTATCAAGAATGAAAATTCCATTTATAAAATCTTTTCCGATGTGATTGTAGATAAATCTGTAATCTCCATTACTTTAATTGTGAATAATTCGGAAAACAAAACTTTAGTCGATAGTATTCAATCACCTTAAATTAGAAGAAAAAATTAAAAAGAGTGGCCAAAAAAGTTTTGGACACTCTCTAAATTATTTTCTACTATTCAAGATATTTCCAATCGTTTGATTAACAATATAGGTATCTATGTCTCTCATTTTTTGATCAAAGTATTTGATCCCTTTTACATACGTCTGGTCTATATAAAAACCAATGCCTACTCCAATCCACCCTGCTGCTGATGAGGCTGCTAATCCTCCTAATTCTGCACCAATGTAAGTAGCTAATAGATCACCGATATAAATTTCCGAAGCAGAGCTAAAGAAACCACTAATAAGTGTTTTTGAAGTTACCATGGTAAACCTAAAATGCATTTCATTTTTATTTATACCTTCATAGGAATACAATTTATGATCATAATAAATTTGGCCTCCCATTTCAATATAGTCAGTTATACTTACCTTAAAAACCTTTCCCAAAATAGTTTTTGCAATCCATTTATCCAATACTTTATCTAAACCTGTATCCTTCAACTGTTCGACAGTTAAAGCAGATCCTGATTTAATTTGGTCCAGTTCTTTTCTTTGCTCGGGTGTGAGTTTTTTTAATTCATCATCTACCGGCATTAATTGGTGTAAAACATGATTTAGACCAGCTACAATACCACCAATAATTGTTCCTTGCCAAAAATTACCGCCACTAAATTCCGACCCAATTCCACCTGAAATTGCACCGAAAGCAATAGTTCCATAAACATTTTGAGCTAATTGGTCGAGATGGATTTCTTTCATGAATTTTCCCCAAACAGTTGCCCCCAAACTACCCATAATAGCCGCAACAGCAGAACTTAAGAATTTCTGACCTTGGACGAGCCCCAGTACACCTTGTGAGACACCATGAGCAACTGCATGCAATAATGTTGTACCTAAAGTATTGGTCCCTGCTTGAAATAATGTTCCTATTTGAAAAGTTGCCGCACCCGATATCGCTCCAAACAATACTGCTTTAAAAGCTCCTCCGAAATTCCACAATCCGATATTACCTGTAACGGCAAGGCCGACAGTGTATGCAGCCAGACCAACGGCTGCTCCAATTAATATGGCTTTAAGGAATGCTGTCAAAGCTATTAACCCAAAGAAAAACTCTCCGCTTGGATCATTGAACATCAATGGATTGTTCAGTGCATATGCATACCTGTTATAGTTTTGTGAATTGAAGCTATCCTGTAGATTATCATCAGCATTTAGAAATCTCCGTAAAATAGAGTCATATAATCTTCCATTCATGTGAATTAATCCGACTGTTTCAAGATGTTCATGTGATGTATAGCCTCTTCCTAGAATAGTAAAGCTACCATGGGTCAAGTTACCCCATGCGTCAAAATGACACTCTTCGATCACTGCCCCACTTTCATCACTAATTGCTAGAATACTACCAATATAATCTTTATGTAAAAACAAATAAGAACCATTATTTTCCTCAAATTCTTTTAAGTATACGACTTGACTTTGATAGGGTGAGTCACCAATAAATAAAACATGCTTTTCTAAACCTGTAATATTATTGCGAATAATCTCACAACTTCCATCTTCACTATAATATTTGGTATACTCACCTTCCCAATCTACATCTTCGTTGGATTTTCCCCCATAGGTTGCCATTTGTCGCATCGATAAAAGACCATACTCAAATCGAATGTCTCCATTTTTTCCTTTGATAAGAAGAGGGGAATTGTTCTCATTATAATTAATCTCCTGTTGTGGATCATTAACATAATTCAGTTTACCTTTGTCCGTCAAACTAATTCCACTGGGCTGATAAATCTTAGTGCCATTGTCAAATTTTACAGTACCCACATTATCAATTCCAATAATTCTTCCTTGGATATCGTAGATATTAGAAGATCGACCATTAGCCTTCGGGTTACTCCATTCAATCAGTCTATTATTATCATCGTACAGAAAAGTCTCTTCTATATTTAAGTTTCCATACCTAGATCTTTGCTGCAACTCGTTTTTAATGGAATCAAAGGTATAACTCGATTCAAAAATAGTTTGGCCGAATGCACTTTGTTGCGTATTTCGTAATTTACCCAGATCATCAAATTCATTATTAATTTTACTCGAACCTAATGTAGCTCTTAATATATTGCCTTTTGCATCATTTTCCTGTAGTTTCCATAATATACGTCCTGTCTTTTGATCTTTGATCTGGTACAACATACCGCTCCATGGGTCATAAAAATTAACAATTTCTACTTTTGTTTCTGTACCATTTGAAATTAGCCCCTTTTCGTAACTGATAATGCGTGAATGATCATCATATTTAATGTTTTTTTTGAAATAATTTTTACCATAACTCTCTTCAACATTTTCCAGAAGTCTTCCATTTGCATCAAAAACACGAGTTATGGAAAAGGATTGCGTACCCGAATTACCGAAACGTTTAATTACAAGCCCCTGCTCATTATAAACAAAATTGATTTCTTTTTCTGTCAATCCAGTTTCATTAGATTTTTCAAATTGTTTAATTAACTGTCCTTTGTCATTAAACTGGGATTTCTTATACCCCTTTGGACTCGTTAACTTGAGAGGCTGACCAAAACCATTATATTCATACCTGTATTCTCCAATCGACGGATCTTTTAATAAAGACTTGCGCCCCCATTGGTCATATTCTATTGAAACTACAGTATTTCCATAAATGTTTTCGATTTCTTCACCCGCAGCATTGAATTTAAAATTGATAATTCCCCCCTTATCCTCGGACATAATTACATTACCCAAAGGGTCGTTAACCTTCTTAAATATCCTTTTATAACCGCTTAGCTCTTCAACAATAGTAGTATTGCCAAACACTTGGGTTTTAATCTGTATACCATTAAAGGAAGTAGCAGTGACGATTGGAGGAATCATACTATCATCATAAGTAATAAGATTCCATTGCTTTTCATTATTATCATAATAAGGTTCCGATTCTGCTATTTTTCTTCCTAATCCATCATATATAGTTTCAACTGAGACGTACGTATCAACAGCATCCGGTACCCAGTAATCAAAATCACCGGCAGATGTAATATATCCTTCATAATTGAAGGCTCTCGACCGAACCTTATATTTTTGTCCCCATTTGTCTGTAAAAATCTCCTTCGGTATTCCATCAGATGAATATTCTGTTACCTTCGAGTCTCCATTATTGAACTTTTCATATTTAAAAATGGTACTGCCTTGAAGGTTACTTAGAGAGGTTAAAAGTTTTCCCCATCCATCATAACTATTTTCAATACTATTTCCCAATGGATCAATCTGAATGAGAATTTGGCCTATATCATTATATTGGATATAGGTTTCTAAGCCAGAATTATCCACTTTTTTGATCGTGAAACGTCCTAAAGTATCGTACTGACTAAATTCCTTTCGAAGCTCTACATCATTACTATTGGATGTTTCTTTCTCAATAATATTCGCAAATAAATCATATTGATACTTCACTTGTATCCAACTTGTACTATCGCGAGCATAGGTCTTTTGCGCTACAAGAAGATTATCCGAATAGAAATACTCTTCTTTATTTTGAATTATATCATTATAAACCTCTTTAGTCTCTATTTTGCTGATTAAGCGTCCGACATGATAATTTCTCCCTATAGCTTCTATATTATTATCATATTGAAAACTACTGGTTGTCGTAGAAAAGCCATCATTTATAACAGTTGTTGTACGTGCTGGGAGATAATAGTCACCATAGATGATTGTATTCTCTTCAACGATATTTTTCAGGAAATCCTTAGAGATTATCTTAATTGGAACAATGGCTATTACACCTGATGATGCATTCGAACGATCATAGAAAATACTTTTTAATGATAGCATATTTGCATTGTTCCAGGAAAAATCTTCTGGAAAAATAAGGTCATCTTGATCTTGCGTACGTATGCTCCATTCTTTCACAGGCAATCCTTCATTTAAAGGATCAATTTCGTTTCCACTCCAAATCTTTGTATCTTGGAGCTGATCCGTATACCACGAAGAGCGGGCAGACTTTCTAAATCCTATCATTCCTTTTCCATGCACATTAGCAACAAAACCTCTATACCTAAAATCTTGCTTACGATTTTCCTGTATTAATTGCGAAACGACAAATGTTCCGGACAAACGTTCTAGTTCAATATATGGATACTGTTCTTTATTTACAGAAGCATAAAATCCAGGATTTTTGTCAGGATCAAGTTCTTCATACTTCACTTCCGTGATAATACCACCCTGATTTATTGAATTGATAAGTCCTTCCTCAGCCACACTGTAATGTGAGTATCTCAAAAGTGCTCCTTCTCGAAATACCAGAAAATTCTCATTGAAATTATTAATTCTAAAATCACCGATGAGCGGAGAGAAATGAGCTAAGACTGGAGTTTCATTTTTACCATATTTAACGTAATTTGTAGCCAGTGGCTGGGTTTTGATCCATTTTTCATTATATTCGATAGGATACCAGTCATTTTTATAACTACTCCTGGCCTCTAGTGTGCTTCCATCTATATTTTTTAGTTCAAAGATCACATTCCCATGAACATCCAAACCTTTATTTTCATGATATAGAATAGCAAATTTAGTTTGCACATCTCTATCAGAATAATCATAAAGAATATGGGAATAGAATGCTATAAAATCAGCTTTTCCGTCTTTATTGAGGTCCTGGGCAAAATATTTTCTATCAATGGAACGCAAGTGGGTTTTTCCCTTGAATTCAGGTGTTTCTTTAAGCCACTCAAAGTTTTCCAATACCTGTACGCGGAAACCTGAACCTGTATTGATATAAAGTTTCCATTGCCAGCTGTCCACTGCCTGAGGGATCATAATATCAGTTTTTCCGTCCCCTGTAAAGTCTGCTATAATAGCTTTGTTTAGAAGCCCTTCAAGTGGGTTATCATAATATAATGACCTATCTGCGGAGTAGCTTCCGGAAGAATTTTTTATAAATTTGGTAAGATATACTCTTCCGCCACTGTCAAAATTGATAAAATCCACACAGCCATCACCATCAAAATCACCCTGGAATATGGTTCCGGCAAAAAAATGATCCGGAAAGGAATATAGACCTATGATAGACGACAATTTAGCGGGATCAGACTCACTGGGATGTACTAGTAGATAACGATAGGTCGTCTGTTCTTTAATTTCTGTTGAATCTCTTTCTTGCCATTGAAAGAGATCTTTAAGTATAAAGATCAATTCTGATACACCATCACCATCAATGTCCAGCTCTTTAACTTCTATTATCGTTGTATCCATACTGTACCCATCAATGCCCGGCTGGTCATTATTCCATAATACCGTGCTGTCATAGTCATCTGCCGGAACGGTTCTTATAAACTCCTCTTTTAACCTCTTGGTATTTGCAGTATCTGATTCAAGCGAATATCCCTTGATAACAAGATCTCTCCGCCCTTCTCGCGGACTGCTGGTGGAAGGAACCGTATCATAGATGAAAAAACCTTGTCTGGTCAGAATTTCGCCCTGTTCATTTTTTAGGTTTAGCACCTTGGCACTTTCCAATTGGGTCTTCGTAATAAGCGAACCGACATAGACCTGTTTGGGCTTATTATCATCGAATACGCTACCAAAATGATAGATCCCGGCAGGATAATCTACCGGCTCTGTACAGTAGGATTCCCAGTAACCTGTTTGAGAATCATCCTCACTAGTGTGATTACCTTCGTGGTAGATTGATTCATAATGATTGCAATCCTGAAAAGCATCGGCATATTTGATGATATCTATCTTTCCATCGCCATCAAAATCTCCATAAAGAAGTTTGGCATTTTTATCATTGGTAATGGACGCTTTTTTCCACTCTCCCTGTTCAGACTTTCTGTAATCAAATGTAACAGGATTAGCAGCCTCACCCTCGGAATTAAACTCGGTGATGGATTTAAGGAACTGATAGTAGTTACCATGATCATCCATCTCATATTTCATTCCATAGGTTTTGAAAATATTTCCATTTGCACGAACCTCAATGCTTGAAAGAAGATTATTTTGCACAAAATGTACTCCTTTTAAATAACTTGTCTCTCTTAACTGACGCTGCTCATAATTAAATGTTATACTGTTAAAATGATTGGTCCCTGCATTCTGGTTACCTCCCCATTCAATCCTTTCTATAGTAGCCACATTATCCCCCTGAATATAGTTGTAATCAATATAATTTCCATGTGAATCGATCCATCTCATTATACTGTACTCTATGGCTGTTCGTGCATCGGCACTACTACCATATAATGCCTGTGAGCCATCTTCAAATGTCACTTCGAAGTATGCAGGTCCATTTTGCTGGGGATTCTCCCCAAGGGAACGAATCCTCAGATTAGAATATTTTTCGGTTTCATATTCGGCTCCATCTTTGCCATACTCACCGGACTTTAGAATTAGCCGTTGTCCCGTAAACATATAATAGTCAGAATAGTCTAACTGAATTGCTCTGTTTTCCCCATCTTTGTCGATGTTTCTTCCCATTCGGGAAATACTGGTTATACCATTTATACTCCATCCATTTCCTGCAATACCATTTCCTGAACCACCAACGTAGATCAAATTAATCTGTGGAGCAACGCTTTTAACACCCGGAGGCAATGCAATTGGTAATGTAAATTGGAGCTGTCCGTTTCCAGTGACTTCAATAGTTCCTTGTGTGTCATGGAACGAAAGGTTTTCCTGTGTTACAATTTCTTGTTCAAATTCTGAAAATTGCGCTATATTGTGTTGCTGCATGTACATACCACTAACTGGTACACCTGATGCAGACGTATTTAAATCTTTCATTTGAAATTTTTTTGTTTTTGTTAAAGAATGTTTATAGTCAGTATTATGACCGACAGTGATTTTTCAAAACCCTGCCGGCATAATACTATATGATTGGATCAATTGCTGTTAACCACTTTTCTATTCACCTGGTTACCAGCCATGTCATAACTGAATACCAGATCGTTATCCGAAGGATTTGGCCCCTCTCTCTCAAAGATGTATGCGTAATTGATCCGCGTCGCATTGATCCGCATTGCACCATCCTCAGCAGGTAGATCTGCGTTAATTACCGGTTGGATGTCATCCAGTCCTTTTTTCTTTGTATTCATACAGATTATTTTAAGGATTAGATGGTTCAGGATCAAGGGTAACATGAATTGTCATATTGTCAGTAACTTTTACACTGCCTTTTTTTTCAATATAACCCGGAGCATTCACACGATAATATAGCACTTCACCATCATAGGCGGTCATGGAAGGATTACCTAGACCACCATCAGAGCCATTGTCAATACTTACAGCGGCCCCTTCCGGGGATGTGGTTATTGTTAATTCATACCATTTTTTACCGTTAAGGATAAAATCCAATACCTCGGTTACGGGCATCTCTTTTAATCGGATTCCTACCGGAATACCTCCAACCTGATAAACTGTAGGATTTTCACTTGTATATAACATTGCACCGGGATCAAGCACTTCTTCTTTATGCCAATAACTATCCATCCATGCCCAAAATTGTTCCTGATTTGGAACTTTGCCATTCTCAAAAAAAGCTTTGAGTTCATTCTTTGTATTCATAATAATATAATATTTTTTGTTTGTTACTTCCTTAGGTACAGGAAGCTTTGTTTAACTTTTTGACCATCATTTTTATGATTTATCAGATGGTACTATTTCTTATTTACATAGTAGAGATACCTAGAGTGACGTTATATTTTCTTAAACGGCTCAGTTTCCCCATTATCTGGACAATTGATTGAAAACTGCCCAGCGTTCTTACTAACGTCATAATCAATTAGTGAGATGCTCTTTTTCCTGATCAGGTATAAGAGGATTGAATCCATTGGACAACCGGCCGGTTTGTCTTTTGAAATTTCTTAACTGACCCTAGCTATGATCAACTATCCTCTCTTTAAGCTGCTACGAAAGTACAGGGGTAATACGTCAAAACTCGTCGCATAAAATACACTATTTCAGTTAGTTATAATTTAAGCAACTTGTTGAATAATTTGATCAAGTGTAAAAAAGAATTCAGTATTAAATTTGATAGGTATAAAACTCAGAAGCTTCCACCATAATTTATTGTTAGTGTGTTTAAAGATTTGCTGGTAGCTCTCGAGTTTTATTATGGTAATTTGCTTGGTAAGGACAATATGTACAGTCGAATATAAGTATTCATTAGGTATGATTATGTCCAATCATTGAATAAGAATACCATGTAGACACGTTTAAATCAAGCTAAATTTTCATATTTTAATTCTCGTTAGTCTAACGGCTGCCATTATCTAATTTTTTTTCATAGCCATATATTTGGTAGCTGTTACGACTTTTTATTCTTATTCAGCTGATAACAATATGGATGGGTACTTACAAAAGCTCGATTTAATAAAATAATAGTAAGCCTTTTATATTTTAGTTTTTTTTAATCCCAAAAAGTCACTCTTTTTAACAATAAGGTCTTTAAATGAATTACCCTCTAGCTCAGTTTTTATATTGTTAATTTTCATTTCTAATGCCTTAAGTTCTTCCTCCTTTTTCTGGATTTTGAATTCAATGGCTTCCAGTCTTCCCAAAGAACCCGTAAAAGTCTTTTTTCCTGAAATTGTAGGACTCAGAATCAGATTTTACAGCTTTAAAATTGGTAGGGGGTTTCATGATATTACTTTTTTGATTAATGTGAATAAAATTTTATATTTAGCTCCGATAGAGCTCTGCTTTGAATCATCAGTGCATGAACTATAATGATTAAGAACCGCTAGGCAGCCCGTTTTAATGGGCTGCTTTTTTTAGCCCCTGCTGGCGAACTAGAAACTTTGTTGGGAGTAAAGCGGCCTTCAAAGTTGCCAATGAGCTCCTAACTCTTGCAGACAGTTTGTAAAAAGCACAGCCCTACATTCTCCTGCGCACCCCTTTTTTCATGCTGTTTGTTTCTTCCCTCCACGATTCCTGTTTTTCTGCTTTATCCTTTTCATTTCCTGTGGAGGGCTCTGTTTTTAGTGCAGAGAGAGATTGCCTTTGTCTCTTTTCCATGAGATACCCATTCAGATCTTTGTGAGCGTGATAGAGATGGGAAAAATCTTTAGCGTAGGGAAAAGCTTTTAGGATCTGCTGGGTACATTTTCTTCCTGCTGCATCATTGTCCAGCAACAGACTGATCTGGGTATATCTTTTCAGGTAATCGATGGCTTTTTTGAGTAGACTTACCGAGTTGAGCACAAGAAGGTCTCCCTGATAGCTGCCTTTCATCTCAATGAGAGAGAGGGCATCCACGAAGCCTTCAACAACAGCTATCCTACACGCTGGAATTCCATCATGGGATACTGGTAGATCATTGTCATGATGTACTTCTAGATGTTCAGCATTCTGGACTGCTGGATTAATATGAAGGATTGAGATGTCCTTATTCAATAATGCCCCTTTGTAGTAAGCATTACGCAGTTCCCAGCCCCCGGATCGGTTCTTAAACCCAAGAGCATAATAGGGTTTCTCTTTTATACTGAACCAGATTTCCTTTACATAAGGGTGTATTTTGGACGATAATCCTCTTGTCTGAAGATAGTCTATAAGATTGGGATGATGTAAGTCCATAGCCTTTTCTATCCTATATTCGGGTGATACTTTCCTAATTGAGCTGTTTATTTGCTGGTGAAAAGAAGAAAAAACCTGTTCCGAAGCCCAGTCAAGGACACCCTTCACTGTTGTATTTAGGTATTTCTGCATAAAATCGGTATTGGTTCCGCCTACACCTTCTGAGAAAAGGTACCATAGGTTAAGCCGCCTGTCAACCTTGAAAGAGGCATGGGATTCAGCGCCAAAAGGGCTGAGATACCATGCTTCTTTTTCATTTTGTCGGGTTGGAAGGTGTCCGAGAAAAGCGAGGACTTCTTCCATCCCTATGGAATTTAATTGCTTACAGTTCATTGTCGCAGTATTTAAATTTCCAAAATAACTTTAATAGGACAGCACTACTGAAATATGGCATTTCACTTCCTATTTTGGCCTTGAAATTCCTAATAAAATAATACAAATAAGTCATTAATTGTTGATTTACAATAAATTCATTAATTTTATGTTATGAATTTATCAATGTGGAAAGATATATGTGATTAAAGTTGTTTAATAAAAAACTCCATGATATGTTTCGTGTATTTACATTTCAGGATTGGCAAGGTCAATGGTTTTACGTATATGATGAAAATCTTGATCATTTGGCATTATTTGGGTTAAATCCCGAAGTTTTGCAAGGCCATAACTGTATCCATCTTCGCTCAAAGTCTGAACTTCCCATTCCTGGCGATTTGCCATTCGAAGTTTATCTCAGTAATCTGGAAGAGACAAGAAGACGCCAAGATAATGGATTTCTAGCCCAGCAGTATTTCAAACGCGACGCTACGGCACAAAAGTTTATTGTTGAGGAAATTCCGCAGGACATAGATAGTTTTAATAACTACAAAGTAATTGATTCACGGCCTATCAAAAGAGCAGATTTTAATATCAAGAACTGTAAAAATATTGAAGTCGAGGTTAAGTGTCTCACCTTCTATCTAATTCATGACTTCTTGTATTTCTATATTAATTCCTATGAAATAGAGAAGCTCGAAAACCTGAATGTATTAACAGGAAAAAAAACAATTCTAGCTATATATAATCAAGCATACATTGATCAAGAAAATTGTTCAGTAATAATGATTAAGCTTTCTACAATAAAAAAAAATAAAACATCTGTTATCTATGATAAAGATAAAGATTGCTATAAGGTGCCATTAAGCTTAGCTAAAGAAGGATTTGAACTACTGGAAAAATATAGAATAAAGCAGGATTTATATAGGAAATAATATATAGAATCTAATGTAAATAATCCTTGGGAAGTCATTTACAAGTTTATTTCACAATAGAATCGGTCGTAATATACCGACCCATTCTGAGAAGGAATACCACAGGTTAATTCTCAGATCAACTTTGAAAGAGGCTTCGACTCAACCCCAAAAGGGCTGGGATACAATCCCTTGGGTATTCTTACGCGTGGGAGGATGTCCGAGAGCACGCAGGACTTCTTCCAATTTTACTGAATTTAATTGCTTACAGTTCATTTTCTGACAATAAGGCTCAGAAAATACAGGATTCAATGTATGAATTAGCGTTACATTTCCTAATATGTAGTTTAATTTTGAATAAGGCAATAAGACAATAAGATCTGTGATCTGCCCCAGAAAAGAAAAAATCATAATCCAAAATAACGATACAGTAAACAATATGTTAATCTAGTAAAGCACTTTAACAAAAGTTAAACTGTAAAAGTATACAAGGTATTTTACCTTAAAAGTATTTTACAATTTTAGCGGCAGAAACTAGGGGTAACCTACACACTTTATCTAAAATATTACACCCTGAAAGTAAAGAAGAAGGTTATATACAGAATAAAAAGACTGAAAAGAAGGCAAATAATATTTACAACAAGTAGGAGCATTCCTAGTCCAGACGCTCTTGTCCTAGCAGCAAATATAATTGCAGCTACAATGGAGAGAAAAGCTAAGAAGACTATGAATTTCTCAAGATCAAGTGTATACAATGTTTCACTTGCTGTAAACAAAATTATAGTTAGGAAGACTTGGATAAGGGTAAAAACCAGACTTAATTTTAATGCTGACAACTCTTTATTTTTTTTATTAAATCTTTTGATTGATAGTATCTTGTATAAATACTCTTTCTACAATTCACAAATATAATCAATTCGCAATACAATATTTTGCAATTTCACTTTTGAAAGAGATATTTTAGATTGTTCACAACAGGAAAAAATATTTTAGACAATACATAGATAATTTTCATTATATGTGCAAAATATCCTTTCGTGGGAAAGGAGCAAGTTATCTTTTGAGCAGCTCGAAATAAATTCCGCAGCTCAAAACCACTTGCCCGGTGAGACTTTAAACCCGCTCCGAAGTCGCTATGTTTATCAAGAATGAAAGAAATAAAGGATAATCCATTATTTATATGGCTGCAGGCTACTGTCAAACTCATCTATAAGATACAATTAGGACAATAAAAGCCAAAAGAAGCCACTAAATACTACTTTAACATAACGGATCATTTTCAGGAATAATTTACTGAAAAAGTGATTCGTTATGTTATACAAAGAAACTGTCAGCAATGAAATGTGGGAGCTACTCCAAAAGCTGATGAAAGATGAAAAGCTTCGGGATTTTAACCTTGTAGGAGGAACAGCCTTAAGCCTCCAAATCGGCCATCGGTTAAGTATTGATATAGATCTTTTTACAATAAAAGATTTTGATGTCGATGCAATGTTAAACTATCTGAAAAATTTATATCCAGTGGGGGTTCGGGATATCAGCAAAAATACATTAATGATAAATATCGATAAAATAAAGGTAGATATTCTGTCCCATAAATATGATTGGCAAAGACCTATACAGACAATTGAAAATGTTCGTTTGTCTTCATTACAGGATATTGGAGCAATGAAACTTCATGCAATATTTCAGAGTGGCACAAGGCTTAAAGATTTTGTGGATATGTACTTTCTCTTAGAGTATCACCCATTAAAAGACTTCCTAGAAGTTTATGAGAAGAAATATAAAGGAAATGCGGCGCTAGCTACTTATTCACTAACTTTTTTTGATCATATCATTAAAGAATTTGGTGTTAAAATGCTTGAAGGAAAAGAATACAGATGGTCAAAAATATCAGACAGATTAAAAGAAGCATCACTAAACCCGGCAAAGGAATTTAGTCGCTCTAAAATCCAACCACCAAAAAGAGGGAAAGGAAGAGGATTTGGTCGTTAAAAAATTGGTTAATGAAAAATAAATCATTAAATTTATTATTATGAAACCCAAAGGCAATATAGAAAAACCAAAATTTGAGTCTCATTTTTTCTGGGATACAGATATTGAAGAGCTTGATTGGCAAAAAGCCTATCTAGCGGTTATTGCCCGTATCGTTGAAAGGGGTGGAGAAGAAGAAATTGATGAGATTATCCGTTTCTATGGGTATGAAAAAGTAATTAGGGCAATTCGGGACGAAATACATTTTCTCCCAAACTATGCAATTGATCGAGCCATAAAATTCTTTCCTGTGCTTAAAAAAGAAGAAATGAACTGCTACTTGAATCGTAAGGATAAACCTTATCACTGGATATAAACTATCTTTATTATAGTATATATAAAAACAGTAAATTATTAGGTCTATTCTTATGAAGCATACAAATCAAATGTACAATTGCTTTAACGAAAAAGGAGAAGTCAACTTACCCGATAAGCTATTTATTAACGACTGTTTCAAAAATGAAATTGAACCTGTTGTCTTTCTCGACAGTTGTGTCTGTTTGCATATTATTAAAGTCGTGGAGCATAAAAGAGATGCTAAGGGAGTGGATATTCAAAGAATACTAGCTTTAAAGGAATATATAGCAAAACATCCGGAGATAAAAATAGATCCTTTTTTTGCTTTTTTGGAATTATGTTCACAAAAGGAAATTTTTGATTCGGAAAAATTTTACGATTTTAAGCTTCGGATAGATTTTTTTACACAAATCCCCTTAAGGGTTTTTAGGAACTTTAAATATGATTTTTATCGCGATAATTTTATATTCCGAAGGCTCCCGGAATTGAAAGGTAATCCTATGAAACCGGTAAACCAAATTCTGAAAAACTCTTATTGTACCTTGCTTAAAATAAGGAGTCTCGCAACAAAAGGATTATCAAAAAACATGGCTGAACATAATTTAAATATTCTTGTAGATTGGATGACCACTGAACTGGATATTTTCAGAGGTGCTGAATATAAATTGGGAATGAATATTTTTGGAGGCAATACTGAATACAGAAAAATGATTGGTTTAGATAGCAAGCCTACTGATATCAAAAAAAAGCTTAAAGGAACTGCTTGGGACATGTTTCATTCTAAATTTACAGCAAATAGTTTTCGCTTATCCGAAATTTTACAGCGACCTCTCTATCCATTTTTCCTGACAAGTGATGCAAACCTGTTTAAAATATTCCAAAATTTTAGTTTAGAGATTGTTAAAGATGGCGGAGAAGATTTTGTAACGTCCTTTGTAATGACGTCGGATTTTTCGTTTCCCCATTTTGATAAATCTTTTATTGAAAAAAACAACAAAAAACTTTTTGATCTTTTTGTGGAACGACGGAGCCTACAACATGTATTTAATGAAGAAAAAGTAGATAGAATGATTTTGGAACTTGAAATCGAAAATAGTATCCCTGATTCATAAAAATTTAAGTAAAATACCTTTGAGAAATCAAAAAAGCAGACAACTATAGAAGTGTCTGCCTTTTTAAGTATATTAAATTCTATACATTATTGCCTCTTCTTTCTTTTTCTTCTCTGAACATAAATCCAACATCACGTCGTAACTGGCGTTTAAAGTCTTTTAGTGAAATTGTTATTTTATCTATTTGTTCAGGTGAATGTCCATCCCGAAACGCTGGATTTTTCATGAGAGAATCTCTAAGGATATAAAAACTTTTCCGTGCTTCATTTGATATAATTAAATTGATAATTCCTGTTTTCCATTTGATTAGATCTTCACAGATATTTCTTATTTTGCTCGGATCTATATTTCCTCCTTTCTCCTTATAAATCTGATCTAAAATTTCAAATGCCCTGGGATAGTGTTCAAGCCGCAAATCGTAGAGCTTTGATGTAAAAGCACGATTATTTGCTTTAATAAATTGATCTTCCTGAAACCTTTTATTTTTAAAAAATTGAAAAAGGGTCATTAAAGAAATCGACAAGGAGACAAGGGCTGCAATTAGCGCTGGTGTTAAAGCGTCCATGACTATTATTTCAATGCTTTATTAACACTCTGGAACAGTTTTTCCCACTGCTTTCTTTCTTCCTCAGTCAAAGAATCAACCTTGTTTGATCTAGTCCAATTGACAAATGCTTTCGCAAGTTTATATTTCGAAAATCCTTTGATTTCTTTACTGAATATATCAATGATTGGTCTTGAAGGATTTTTCTTTACAACAGCAGATACATCTACTCCAAATTCGGATTTTGCTATGTTCACAAGCGTATCTCTCAACAAGTCTTCTATTTCTGGTTTGACTACTCCACTACAGAAATCCTTTGTTCTTAGTATATTTTTATTTCCTAACGCATGAACAAGGTTATCTTGATTTGCAGCCTGATCCCCAGCATTATCAGAATCTAATAAAGCTGCAATTTTCAAGTTATGAGCATGCAAAATAGTCGCATAATAGACTACTTTTCCAGCAGAATTCGCAAAAACCAGAGCAATTTTATCATCTAACTTTTCCAATCCTCCTTCTCGAAATAAATTTGCAGTTGCATCAATATACCAATAATCGGTTAGTCCCTCTAAGACTAGATTTTTTTGTTGAGAAAATAAACTTTGCGCAAGATCATATCCTAAAGCTTCCTGTAAAGGTAATAATCCAGCCGGATCACTTGATGAAATTGTAGTATGAACTTTAGTTCCTTCTTCACGAGACTTGAGTTCAACAACTCTAACAAGATCCAGCTCATCCGGTCCGACTAAAAAAGGAGAATGCGTTGAATAAATCGTTTGATTTTTTTCTGCTAAGCGTGATAATGTTAATCTAAATTCACGTTGCTTTAAAGCATGTAAACTCATACCTGGTTCATCAAGTAATAGTATTGCATTTTTATGTTTGTCCATAGCTTCCGCAAAAAATACAACATAAAATGATACCAGCCACTGGAACCCTTCAGACCTCTGATCAAGTTCAATTTTAACACCCAATTCATCTTCAACCACTACTTTTAAGTATTGTCCGTCTGCTGTAATTTGTAATTTTTCTGCCTCAGGTCTTTTAGGGTTAGGATTCCAAATATTCCTAATTTCTGTTGTTAGGCGGATACTTGCTGCATCAAGCTGATATGATCTCTTATCAAGGGTATCACGGTAAGCTTTTAATCCTTCCAAATCATTACTGCTTGGACTAGCTGTTTTACCAATTGTAGATAATTCTCTTGGCGAAAAGCCCAACAATTTTAATAAACAGAGATTCCCATAATCGTAGAATTTATCGTCGTCCATCAGGTTTCCTTCAACTCGGTTAGCCAAATGTTCCAAATGTATCACTGGTTTAACTTTAAAATAGTTGTTAAATAACACGAATACCGGGACCCTGCTTTCTAAAATTTTCAATACTGTATTTCGAGTCTCATTATTTTCTATTAACTCTTCGATCTTTTTGTAACGAGCGATTTCTTTTTCATTGTCTTCATCAATTTCTACAAAAATCGATTCAAACCACTGAATAAATTCAGGAGTATCTCCCTTCGAAACCACTCTCCAAAAGAACTTAACAAATTCATTAATCTTCTCACTATTTACAGTAGTTCCGCTTTGGATATCAAGATGTTTACCCAAACGTAATAAATCATCTTTTAAATCTTTTAAATTCGTGGCCGCAGGAGCATTTTCTAAATAATGGTATGGTTTATTATTTAAATTCTTATGACGGACATACAGGCATTGATGAAAAGAGGCTGGAACTAATTTTTTATCCTCATCATCTAAGGAAAACCATCCCCTTACGACCTCAATTTCAGAAGCTTTTACTTTGCCAGTGGTAATATCATTATATAGTGATCTGGGATAATCCCTAATTTCATCAAAGCCATCAACACCCTTAGGCAGGTTTAGCTGTTGTAAAGCTTTTAATACAACTGTTTTTCCAGCTTCATTTGGGCCAACTAAAATAGTTTTAAGTTCTTCTAATGTAAATTCACCAGTATCTTTTATAGACCGATAATTTTGTATTCTCGCCTTTGTTAATCTCATTGGTTAATAGTTATTTAATTAATATTATGACTTTTTCTATGTCTAAAGACATGCCAATACCACGTCTTCGGTAATATTGACAGAAATTTATAAAAAAAAATTATATCATATTAGTTTTATGATGATTTATCACATTAGGCAACTAAAGGAAAAACAATACCTCTGACTTCGAATTTAATGAACATGTCTCATAAAATAGAAATTTTGTAGAAATCAAAATTTATAGATATGGAAACAATAACAAGAAATGATCTGGAAATATTGAGAAGCCAGATTATCACTGACATTGGAAGTCTCATTGAATCCAAATTAACAGATAGCAGAGATTCAGAACAGTTTGGCTGGATGCGCAGTAAGGAGATACGGAAGAAACTAAATATTTCGGCCTCTACTCTACAAAATCTAAGGATTACAGGCAAAATCCGCTTTAAGAAAGTATTGGGTTCTTATTATTACAATAAAGAAGACCTTCAACACTTATTTGACGATGCAGCTGAATAACGCACAACGATGGTTTGATTTTATGGACTATTTGGATAATGACCTTGAGCTGAATGTCTGGCATATTTCGCTACTTGTTGCCATAGCGAGACTGGGCTATAAACAAAATGAAAACGGGACAATAAGGGTAAGCAGAAGCAAGCTTATGGCACTTGCCCATATTAAGACAATCACCAGCTTTCATAAATATTTTAAGCAGCTACAGGAGCTCGGTTATATCAAATATGTGCCATCCTACCACCCGGATTATCGAAGTACAGTAGAAATCCTTAAAAGACAGAAAGAATGATCTGCAAAAATAAGCCTCAATATAATCTAATATAATGAGGCTTATTATTTCTATTAAACAATCGTCTTTGCCCTTCCAAGCATATTTTCAAAATCATTACAGCGCTTTGAAAAAGAGATTTCCGTAGAACTATTCTGAGCACTTTTTAAGGATAGAAACTCTTTTTCGAGCTGTTCAAGGAATTTTCCTAGATCCTTGTTGAAACTTGTACTATTCAGTTTAGATTCAAGTTCTTTCATTTCACGGGCAATGGATGCCTGCTCTGTGATCGCATAATCTTCTGTCTGTTTTACAGAATGATGTCCTAACATTTCTTTGACAACATTAATGGATACCCCATTGTTTAAGGTGATCGTACTGGCAAAGGTACGTCTCGCTTTATGAGTATTGAGGGTTGCATGAATTTCACATAATACGGCAATTTCTTTCAGATACTCATTCATTTTTTGATTTGAACGACCTGGAAGTACAGTTCCTCTTTTCAAACAAACAGGATCATACTTATATTTAGCCATAATCTCCAATGCTTTAGGAAGAAGAGGAATATCGGTATCTGATTTCGATTTTTGTCTGCTTGACATAATCCACATACTTCCATCGTCTGCCTCTTTGATATCTTCCCATTTCAGCTGGAAAGCGTCAATGTAAGACAGTCCTGTATAGCACTGAAAAACGAAAACATCCCGGACTATTGACAATCGATCCGAACTAAATACTTTTGCCTCGATTCGTGTGAGTTCTGCCTTTGTTAGAGGTTTCTTCTTAATTTTGATTTTCTTGCTGACAAAAAGTTTAAAGGGATCTTTTTGAATGATCTCTTTGGCAACCGCCCTCAGTACAATTTTCTTAAAATTACTGATATACTTTAACGAAGTGTTATTGGAACATTTTCTAACGGTTTTTAGATAGAGGTCATAATCCTTGACAAATTCATAATTCAGTTCACTGAATTCAAGGTCATTCTTTTTATATTTATAATTGATAAACTCCTCTACATGAGAGCGTGCAGTCACATAACGATCATGGGTACCTTTGGCATATTCTTTTGTAATGACCAGTTTAGCCATTTCGTCGTTATGTTCCTGAAACTCTTCAAGAACTTTATTGCGTGACCTATACTTTCCGTTTACATAATTAATAAGGTCAATGGAACTAATGGGAATATCATTATTCATTAATTCCGTTCTGTGACGATTGATCTTGGTCGTTAAAGATTCAAGGAAAGTATTGAGCGTTTTGGCATCTTCTTTCGTCCCAATAGCCTTGCCTTCCTTCTGATCCCATCGGTCGGGATACCATTTTCTCTTTGTGCTGGTTTCTTTTGGGATACCATCTACGGTTATCCGCAGATAAATGTGGCGAATCTTTTCGTTTTTTGAGCTCTTCAAAAAGAACGTGAGCCCGTAGCTTTGCTCTAACATAATTCAACATTTTAAGGTTATAAATGTCAAACTAAAACCTCTATAAATCAAGTCGTTTAGAATTGCAACACGCTCATTATTAATTAATTACATGCGTTTTTGTAACATTTTGCACTCTGTTTTTGTGGCAATTTTCATCAGAAATAAAAATTGCCACAATGTTGCCACAAACTTTTGGATTATTTTTGGAAATTACAGCAATTGCCATAAACAAAAAAAATCCTGCAAATCATTGATTTTGCAGGATTAATCTATTTTTTAATGCTTTTTGAAAACTTCCGTTTTCGCATCTTGCGGAGAGTGAGGGATTCGAACCCCCGGACCTGTTACAGTCAACAGTTTTCAAGACTGCCGCAATCGACCACTCTGCCAACTCTCCTTAAACTCCGGCTATGCCGTTGTTTTCAGTGGTGCAAATATAGAAAAATTTATATTAATTCACCAAATAAAAAATAGCCCATTGCCTATATAAAGGGCTATCAGTAGTTTTTTCCATCTTTAATGAATTGAATTTCAGTTTTCAGAGAATCTAACAAAATCTGCTTCCACAAACAATTTTAGCTTTATTAAAGTCATAGCAGGAAAAATTACCGGAATTCTCATTTAGTTTCTTAGTATGGGAATTTTCACAAAGCTGTCATTATACCATTTCACTTTTAAGGGTTCCTTTGCATCTTGTATAGTTTCTTCAGATACTGTTTTTCCTGTTCCATAATTTAATTCGGAAAATGGATTTTTATTAAATAGTGGATTGAAGTATGACCGGCTTAGGGGTTTCATCAAATGTCATTGGCTTCAGTTATTCCTTTACTTATGATGTAACTTGCTATCTATAGGTGCTTCCTCTCTATCAATCATTCCATAATCTCTGACAACTTGCGCTATTCGTAAATGATAATCTTTAAAAATATATGCTCTTCCCTTTGATTGGGCGACCCGATGAATTTCTAAAGCCCGCCACTCCAGTATCGCTTCTTCATTTTCCCAAAAAGATAATGATAATATTTTCTCCGGATCATAAATACTCTGAAACCGCTCTATCGAGATAAACCCCTTAATTTTATCCAGTTCTGATCTCAAACTTGAAGCAATGCTCAAATATTCATCTTTAAATCCTTTAGTGGGAATTACCTCAAATAGTACCGCAATAGCATGTTTATTTATTTCTTTCATATTTTATCTCAGATTTTAAAAAATGTAGTGTTTCTTCATATAATTGGTAGCGACTTTTTTCAAGGTGCATGACATGTGTAGCCTTTTCAATAACAACATATTTTTTGTATGGTGTGTTTTCCAATGATCTAAAGAGTTTTTCACTGTCAGTGTTATTTGGATAACCATCCCACTCACCTCTTATTACTAAAACAGGTACTTTTATAGCAGCAGGATTATAATATGACTTATTATGCAGCAGGTCTTCCATGTCTGCGGCATAACCTTTGGGAAAGCGCACACTTGCTACTTTAAATTTTTCAGCCAGGGGATCCGATTGCAACCAAACACGCCCCCACGTTTTAAAGATCTCAGGGGCTAACTGGCAATCTTTACCTTCTGGAGTTAAATTTTTCATTGAGATGATTCTCTGCTCTGGTGTCATCTCTTCATATGAGCCTTCAATTTTTTCAATATCCGATGGATCTTGCCTCTGGGTAATTGTAGAAAATAAAATTAGTTTTTCAACCCTATCGGAAAACTCAGATGCATACAGAGCTGCAACTGTACCACCCCAGGAGTGCCCAACTAAATAAACCTTTGCTTTTCCCGTGGTTCGCATAATGAACTCAACAGCTTTATCCACATCTTTATAAACATCCAAAGCCCTCCCAATAGGCAGCCCTCCTTTTATACCTGTTTCCATCTCAGGATAGCGGTCTGCATTTCCATAACCTAAAAAATCAAGTGCATATACATCATATCCGTTTTCGGCAAGGTTATCCATCCACGAATAATTATTCATCTTGAAACCAAAAGCTAATACAGACGGAAATGAAGAACCATGCAGAAATAATATAGCATAATCTTCTGTGGTAATGATCGGCTTTTTATGTGTCAGTGCGATGCGTAGGCCAGAAATATGGCTCTCGGTTTTTATTATTTCGTAGTTATCCATCATAGTAAATTTTAAAGTATTATTAGCTGTTTGGCCATAGGCTGCTGTCACAAACAACAGGAAGAAAAAGAAATTTGGTACATGGTATTTCATTTGTAATGATTTTTTAGAAATACAAAGTTGGGGAATGATTATCTTTAACACTTCATTTTATACTTAACTATAAATGTTATCAAATGGAAAAAGAAATTGGATATATAACCTCACTCATTGGCGATCCTATCCGGACAACTATTTTGTGGTCGCTTCTTGACAACAAAGCCTATACCGCTACCGAATTGGCAATACACGCAGATACATCGCCTCAGAACATAAGTATGCATCTTAATAAATTGGTACAAGCAGATTTGTTGACCGTTGAACGGCAGGGAAGGCATAAATATTATAGATTTTCAAAGCCCGAAGTTGCTTACGCTATAGAAGCCATAGGTAATCTTATTCCTAACGACAGACATAAAAAAATTGTCAGCAATACTGGCAATTCTTCAATTAAATATTGCAGAACTTGCTACGACCATCTAGCCGGCAAGGTGGGTGTACTACTTACAGAGGCATTATTAACACACAAGATCATTGACTTCGATGTAAATACTTATATCGTGACCAAATCAGGAACAAGATTTTTTGCAGAACTTGAAGTCAATATTGAGGATCTTAAAAAGCAGCGCAGAGCCTTTGCCAGACCTTGCCTGGACTGGAGCGAAAGAAAGCATCACCTTGCAGGTTCCCTTGGCGCCGCCTTGCTTGACAAAATGTTATCCCTTGACTATGTCAGGAGGACAAAAAATTCAAGAGCAATACTCCTTACATCAAAAGGAAAACAGTATCTGTATGAAAGGTTTAAAATTTCTGTTTGAGTGTCGTATACTTTAAAATGAAGTACCCTATTTTATCTTTTATCATGCATGAAAATGAAAAACACCTTCTCTATCAATTGCTGAGTTCGCTTTTGAACTCTATTTTCATAGTATATTTATCGATTCCTTCAGCAAAGCCATCCGGTACAATATCCACTATGGTAAAACCATTCTTTTTATAAAATTCTGCCGTATGCTGTGAGGTTTCAATTTTTAAATTTTTATCAGGATATTTTTTTTTCAATAGATCTAACCTAAACTGAGTTAATAACTTACCCATCCCCTGCCCATGGTATCCGGCATGTATCATACCCCAGGATAGCCCTGCCTCATTCTTTTTTTCATCTAAAAAAATCCCTCCACAGCCTACTACCAGACCCTTAGTCTTAATTATATAGTAATTTTCTTCAGTTTCATGATCCAAAAAATGTTCAAAGAGCTGCAGTTCCTCAGCAGCAAAAAACTTAGGGAGATTACTTTTAAAGATTTCGATACAATTCTCTCTGAAAGAGGCTGTGTATTTGGTGATTTGCATAGCTGTTTCGTAATTGTCCCTAAGTTACAACAAAAATAACCTCCATAAAAAAATACAAACCAGTTAAATATCGAATCTATTCCGATGGTTATTCAATAAGGGTTATCAGCCATACACCAGCATTCATAATCCTAGAAGAATATCTATTATTTACAACTTGGCACAATATTCTAATCAATTAAGAAAAAAAACATTATGAAAGCAATTAAAAAAATAGGACTTGCAATTCTTCTCGGATCGTTTGTTTTTTCATGTGCACCCAGACTGAAGCCCAATGGAAATCATGGACTTCCTCCTGGACAGGTAAAAAAGGTGACTGGTGCTAAATCAGCAAAACAATACGCTCCCGGACAATATAAAAAGTAATTTGATACATTTCAGCTTGCCCTAAAGTTTAATATATGGACAGCTAAAAATTCAATCGGAGTTGATACGGAAAGTAAACAACATGATTACCATGACCAACAAAGAAATTTTAGAAAAAGCAAATTCTGCTATTGCTAAAGGAGATTATGAAGGTTTTTTGACTTTTTGTGCTGATGACGTGATATGGATTTTTGTCGGAGATCAGACTTTACATGGAAAAGAAGAAGTCCGGCAGTATATGGTAAAAACCTATCTTGAACCCCCTAATTTCAGAGTGGAAACGATAGTGGCTGAAGGAGAATTTGTAACAGCAATTGGGAAAATACAGATAAAAGATGAAGACGGTCAATCTTCAGATAGCTCTTATTGTGATGTCTGGAGATTTCAAAATCAAAAAATGGTGGAGCTCAAGGCCTTTGTCATCCCTGACTAATTGAATAGTTTAGCTTTCTTGAACGTGCTTTGACTCTTACTTCGGAAAAACAGTACACATTAGCAAAAGTTAATGCCGAATGGTGTAATACAATCCAGAATAAAGAAAGTTGGAGCTCATCCAAAGCGGTTTAAAATAGGGTACATGACCGTTGTTTTAATAATAGATCTGCCGGTCTTTAATATCAACCAACTTATCTTTCTCCATTTTTTTCACCGCACGGATTACTGTTTCCACCCGCAATCCTGTCAGGTTTGCAATCTGCTGTCTGGTTAATGGGATTCTGTACCGGTCTTTATCTTTTCTGCAATGATATTCTTTATAATAATCCATCAAAGCTTTGATCTTGGCTTGTGGATCTATGGCTGAATTATTAAACAGCATGATATATTTATAGAAAAGCCTATCCGAAAGATGCTCAAATAGTTTAAACATCACTTCCTGGTTTTTAGACAGCAGCTGAAGGAAGCTGGATTTTTCCAACTTAAGCACCCTGGTATCAGTCTTTGCCACCGCATTCATCGGATACTTCTTATTACCAAAAAGTAAGGACTCCCCTATACTCTGCCCTTCGGAAAGAATGTTTAAGGTAAACTCTTTACCATCTTCGTGATAGTTATTCAATTCTACTGTCCCGTTTATGATCTGGAAATAATAATGCGGTGTACCTCCATTTTCGTAAATAGTTTCCCTTGCGGAATACTCCTCATATACTGCTCCATTGTCGAGCAAAAGATTTTCATCGATTATCATATCTTCAATTATATTTTGTTATGGTTACAATGTAGATCTTAGTAAAAATTGGAATGAAACCGAATGCAAAATTCAGACCACAGCTACTTAGCCGCTTGCTCTATAAAAAGAATAAGAACCAATATCTTTCAATGATTTATCCTAATCTTATAAGGAAATGCTTTTTTAAACATCCATAAAATAAAAGGTCTTACCTCTAAAATAAGGGACCTCAACAAAATTTTTGCATTGATATTTGGATATATAAAACATACATCGTAATATTGCAATATTAAAATATAACAGTATGGGACTTACCAAGACAGAAATTTTTGCAGATAAGCACAATAAGCTTGCTACGGCATTTAAAGTGTTGGGACATCCTGCACGCGTCGCTATACTTCAATATATCATTGACAAAAAAGCCTGTATCTGTAATGATCTGGTTGATGAATTAGGCCTGGCACAGGCTACCATTTCACAACATCTTAAGGAGCTGAAAAATACCGGCATTATCCAGGGAACTATCGAAGGCAAATCAGTTTGCTACTGTATTAATGAGGAAATCTGGAAACAGTTTCAAAGTGAATTCAATAGCTTTTTCAACCAGGATGTTAAAGTATCAAGTTGCTGTTCGTAATTTTTTTCGTCTTTTATAATCGTCATATTGCAATATATAATTATAACATTTAAAATTAAAAAATATGAAACTATCAGAAATCAAGGAAATTTTATCCACATTAGAAAATGTTGAATTTCAATTGGAAAACGGGACATTTGTTCCGGAACACTTCCATGTAACGGAAGTAGGACAGATCACGAAAAGCTTTATTGATTGTGGTGGTGTCATCCGTCATGAGAAAACAGTCAACTTTCAGCTGTGGAATGCAGATGATTATGAGCACCGCCTAAAACCCGGAAAACTGTTACATATTATCAGACTTTCCGAAGAAAAACTGGCAATTGAAGATGCTGAGATCGAAGTGGAGTATCAGAGCGATACAATCGGCAAATATGATCTGGCGTTCAATGGAAAGAATTTTATACTAAAAAACAAAACAACAGCTTGCCTTGCTCAGGACGCTTGTGGTATTCCATCTGAAAAACAAAAGAAAAATCTGTCCGAATTGGCAGCTAGCCAGACTTCTTGCTGTGCTCCAGATTCCGGATGCTGTTAACTATTTATCAGCTCAGTTATGTATAAGAAAATCAAAGAAACGGCCAGCACTCTCATTGATGTACAGAATCTCACGGAGGAACGTAGAGCGGCATTAATTCCATTGATCCAATTTATTCAGGATAAAGTAAATAAGGGGCTGGATATTAATTTAAACTTCATCTGTACACACAATTCACGGAGAAGCCATCTTTCGCAGATTTGGGCACAGACAGCTGCATCCTACTACAATATCACTCGTGTATACTGTTATTCCGGGGGTACAGAAGAAACAGCATTATTCCCCAAAGTGGCTGAAACGCTGATTCATCAGGGATTTGAAGTTTTTAAGATTGCTGACACTGACAATCCGGTCTATGTGATAAAATATGACGACAACGCCTTACCTGTTATAGGCTTTTCAAAGAAATATGACAGTGCGTTCAACCCTGTTTCGGAATTTGCAGCGATCATGACCTGTTCGCAAGCAGATGAGGGATGCCCTTTTATTCCCGGTGCTGAAAAAAGGATACCGATCACATTTGAAGACCCTAAGGTTTCAGATGGCACACCGGAGCAGACCTCTGTATACGCCGCAAGGAGTTTAGAGATAGCGGCTGCCCTATTTTATGTGTTCTCAACTATTAGGCATGAGCCTCTAAAAAGCTAAACATAGAATTTCTTATTTTCTTCTAAAATAAAACACCCGCTAGGAATTGTCCAGTGAATTTTCAATCTTCAAATTAATATATCCGGCAATAGGAAACTTTTTTATTAAACTTCCTATTGCCGGACTATAGACTATTTATTTTTAATAAGTTGAATTTTGGTTTTCAGACTATCTCTTGTTAAGGTAACCGAACTTACCTCTCCATTACTGAACTCGAATTGTAATAAATTTGGATAATCTACAATTTTAAAATATCCATTTTTCAGATACAGCAGCTCATTCTCATTTTTTCCTTTAAAATATTCCAAAAATGGAGATTCAACGTAGAGACGGTTATTCTTTTCTACAATTTTTGTTTCCATTCCCTGCCCATAAAGAATATCATTATAGGTTCCAATGAGTTGTTTTTTTAGATGTAATGGGATTTCCTGAATCTCCTCGTCAGGTATATTTTTGTTCCAGCCCATCAATTTCAGAATCTTTATCCGAGTTTCATTTAGCACAGGAATACGGTTTTGTTTTTCGCCATTCGCAAGAAACACGAAGCCATTCCCATCTGTCATAGTAGCAAAAATACTACCTCCCACTCCAGTATTGGAACCACTGCACATAAACCAATCATAGTTGTTATAAGCAACAGACTTTTGCCATCCGTAGCCCCAGCCGCCAACCGCATTTTTCAAAGCCGTCACCTTTGTTACTTTTTCTGCGACCTGATAAGAAATCAATTTATTATTTTTATTACGCAAAGCATTTTGTATCTCAATAGAAAGTTTAGCCAGATCTGCAGGTGTAGACCATACTCCGGATGCTCCAATTTGTGGAGTGATGGGAAGCCCTGTTTTAATAACTTTTCCATCCTTATCATGAACACGGGCAGCATTCATCAGAAATCCTTTTTCGTTAGGCTGTGTCATTGTTGTATTTTTCAAGCCAAGAGGTGAAAAAATATATTCTTTTGCAAGGTCTCCAATAGGTCTGTTGAACGTATCTTCCAATGCCATTTGGATAATGACATAGCCCCCTCCACTATATTCAAAATCAGTTCCCGGCGTGAACAAAAATTCAATTTCCTTATTATATCTTGGTATCTGTCCTAAAAGACTTTGTTGTATGGTTGGAATTACATCTCCTTCATAATAGTCTGCAAAACCACCTTGATTTGTACCAGAGGTATGATTAAAAAACTGTTTCCAGGTTGGGCTATTATTTTCAGTAAACTTACTTTTTGGCAAATGCCATCGTTTTAAGTACTTATCTATGGGGTCATTTAGATTGATTAAGCCTTTTTCTTCAAGTATATGGCAAAGAAGCGCTGTAATTGGTTTTGTAATTGATGCTGTGGAAAAAGCAGTATTTTCATCCAGCTTTTCTTTAGAACCCATTGATTTCACTCCCACCTGATCTGAGTATACAATTTGATAATTTTCAAAAACGACAAGACTAAATCCCGGAAGCTTGTATTTTTCTAATTGCTGATCAATATGCAAACTGTCTGTAAGAAAGCTATAATTTTTTTTTGAGGTTAATACGTGATTGCTTGTCTGGCAACTCAACATTATAAGTGTAACAATCAGTAAATAAAGGATATTTTTCATGGTATTATTTTTTTAAGTTAAAAGAGTTATTACAATCCCTGTTCTGTATAATATTTGACGATTGTTTAAGATTTATGGTCAGAAAAATGATCTCTAAAAGATACTTTTCTTCCACCTATCATTTGGCTAAACTCCTGCTATCAGTACTGTATTTATTTCAGGACAGTATCATAAATTTTATTCAACAGGTCTTGTCTCATTTTTGAATTTCTCTGATCAAGCAGTATGATAATACCCCATTTTTTATTCCTGTTATAGCATATGATGGAAGCCTGTCCCATAGAATCTCCCGATTTCATATAAATTGTATTTTTATCATCGGTCACAATATTGAGACCCAATCCCATTTCCCTTTTTTCATCCTTATACACTATTTTCTCCATAATAATGGCAGCCTTCCCTACTGTTGTTTCTTTATTTAAAACAGCTTTTAAAAAGGTAACCATATCAGCAGCATTAGATTTTACCAATCCGGCAGGTGCTGTAATATTCCATTTGAAGAATTCCTGAATACCCCCATCAGGATTGTGAGCCGTTGTTCTGTTTTTTACATTAAAATCCTTAGTTAACGTATTCCTCATATGCAAAGGCTTTATCATTCCGGCTCTTATAATGTCATCATAACTCTTACCATAGACCTTCTCCAATATTTGCCCTAATAAAGTATATCCAATCGTAGAATAACGATATTTACCATAATCTTTTAGTTCACTACAATTATTAATTATAGCAGTTAATGTTTGTGCAGTCACGCTATTTACAGGCTGCTGCGGATCCTGTTCAATTAATTTTGCAAAATCTATATCAGGTAAACCTGATTGATGTGATGCCAGATCAGAAATTCTAATTTTATTTTTAAGATTTTCCTGAAGGATATATTCTTTGGGAAGAAAACCATCTATATAATCATCTAATTTTATTTTATGATCCATAACTGCCTGAGCAATTAAATTTGACGTTAAAATTTTAGTGATAGATGCAATTTCAAATATGGAATTCTCATTAATTTTCATCGGGCTTTCTGCATTCAAATTACCGTATGATGTATAAGATTCTTTATTATTATTGATAAAACCAACACTGATCCCTACCTCAGGATTTTTTTTATAATTATCATGTATGATGGAATCAATTTTTTGGGAAATGTCCTGTCCAAAAGAAAAGCTACTGATGAATAATAGGGCCGCTAAAAGTTTTGATGAAGTTTTCATTGTATCGTTATTTTATATTAAAAAATTATTTCGATACAAAGATGTGGGAGAAATCAAAATTAGGCGACCGAGTAAAAGTATTCGATCACATTTGTGTAGAAAAATAAGTACGAATCTTTACAAAAAAGAGTACGAATAATTACAAAATACTGACTTGCAGATTTTTACGATAATAAGTTGGAGTAGTACCCGTATGTTTTTTAAAGGCAGTATTAAAAGAAGATTTTGAATTAAAACCCACTTCATACAGGATTTCAAGAATAGTTACCTTCGTTTTTGTAGTATCTTTTAAAATATCCATAGCATTCTCTATACGATACGTATTTACAAAATCATAAAAATGTTGCCCTAATTGATGGTTAATTAATACGGATAATTCCCGAGTAGGAATTTCAATATCTTTAGAAATATCCTGAATCGTCAGCGAAGGATTAAGAAAGGGTTTTTCCTCGATCATATATTTCTTTAATTTTATAATCTCTGAGCTTAACGTCTCTTCGTTTTCAGTTGGTGACTCATTCTTTTTTTCTTCTGAAATAATATCAGAAACAAGTTTTAATTTCGAATCAACATTTCTAAATAAACCGGGATTGTTCAATGCTTTAAATAAATACCAGCAAACGATAAACAACACCAGTACCATAATACCAATTTTTATCCATTCAGAAATATAGGGATAGTCGGAAAATTTAAAGATATTTTTTAAAAAGACAATCAAATATAGAAAAGTCAGTACGCTTGTAAACTGAAACAACCAATTATACGAATTGACGCTGGCACCTGCATAATTTTCAAGATATAGTTTTTTTGTTTTTCTTAATATCCTAAAAGCAGCAATAAGATAGACAACAATCTGAAGATGAAAAAGAATATGGGTAAACTGCAGCTCTATCATATGCTGACGATTCACAAGAAAATCAATTTTAGAAGCACTATCAACCGCATAAAACCGAGGCAGTAAAACTAAATTGACAATTAAATAGGGAAGCACGTGTAGTATATACTTGAATGTAAGCTTAAAATCGGAATAACAGACAGATAATACATACAGATAAAAAACAGGAATTTGTAAGAAAGCAAATGTATTTCTTAGCATTCCCAGGTTGGAAGGACCATCAACGGTTAGATTAAACAAAGGTTCACAACTATCTATTGCAGTGATGAGAAGAAAAGCAGCAAACAGAACATTGCTTATTTTATATTTTGTTTTAACGGTGAGCAAAAAGAATACAAGAAATAATGAAATAAACAAAGAGATTACAGTCACAACAATTAACAAGTCAATCTTACCCATTCTTTATTCTTTTGGTTTTCAGTTTTTTTAGTTTTTAGCGATTGAAACAGTGTTTTGAGATTCAAACTGTCCCCTGCAAATATAAAAATTAGATTGGATTTGCCTCTGTTTTTCTTATGGAAAAGCTAAAACCTTATATTATTGTCTTAAAAATGGGCTCCAGGGTCTATGATGTTGATATTTTCAAGAAGCCTATCCATTTCCGTTCTCTACAATAAACAGAATATATGTGATCGCTGCATCGAAAACAGGTCTCCATACAATACGGATGAAGCTACCGGATTAATTTCTTTGGTAATGACTTTAGCATAAAGCAATTCCATTTTATTCAAAATGTATTGCCGAAGAAGATTTACCTTTAAGAAATTCAAAACTTATTATGATTATTGAAAGTATATTCCTTAAAGAAGATGGAAATTTCAAGATGGAGATAAAAAGCAAGAGACGTCTATTAGATTTCAGATTCGGCTCAAATCACAAACTTAAAAATAAGTTTAGATTATTGTTAGATAATATGTATGAGATTAGACATAAAATGACACACAAATCAATTAGATTATATATTGATAATAGTGAGCTTCGGGAATTTCAACAAGAAATAGTTTATATATTATTTATGATTTGCAAAATATCATCACCAAATTTTCACAAAGAAGATTTCTTAAATTGGTTGGATAAAAAAGCTAATGTATAATATAAAAAAAAAGCACTCTATAAAAATAACAATTGCGGTTTTTTTAACCGCAATTATTTAATCAATATTCTATCTTAAATCATCTAAATTAAGCTCAGGATAATTTTCTTTTGCATACCAAACGAATTCATCCAATGAACCTCTAAATTTTTTAACAAAATCTATAAGTTCATCTTTAGGTTTTCTGTACGCTTTGTAAATCTTCTTAATAATAGCTTTCTGTGTGCCATTTTTCAATTTGAATATAAATTGACCATCTGTGGGCAATGCTTTTTTTCTATTGAGAATTTCCAAAGAAATATAATTTCTTGCAATAAACCAATTGTAGAGATTTGCATATGCTCTTCCTCCACTAATTATAAACTTAGGTAAGAGTATAATTGGTTTACCAGCATAATCCGGTAATTCTACCTTTGTAACTTCCCAAAAACCTCTAATAGGATTGTAGAATTCTATACTTTTAACAATTGTATAAATATTGTGTATTCTACATATCTGCAATGTAAAATCAGCAAAAATATCTCTACAAACATTTGCTATTATATCAGACATAATATCTTGTCCAATACCTTTAACGAGAAGAAGTACAAAATGAGCTTCATTGGTAATTGCGGCATTTTGTTTTGCTAAAGTATTATTTCTTAGTGCATCATAAATTACTTCCGCTCTTACATCAGAAACGGCTTTACCTTTATTTCTATGCGAATAACCTAAATGAAATTCATTAGGCTCATGTAAATGAGAAAGAAACTCAATCCCCTCATTTCTTTTATCCGGTTCAATAAAATCCCTGTTAAGTTTTATTAAAAATTGATGTACCCTTTCATAAACTTTAAGTGCTATTGGTGTACCTAATTTTTTATTTTCGATTAAAAATGGGCAAATAAATGCCTCTAAATCTTCCCCTAAAGGGATGTCTACAAAGTCTATATCTTTATTTCTTAACTTTGTAAAATAAGTATTAAATGTTTCCATTTTGTTATTTTATTAAATTATTATTTCCTATGAATTTTTGTTCATCATCTACTTTTTTAATATATATATCTAATCCATATCTAATTAATTTTTAAATCTTGCTTTTCACCAACAATGGAAAAACGTCACTGATAATTTGATTTCATTAATTTTTGATAATTAGCCTTTTACATCACTTGGATCATTACCATAACTATTTTTAGCTCTGATCTGGCCACCTTTTCCATGAATAAAAAGCTCAGATTCTTGATTAATAGCAATATTCCTTGCTTTATCAATAGCTTCTTTCTGTGTATTTGTAATTACGGTATTCTTTTGATTACCTGCTCCTTTTACTGCCCACTTTCCTTGATGCGGCACGACGTGTTGATTTTTTTTCATAATAGAAAATTTTAATTTGTTATAATTTTACTTTCAATAATTAAACAAGTGTACATTATCGGATAATTCGAATATTAAAAAAAAATGAGTTATCTCTTACACTGTCTAATTATCACAATACGAAATTAGAACAATACTGCGCAATGATTTTGCGTACATAAAAATTTTACGGATTTTTTTGAAAAAATTCCATATTATGGTTTCACACATATTTGTTATCGAAATAAATCTTATTATTGGAACTCATATTTTTTAAAATAAAAAAACCATGAAAATTTTAAAATTAGATTTTGAAAATTGCTTCGGCATAGGAAAATTAAAACATGAATTTGATTTTAGTAAGGTTAATTCATACCTTATTTATGCACCGAACGGAACAATGAAAACCTCATTCGCTAAAACATTTGATTTGATTTCTAAGAATGATAAAAAAAATCTTCCAAAAGATGTTGTATATAATAAAAAGTCAAAATTTGAAATATTATCAGATGACTTAGAAATAAATCCAGAGTCAATTTTGGTTATCAACGCAGAAGACAACTCTTATGATGCGACAAATAAAATAACATCATTTATAGCTCGTAAGGAACTTAAAGAAAAATATGATCAAATTTATTCTGAACTGAATAATGCTAAAGCTGAACTTTTAAAAAAACTTAAAGCAATATCAAAGAGTACCGACTGTGAAGTTGAATATATGGGAACTTTTAGCAACGATTCTGAGAAAAATTTCTTTGACGTATTATCCTCAAACGTGGATCAGCTTACTGAGGACTCAGATAAGATTACATTTAAGTACAATACAGTATTTGACACTAAAGGAATTGTAAAAAAATTCTTAGATAAAAATGAGAACTTGTTAGATGACTATGTAGAAAACTACAATCAAATCCTTTCAAATTCTAAATTATTTAAATTATCTGGTGATAATACTTTCGGAACCTATCAGGTAAATGAAATTATGAAATCCATAGAGGACAACTCTTACTTTGATGCCGGTCATAAATTTGTTTTGGAAGATGGAACAGAAATTACAGAATCATCACAACTAAAAGAAATATATAATGCTGAGCTTGAAAGAATTTTAGCTGATGAGAAGTTAAAAGAATCTTTTAACAAAGTCGACAAGGCTATTGGAGCAAACATAGATCTGAGGGCATTCAAACAGGTTATTGAGCAGGATAATTCCTTATTGGTAAATTTAAAAGATTATGAAGGGTTCAAAAAGAAGGTTTGGACTAGCTTCGTGTCTGAGGTTAAGAATGATGCTGAAGCATTATCTGAAATGTACGAAGAGAAAAAGAAAGAATTAGATATTATTATCTCAGAATCTAAAAAAGAGGTAGAAATATGGAAAGATATTATTAAAAAATTTAATGATAGATTTTATGTTCCATTTGAAGTAAAAATGGGAAACCTACATGACGTAATTTTAAAACGGGAAACGGCTAATTTGGAATTTATTTTTACAAATAAAAATGAAGAATCTAAACCCCAAACAAAAGAAAATTTATTAAAAATACTCAGTAAAGGTGAACAACGGGCATATTTTATTTTGCAGTTTTTATTTGAGATAGAATCAAGAAAAAATAATTCTCAGGGAACTTTGCTAATCTTCGATGACATAGCAGACTCTTTTGATTATAAAAATAAATATGCTATAATAGAATATATTAGTGAACTTCATCAATCAGAAAAATTTAAATCACTCATTCTTACACATAATTTCGATTTTTATAGGACAATTGCATCACGATTAAACATGGATAAGCAAACGTATATGACATCAAAAGATGAAAATCGAATGATAAATATTGTTGAAGGTTTGTATAAAAAAGATCTTTTTAAAGAATTTTTGAAAAATTCACACAATCCAAAAATTTTCATAAGTCTTATCTCTTTTATTCGTAATATAATTGATTATTCAGATTCGTCGGATGCAGATGACTGCATAAAACTTACAAGCTGTCTTCATGAAAAAACAAATTCAAAAGATATTACCATTGATGATGTTTTTACTATTTATAAGAATAGAATCAACAAGCTGAAGGACAAGGAATTTGATTTTGATAAAACTATTAAAATTCAGAATTTTATTTTCGCTACTGCGGATTTAATCATTGAAGAAAAAGACATCAATGAAATTTTATTAGAAAATAAAATTACTTTGGCGATTGCTAGTAGATTAAAAGCTGAACAATATATGATATCTAAGTTGCCAGAAGCAGATCTTACTAAAATAAAACATGTTCAAACAAGAGTACTGTCCAATATGTATAAAAAAAAACATCCTACAAGTACTAACTTAGGAATTATAGACAAGGTTAACCTGATGACGCCTGAAAATATACATGTAAATTCATTTATGTATGAGCCATTAATAGATATGTCCGTTTATCATTTACTTAATTTATATCAGGAAACCAAAAATTTGAAATAGAAATATCTTCTAATCTATTTGGTAAGTGGTAAAATAAAAATATATTTGTAAATGTAGACAAGTCATAAGGGTTCGATGTTATAATTATTAACTTAAAACCCTTTTATTATGACACCATGTGTACAATGTGCTGGTGGAAAACCAGTGTTCGTGAGAGCTTATACTAGAATGCGCTTAGGCCGTTTAGAAAATGTAATCCAACATTGCAGATCTTTACCTGGTCAACACAGAAATTAGAAGCAGAGTTTAATTACTTTGCTTCTTTTTTTAATTCAACTTTAAACTACTATTCCTATTTTTCCAATCTGTCTTCAGGATTAAGTAAATCCTTTTTCTCTCAACCTAATTTCAATTTTCTTTATTATTTAACAGTCTGAATTAAATTCAGTAAAAATACTGATAGTGAATTTTAAAATGGTCTTTATTTTTGCTATTTACGGAAAACCGTAATAAAAAGACAACTTTGTTATATACATTTGATTATTAAAATTTTGCACTATACCGCTCATTAATAAATAATAAAAAAAGTCCTATCAATGGAAACAAAAAAACGCTCTATTTTAAAACTAGATATTCCAAAATCAGATACTGGAATTTTGATTTCAGATCTTTTCAAATTATTAATTTCAACAGATCAAACTGCAAATCAAATCAAAGAAACCTTAAACAAACAATTTGAACAAGATGAGTTTATTCCAATAACAGGAGCTCAAACACTTGTAAATTCTCAAATTGCTCAAAACAAAAATTATATCAAAAAAGATTTAATTTCAACTCTTAACAACATCACTTTCTATTCGGATAATACTTTCACTATCAATTTTAATAATATTACTGACAGAGAGAACTTCGGAGGTAAGACCACTCTGAAAACATATCCAAAATATTCTGCTCAACGTGATTTCTTTGGCAACTTGTTCAGCATGGATAAATATGCAAAAAAGCTTATCGATAATGGATTTAAGAAAATTGTAGAAACAAATCTTGAATTACTAAAAGAGGAGAAGATAAAAGACAAAAAATATAGATTAATACATTATAAACCTAATAATAATTATTATTTGCGTGCGATAGTCTCAACTGACAATTATTTTGATTACAACAATTCCATTGCGGTCGTTATAGCACTATTAACACTTTACAAAGAAATTAAATCTTCCGGCGTTGCTTATTCTCTTAAATTGTGTGAATACAATGAATCAAATATCAGAATGTTTTTTGATACAACAGGTGAAAAAGAACTTGAAGGAATTGGGTTTGTGAAAAATATCGTTGAAATTTCAAATGATGAAATTAAAAGAGAAGCCTTACGTTTTTCAGGAGTCTGTACAATTAGTTACGATGCCCAAAAGAAAAAAAATGAAATTTATATTAAACCAAAAGACATAAAGTCTAAAATTTTAGCTATCAAACACAATCAAAAACCAACAAATGGACTAAAGAGCTTAACTGACTTTGAAAATGTAGATAAGGTCCATAACGAACTTTACGAAGATATAAAAGCGATAAAAAATATTAAGAATACAGAGCAAATAAAATTTCTTGTGCGCCGAAAGATTGATAATGCTAAGAATGAGGATATCAGAAAATTTAAAGCATCTATTATGAATGAATTAACAGCGACTACAACTAAAAATATTATTGATCTTTTAAATCTTTTTAATAATATTCAAATATTAGCGAATGAAGATATAGAAGCTTCAGAATATTTGAGGTATGTAATTTATGAAGCTTTGATAAATAGAAAATAAAAATTCTAAAATATGATTAGTGTACTTAATGTAAAGAATTGAATAATTTAAATCCTGGTGAAAGGTTAGACCTTTTTCTAAAAGCCATCATGCTTAAATATGACTTTACTTGGAAATAAAGAAAAAATGTTGAGTAATTTATTATACCAACAAAACATTAAGATCTACAATAAGTCAAATAATAAAACACGTCGGAAATCAAGATGAGACTACTTTGAAAAAAATATTCTTGTTTCATGCCTTTTCTGATAAAGAAAAAAGAATAATTATCTATCACCGTATTAACTTCGCTAATATTTTCAAAAAACCTATAATTGCTTGTATTAAACAAAAGACTTTTAATCAATTTAATAGCTAGAAATATTTTAAGCATTCGGATTCATTATTTTAAATGACACAATTTAGCAACGCAGATAAAATTGAGATAAATATAGTTGAAGCAATTCTTCTAAGAAGAATTTAAATAGATTTTATAAAAAACTTCAATCAGATTTGGACAGAGGATTATGGTTTTGAGTGAGATAAAAAAAGAAGCAACAGCTTCTAATTCAAATTAAATCCTCTGTAGATATTTACCGTTAACTCCAATGTACCGGTAGCAAAATCCTGACCTATTAATGCTTCTACTTTATCATTGTGATCCTGAAAAATAGGGATGAGCATTCTTGTGGAAATGTCAGTCCCAAGCAGTTTAGATTTTAAACTTTCTGCGGTTACTAAGTCTTCTTCTTTGAGTATCAGGTAATGAAAATCGTAAACTTGTTGTTCCAAAGTTTTAAGGTAAGAGTTCAGTATTTTGGCTTCTTGACTATTACCTACAGCTTTCTGTCATCTATTATCCCATTTCTTTGGGGCTATATACCTTTTAGCCGCAATCTCTGCAGCCTTGCCGTTTATCGGTATTCGTAAGTAGATAGGAGCAGTTCCGTTTGTTCTGATTTTATTCTTTTTTATAAAGAATAACAGGTTGAATGTTTTGTTCATTGTGTGATAACTTTAATTGTTTAATAATTTACTTTTTGTTACCACTTTTTGCAAGATGTTCAATCGTTACACTGCCTATGGGTCGGGTTTTCCTGAATTTTTAGTGACCTATTTCAAATTTTCATGATAGGTCACTTTAAATATGACCTTTTTTTGATTTTTTTGATACTAGCGCTAAAACAAAAAAACGCTGTAAACATCAATGTTTACAGCGTTTTAGCTTATTTTGGTTTCCCAACTGGCGGAGAGAGAGGGATTCGAACCCCCGGACCTGTTACAGTCAATAGTTTTCAAGACTATCGCAATCGACCACTCTGCCATCTCTCCTTAAACCCCGGCTATACCGTTGTTTTCAGTGGTGCAAATATAGAACGATTTTTAATTTCTGCAAAACTTTTACTGTACAAATTATAGCAAAAATGAATAAGAAGCTTAAAATCAGGTGAATTATTTTCACTCCCTGTATCTATAAATTCCCATTCCTTACATTCTACCACTAAAAACATAGTCCCTAAAACGATTTTCGGACCTTATTTTGTATAGAGTGCCCCACCCTATTCACGGTCTACGATGGCGATGAAACTATTCTTGATAAAATCCGACGGATATACAAACTGATCTCCATCTTCCCCCTTCACGACAATCGCTGCCTGTTCATCATTTAGGCATTTATCCAGCTGGGCTTTCATTTCATTAAGTCTTCCTTCGGCAATCTTAATAATATACGTCCCTGTGACGTGGGTAATTTTTATAATCTTTTTGTCCATAGTTATATTTTAAAATTTGAAATCCAAATCTAAGTATTTTACTTTAGGTAGGAAGTATTTTTACTCTTTATCATCATTATTTTGGCAGGTGAATAAAAACAGGAAGTCAGCAGTCTGATTACCGATCCGGATCCCTTGAAAAGTCAGTACACAGAACTGAAAATGTACTTATGGGTTTATTATAGCTTTGCTGGAAGAATATATTATATTTGCAGAATTCATATATTTATGAAAGCAGAACTTAAAAACAATAACCCTATTTTCAGATGTTTAATCAATCATTTATTAAAAAATCGGTTCTTACCGCATCCGTATTTCTATACTCGGCTGTTGTCTTAGCACAAAAAACGCCTCTCAACATATTACCTTCCGGACATCTTCTTGTACAGGCTGAAGTGGAAGGTAAGAAAGGAAATTTCATTTTTGATACCGGAGGAGGAATTAATCTGTTTTTGGGAAACTTTTCCAAAAACTTAGCCCCAAAAGAGTCTTATAATTTCTTAACTGCTTTTCGCGCTACGGGTGAAAAAATGACAGTCCCACTATTCAAATCAAAAGAGGTTATTGTTAACGGTAAAAAATTTAAAGATACCTGGTATGCCACTCATGACATGGAAATAAAGGGAATTGACGGTTTACTTTCTCTGCCCATGTTTTATGATACGGAATTCATTATAGATTATACAAACAAAGAGCTTATATTCCCGAAGGAAAAATTAAGCGGTAATAAAGTATTGGATATCCAGCTTTCTACCAATGCTGATCAGTCACTGGACATTAGCACCTATGTACTTTTGAACAATACATATCGGATCAATGTTCTTTTAGACTCCGGAGCCGGTAATGATTCATTTTGGCTGAGCGATCGTTTGATGGGGACTTTAGGCATAAAAAAAGAAAGCCTGCAGCTAATTGAAAAGAAGAGCGAATTTGATCCTGCAATCATCAATAAGTTTTACAAAGGAAGTGTAGATGCTGTTTCCAATTCATTTGTAAAGGTGGATAAACCTAATGTGCTTTTTGTGGAAGGATTGATTTACGAAGGTAAAACAAGTATCAACTGGCTGGGCAAAAAGCTGGGTTTTAATCTTAAAGAAAAGAAGATCTATATTTTAGACTAATCACTTTTCGCATATAAATAAGCGGAAACGGCTTCTTTGAGAAGCCGTTTTTTATGTTGCAGAAGATCAATCAGACTTTATACTTTCACATCAATATCATTGATCCAAACCTGTTCCCGGTCTTTATTATCTTCAAAATTCTTCAACATAAACTCCCGGTTATATTTTATTATCCCGGTAAAATACAGCTTCCCATTGATGTAAATTTTTATTTTATCTTTGAGATTGACAGCTTCAGGAGAAATATTAATCGAAAAGGATTTTACATTCGATGTTTCAATCCTGAAAACATTATTGTGATACTCCGCTTTTATTCTACCTGATTTCCTGGGAAAGTCAAATGCATTTTTATCAACCTTTTTCACAATCAAACTATCATGATCATCATAAGCCAGCCATGTATTGATTTTAAAGTTCAACTCTTTCCTTTCATGATCTTTTATGCTTAAAGTATCTAATTTTATATTGGAAATCCAATCAATACTTCCATATTTTTCGTCATCAAACTCCCATGAAATTTCTTTGGGAAAAGGATTCCTTTTCCGGGTAGTCAGGTCTTTAAAGAGAATCTGATATGCAGGTTCCGATTCATCAAATTGAGGAAACCAATGGGGAAATCCATTGTAGCGGTATTCCTTATAATCAGCATGTATTCCGTTCATCATTTTTGTAAAGTCATCATTTGCATTGGGTGGATAGTAATAATCTTTATCTGTTGAAAAATTGATAAACGACCGGTTCTTAATATTCTCTACAAAAGTTCCTCCCGTGAACACTTTAGGGTAGGTATTAAATCCGTAAAATCCGGCAAACTGCGTGGGCTGTTTCATCAGATAAGAAAAAGAGCCTGTTGCCCCATTCGAATGTCCTGAAATAAAAACTTTGTTATCATCAATATTAAGGGTCTTTTTAATATGTTTAAGCATTTCAGGAATCATAAAAAAACCATTATCAGACAACATCCAGTTGTACTGTTTACTCCCTCTTGGAAAAGCCAGAATCACATCGTTTTGATCCGCATATTTTCTATAAAACCTATTCCAGCCCCCTAAATTCCATTCTGCCATCTGATAGTCTGCCAACTCATTATTTCTTACGGCTCCATGAAGAAAAAAGACCAAGGTATATTTCTTTTGAGGATTATAATTTTGCGGTAAATGAATAAAAAATGAAGTTTTGGCAGAGTCGTTTATTTTGAATCCAATAGAATAATCACGGTCCTTTTTCGGTTGGTAAGGATTGATCTTTTTGATTTCCCGGTACAACAGCTCAGGGTTTTCAATTTCCTTCAGTGTATTTTTATTAACGCTATAAAACTCATTCTCCTTTTCCTGCAACTCATTATAAAACTGAGCCTTGTATTTGACGGCCTGTTGCTTCAACGTATGCCATCTTGGATCTGACAGCAAATTTTCGTACTCATGTTCAGCATTATCTTCCAGGATGTAATTCCAACCGGGAAAACTATATCCACTGCTTTTTATCGACGAAAGCGGTGTAAGATATTGGAATGCTTTATCATTACTTTTTAATTTTGAAGCCAGAAGAGAAGCGTTATACAGTCCTTCGCTGTCAATTTTTTCAGGATATTTTCTGAATGCCTCTTCATACAGATCAAGAGATTTCCTGTAGCCAATTTCACCTTTAGCTTCCTCCAGTAGCTCTGAAGCCTTTCGCGTTAATGTAGAGTAATTTTCCTGTGCTTGTACAAAAGACCCCAGGAAGATCAAAAGCAGCATTATACAATATTTCATCGATACAATTTATGAAGCAAAGCTAAAAATTATGCATCAGAAAAACTTGTAAAAATGGAACATGACCAATTAAGGCATCAAATGCCAAAAAGTATCTTCATGTCCTAATACAGTTCCTTTTGAAAAAAAATATTTTGGAGAATTTTCAGTGAGATTTTTGTACGTCTTATTGAAATGAGACTGATCATTAAAATTAAATTCGTGAGCAAGCTCTGTAAAATTAGTATCAGGGTTCTCAAAAAGTTTCTTATTTATCGTTTGCCTGAATAGAACAATTTCGTGGAATTTTTTAACGGAAACCCCTAAATGAGCCTGAAAAACCCGGTTTATATGTTGTCGGCTTGTCCCTATTATTCTGGAAACTTCCGTGACTGAGAAGTCTTCGTAATTATTGAAAATGTAATGAATGGATTTTTCAAGAATGGTATTCTCAAATTCTTTGAATCTTTTCTCAAGAAAGCTATCCAACAGATTTTCAGACAGATCAGTTTCTATTGTTGAGAAAATGTCGCTTAATTCATTCTGAGTAAAAAATTCATAATCTGTAATATAATCCGAAAAATCTAAATTTTTATAAAATTGCTGAATACCCAAAGGCTGAAATACAATTACAACTCTATATACTTTCCCGGATTGTTTTACATGAAGAACTTTGTCCCGGATGGGCGTAAAAATCTGAAATGGTTTTGCCGTTTCATCATAAACCATCTCTCCGCTTTCTAATCGGATATGGGATTGGTAAAGAGAGATTACATTATTGAAGTGCGGAAAACATTTAAACTCATTACTGATATTGTCCGTTTTAATATCCAGATAATAATAATCAACATATTTTCTGACAATAGAACTTGTTGGTCTGAATGTTTTAAAGATTTCCTGCATTATCTTTCTACAACGATTTTTTCGTGAAATTTCACCTAACAACCCAATATACGTAATGGCTTTCTATTCAACAAACCTATTTAGAATATAAAAAATAAAAGAAGCCATATAAGATCAGGAAAACCACCCCGTCAAAAATTCCTTGAATTTTCGCCACCCCTCCAGAGGAGGGGAATCATCACCCTTTTAATATGTAATTTGCCAATAAAACAGCATCAATCTCAAAATCCTAATCAATCAAACGGGATTCCTACGGAATGATAAATCAGAAAAGGCTACTCCCCTGCCGGTTCGAACAATTCAATTTTATTTCCTTCAGGATCCAGGATGTGTACAAATTTTCCATATTCATAGGTGGCCACCTCATCCAGAACAGTTACCCCTTCTTTTTTCAGCTCTTCTACCAATGCTTCAATATTTTCTACATGGTAATTGATCATAAATTCTTTTGTTGAGGGCTCAAAATATTGGGTAGACTCTTTAAAAGGGCTCCATAGCGTATACCCTTTCTTATCCGAATCCACTTCTTTCCAGTCGAATTTGGTTCCGTAAGGGCTCGTTTCCAATCCCAGATGGGTCTTATACCATTCGTTTACTTGTTCCGGTTCTTTACATTTAAAGAAGATTCCTCCGATGGCTGTTACTCTTTTCATTTTTATTCGTTTTGTTAAGTGCTATTCAATAGAATGCAAACTCAGGTCGTTTTGCAATTTCACAAATATATCAATGTTTTTATTACCTATTTCATTATTCAATTGATTTTTTGATATTAATTACAAAGTGATTATTAGGATGCACAAAGGCGCAAAGATTATATCTCAGCTACAATTGGTAATGCTATATCCTTCCTGTAACTTGTGCCTTAAATCGTACATAAAAATTAAAAACTTTGCGCCTTTGCGATATTCCAACAAACAATATAAACACTGTATTATTTTACACTTTCTACATTGAAAAATCCATATATAAACAAAAAAAAGCTCACCATCAGGCACACTTTGTATTTTATAAGCTAAATAATATAAACAATCACTTGCTGAAAATCTCTGATTTTCTTGCGCCTTAAATCGTACATAAAAATTAAAAACTTTGCGCCTTTGCGATATTCCAACAAACAATATAAACACTGTATTATTTTACACTTTCTATATTGAAAAATCCATATATAAATAAAAAAAGCGCACCATCAGGCACACGTTGTATTTTATAAGCTAAATAATATAAACAATCACTTGCTGAAAATCTCTGATTTTCTTGCGCCTTAAATCGTACATAAAAATTAAAAACTTTGCGCCTTTGCGATATTCCAACAAGCAATATAAACACTGTATTATTTTACACTTTCTATATTGAAAAATCCATATATAAATAAAAAAGCGCACCTGATGGTACGCTTTGTATTTTATAAACTGAATACTATTAATGTAACTCAGCTAGATATTTCTCTGCATCCATTGCAGACATACATCCACTTCCTGCAGCGGTAATAGCCTGTCTGTAGATATGGTCCTGAACATCTCCTGCAGCAAATACTCCTGGAAGATTCGTTCTTGAAGAACCTTTTTCAGTAACAATATACCCGTTTTCATCAAGATCTATCTGGCCTACAAAGATATCTGTATTCGGTTTGTGACCAATCGCGATGAAGATTCCTTCAACCTCAACTTTAGAAGTTTCCTGAGTCTGGTTATTAATGATTACAGCTCTTTCTACCAAACTGTTTTCTCCTTCAATCCCGATTAACTCATGGTGGAACTTCACTTCGATATTCGGAGTGTTCTCTACTCTGTGAACCATTGCTTTTGAAGCTCTGAAAACATCTTTTCTCACCAATAAAGTTACCTTTTTACATAATTTGGCAAGGTAAGTCGCTTCTTCAGCTGCTGTATCTCCTGCTCCTACTACTACTACGTCTTTTCCTCTGTAGAAGAATCCGTCACATGTAGCACAAGCGGAAACTCCACCTCCTGCATATTTTTTCTCGTCATCAAGACCTAAATATTTTGCGGTAGCTCCTGTAGAGATGATTACTGTTTTGGCAAGAATTTCTTTGTTTCCTGCATATAATTTGTGAACACCGCCTACTTCCTTAGAAAACTCAGCCTTAGTGATCATTTCATAATGAACTTTGGTATCAAATCTTTCTGCCTGTTTTTGCAGATCCATCATCATTTCAGGACCTGTAATCCCGGCTGGATACCCTGGAAAGTTATCAACTTCTGTAGTGGTTGTTAATTGTCCGCCCGGCTCCAAACCTGTATACAATTCAGGTTTCAAGTCTGCTCTTGCTGCATATATAGCAGCGGTGAAGCCAGAAGGCCCAGATCCAACGATCACACAATCTAAAATGTTTTGCTCCATAATTTACTTGTTCGAAAAGATTTAATTAAATTAAGACTGCTAATTTCGGAATTTTTATGGTCTTTTTAAAGTTATTTTAATGATACTTGTCAATAACAGATATATCGGCTGTCAATTGATAGTTGATAGTTGATAGTTGATAGTTGATAGTTGATAGTGCAAAATTAAAATACAGAATGTCTGGTACCTATTTTTCAACTTTCTATTTCCAACTCATGGCAGCATCCATCTCACCAGTTCTCCACGTTCCACAAGATTCCAGGAATGAGGATGTTTTTTTCCGTTAGCTCTTATTCCACGGTTTTTGGTTTCTATATATTCTGACTTTTCACTTCCGAGATTGAGTAAGGACTCATTAGCTTTTTTCAGGGCAAAAGCATTAAGGTTTTCCCATTTTCTGCCTTTGTTTTGCTGTTGCCATTCCAGGTCCGGTTCACAGTAGAACCTTGTTTTAATCCCTTTTACATATTGAATATTTTCAATTGAAGGAGAGGACATCAAATAAGGTGAAGCTATTTTATATTTTTCCTGATTTTCAGATGGTTTACCCAGTTCTTTTTCAAAAAGTGCCATCAGAAATTTCCCTTCTTCTACTGCATCAGCATCTATATTAGCTAAAACATCCTTTTGGGCATTATCATACAGCTTTTCCAAATCAATAGGAGAATCTATTACGAACATACCTTTGGGCTGAATAGAATTATTACTTTTTATTAAATAACTGGAGAGTAAAAATGCGACATTCCCTCCACTGGAAAAGCCCCCGATAAAAACATTATTCTTATCAACGTCATGTTGATCCAATATAGAAAGTAAAGTTTTTGAGTATTCTTCCTTTTCGGCGTCCGTTAAAAAGAGTCTTTGATTATAGTCTAAAAGTAATGTTGTAATTCCTTCTTGTTCTATATTTTTCAGGAAGCCTGCTTCAGTCTTTGTATGCTCAATATCACAGGGAAAACAAGGAAATAAAACCAGAACAGCTTTTTGATTGTCTGATTTTTTTAATTCATAGTGGTCTCCCTTTACGACTTGGCTTTCAGCCTTCTTTGCTGTACAGCTCAGGAAAAATACAGGTAATAGAGCAAGAAAAATAAATTTCCTCATCGATTCATACATTTTAAAATCAAAAAATACCCTGTAACATCCCAATATCCCTACTTCTTAAAACTTAGACTTTCATCTTAATTTTATCTACATTAATGATCTTATACACCAGTTCCTTAATGAGTTCTGCTTCTCCCATATTCACAGCACCAAGACCTTTTCCTTTCATATCAAACTCTCGTAAAATAGAGATTACTCTTGTGGCATGTTTTAAAGGATATAACCTGGCACTCTCCGCATAATCTTTAACAAAATACGGGTTTACCCCCATTTGTGAAGCAATAGTTTGCGGAGGCTGTCCAGCCATGGTCTGATAGATAATAACGTTAGAAAAATAATTATAAAGGCTTGCAAGCAGCATTACGAAAGGGTTATTCTTGGGATTCTTCCCCATAAAATGGGCAATTTTAAAGGCTGCATTGGCATTTTTTGTTCCTAACGCCTTCTGAAGTTCAAAAACATTGTATTCTTTACTTATTCCAATATGGTTTTCAACAATTGTCCCGTCCAGTACTTCCCCTTCTTTAAGGATGATCTTTAATTTATTCAGCTCGTTGGCAATTCTGGAAAGATCATTTCCCAGATATTCAGCCAGAAGATGCGAAATATTGGGAGCTGTTTTTATTTTAAGTTTTGTACACTCATCTGCAATCCATTTCGGAAGATTATTTTCCTTTACCGATTCACTGAGGAAAAGAGCATTGGCTTTATCTAAAGCTTTAGCCGCTTTTTTCCGGCTGTCCAGTTTCTTATGTTTATGAGCGAAAACCAATACGGTAGAAGGTATCGGATTCTCAACATATGATTCCAGAATTCTGTTTTCATCTTCATTTAATTTCAGATCCTGAGCTTCTTTAACGATGATCACCTGTTTATCTCCCATCATCGGAAACTGCCTAGCCAAGGAAAGAACCTCCTGGTAAGAAGTATCTTTTCCATAAGTAACCGTTTGGTTGAAAGCTTTTTCATCTTCCTCCAAAAAGTTGTGCTCAAGGGCTTTTACAGCAACATCAATAAAGTAGGCTTCTTCTCCGTGGAAAAAATAAATAGGTAAAACTTCTTTATTTTTAATATTTTTGAGGATTAAATCTAATTCTTTCATCTTATTAATGGAACTTCCAAAACTGAATTTTCAGGAAACTTTTGATTTTAAATTCAAGAAAGACAAAGATAAGTTTTTTATTTATGATTTGATTCGTAAAACTTATCTTCTCCTTACTCCTGAAGAATGGGTAAGACAGCACTGGGTACATTATTACCTCACCGTAAAAGCCTATTCTGCATCGGCCCTTATTACAGAAAAAAAGATCGTTTTAAATGGCCTGACGAAGAGAATTGACCTTCTTATTACAGAAAAAACGGAACCTGTTATCTTAATAGAATGTAAGGCTCCTCATATCAAACTGACGGAAAAAACATTTGAGCAAACTGCCCGGTACAATTCCGTTATTGGAGCCAAAGAAATTATCCTGACCAATGGACTTCAGCATATCAATGCCTATTATGAAGACGGGCAGTATAGGTTTTATAAACCGGAATAGACAAAAGCTAAGATTGATACCAATAATGAATAAAAAACAATAATACCACTCCCATCTCACGAATATTACAGCTGCAGTCATGAGAGTCTCCTCTTTCTGGAGGGATGCCGAAAATTCAAAGAATTTTGGACGGGGTGGTTCACAACACTATTAATTCATATGAAAATAAAAAACATCATATTCGATTTCGGAGGCGTACTGATGGATTGGAATCCCAGGTATTTCTTCAAAGACTATTTCAAAGACGATGAAAAAATGGAATATTTCCTTGAAAACATCGCTCAGGACGAGTGGAATATCGAACAGGACCGCGGAAGAAGTCTTTCTGAAGGAACAGAAATCCAGGTAAAGAAATTTCCGGAATGGGAAAAAGAAATCAGAGCATTTTATGATAACTGGACAGTCATGCTGAAGAGTGATATCCCTCAGAACGTAGAAATACTGAGAAAGCTCAAGAATACGGACTATCAACTTTTCGGACTGACCAACTGGTCTGAAGAAACTTTTCCTTACGCATTGGAAAACTATGATTTCTTTCAAATTTTTGAGGGAAAAATTGTGGTTTCCGGAACGGAAAAACTGATTAAACCGGATCCTAAAATATGGCATGTTTTATTGGAAAGGTATAACATTCATGCAGAAGAATCAGTTTTCATTGATGATAATTCTAAGAACATCGAAATGGCAAAAACCTTAGGTTTTATGACCATTCATGTAAGTCCGGAAACCAATCTGGAACTGGAACTTGCAGGTTTAGGGGTTAAAATATAAGGTATTTCAGCATAAAATATAAATCTCCTCAATTAAGTTATTTTAAGTAATTTAGTTGAGGATTTTTTATTGATATGAAAATATTTTATCTTTTACTGATCTTCACAGGCTCATTTTTCCAGGCTCAGAACATTGAGGATAAAAAAGATACCTCTGAGACGAAGATAAAGACAGCATTTTATTTTATCTCGATAAATGCCCGAATGAAGAAGGTACTGTAGAAAATAATGGATGCATATGGCTGGATACAGACCAGAATGGAATCCCTGATAAAGATGACGCATGTCCTAATGCTCCCGGAATTCCCAATTGGAATGGCTGCCCAACATGGAAATAAACATAAAGAAATAAAATCCAGAATATATTGGTCAATAACAAAATAAAAAAATATGATACGTTCAATCTTATTAACCACATTGGTTATGGCTTCAGGAACACTTTTCAGTCAAAAACTTAAAACCGTTTCCTATCAGGACGGTTCCCAAAAACTGAATGGTTTAATCACTTCCAATGCAGGAAAAAGACTTCCCGGAGTTTTAATTCTTCCGGCCTGGAAAGGTATTGATGAAGAAGCTAAAACAGCAGCTTTAGAACTTGAGAAACAGGGATACATTGCTTTCATCGCTGATATTTATGGTGAAGGAAAGATTCCTGCTGACAACGACGCTGCTGCTAAAAGCTCAGGATATTACAAACAGAACTATAAGGAATATCAAAAACGAATTGAATTGGCGCTGGATCAGTTGAAGAAAAACGGAGCTATTTCCGACAAGACAGCGGTGATTGGCTATTGTTTTGGAGGAACAGGAGCTTTAGAAGCAGCCAGAGGTAATTTACCTGTTGCAGGAGCTGTTTCTATTCATGGAAGTTTGGGAAGAGATCAGACCAGAAAAAATGAAAAGCTAACGGCTAAAATTCTGGTAGAAAATCCGGCAGATGATAGAAGTGTAACACCCGATGATTATAATAACCTGATCAAAGAAATGAACGAAGGAAATGCCGATTGGCAGATCATCACTTATGCCCATTCAAAACATACTTTTACAGATCCTAAATCCCCGGATTACAATGAAATAATGGCCAAAAGAGCCTGGAATCACACACTGATGTTTCTGAAAGAGATTCTGAAATAAACCCTAAGCTGGAGATTCTATAAGATCAATATAAAAGGCAAATTCGCAAGCGAATTTGCCTTTTTGGTATTTTTATTTTAACTCAGTGGATTGAGCTTCCAGCTCAACGTCATATTTTTTAGGAGAATATTTGGTCAAAGAACCTGTTGCCGCATCGATTCCAACCCCTATAGCCCCTCCAAAAAGGATATTCAGCAAAGTGACCGGGTTAAAAGTTTTCGTTAGTTTTACCTCCTTAGTATTAAAACCTTCTTTTTCAAATGTTACGGTCTGCTTACTCAATGCTCTTGAGATTTCAGCAGTACACGGAGTAATACATTTTTCTACACCTTTATGGAATACTTTAGCTCCTTCAGGACTGGAATTGAAAGTAATTTTATCTTTAGTACCGGTAAACATACTTGCACATGAAGTGGTAGAAAGGGCAATACCCATTAATAATACAATTGATAAATTGTTTTTCATATATTTTAAATAGTTATTATTTTTTTAAGTCCGCGAACTTACAAAATAATTGGAAATAACAAGCATGAATATTGTGAAAAATCCAGTATTAATAGGCATTTAAATAAACAAAGCAATCTCAAAATTGAGATTGCTTTGTTGGATTTTAAGTATATACTATTCTAATCTACTCCTTCCACTTCCCTATTGACCAGTTCCATAGAAAATGCAGGAAGGCAAATAGCCAGATATTCACAAGGTTCTGAAAAGGGATTGCTGTAGCGTATTCTTGCTCCTTTTTCGATAAGAATGCTTTGCCCTTTTTCCAGTTCTACAATTTCACCATCAATTTCAAATTGTTTCTTTCCTGAAATAATATAGGTAAATTCATCAAACTCCGGAGTCTGATGAGGCTCACTCCAATCCGGAGGTGCCACCATATGAGCAATGGAAACATTAGAATTTCCGGTTGAGTTTCCCCAGTGCTCTTCAATCAGCTTTCCATCCGTAGTAGGAACTATAAATGGCGATTGCTGGATTTTATATTTTTTCATGCCCAATCTTCTTTTTTGATTTCGTATACAAAGTTGGTTCTTGTAGGCTCAGCAAAGTAGGCAACTTCCTCTTCTGCTATTTTATTACCACCAAGTTTTTCTAATGCCTTTTGTGAACGGAAATTTTCTTTTCCAATATGGAAATGAACTTTATCTACATATTGGAAAATATAATCAAGCATCAGTTTTTTAACCTGCGGATTGATTCCTTTTCCCCAAGATTTTGTTCCATAGAAAGTATATCCTACAAAAATATGACTGTCATTTTCATCAAAGTTGTAGTAGCGGCTGCTTCCCAACACATCTCCGGTAGCTTTTTCAATGATTTTAAAAGCACCCTTACTTTCCATAGCCCCAAGAAAAAAGCTTTCAAAAACTTCTCTTCGGTACCGGTCTTTGTTGGGGTGCTGCTCCCAAACTTTAGGATCGGAAGCTACTTCATATAAAGATTCAAAATCCCCTTGCTGTAAGGGGATTAATTGAAGTTCTTCATTCTCTAAAACAGGCTGAACAGAAAAATTCATAGCTTAGCTTTTTTTAGTAGAGTCTGATTCTATTTTCTTGATTTCCTTCAGTTTATCAGAAATCTTAATCACGGTATCCAGCTTAGATGGCTTCAATGGAACTTCTGCCTGAGCCATATCCCATTTGATCACCAAATTTCCTGAGTTTTCATCTGTAGGATTCAGGGTAATTTCAAACCACTCCTGTTTATCTGCTAATTTATTCACAGGTACGGTAACATCTACTACATCCTGTTTAGGATCGTAAGTATAGGCGCCCCACTGTTGGAAATCCTTATTTAAGATTACTTTCCACTCTTTTTCTGTAGGAACGATGAACAATCCGTAAGTTCCTGCCGGAACTGTTTTTCCACCAAAATTAACGGCCTGTCCGAATGTAATTTTTGTAGACGAGTTAGCTCCTGCTCTCCAAACCTGACCGTAAGGAACCAATTCTCCGAAGATCTTACGTCCTTTCACTCCCGGTCTTCCGTAGTCGATAGAGATCTTAGACATTGAAAACTGCTGTTCTACCTTCTGACGCGGACTTGCTGCCGGTACGGAATAATCCTGTGCAAAACTGAATGCTGAAACAGAGATGCAAAGTGCAACTAATAACTTTTTCACGTGTAAATTTTTGCTTAAAATTACAAAAATCAAAACAAAATAGCTTTCTCTAATTCCAATAATTTTTGTTTTCTCCAGATTCCGCCACCATAGCCCGTTAATTGACCATTGCTTCCAATTACACGGTGACAGGGTATGATAATGGATATTTTATTAAAACCATTGGCATTGGCTACAGCCCTCACAGACTTAGGATTTCCCAAAATATCGGCCTGGTCCTGATAACTCCTTGTCGTTCCATAAGGAATGGCCTGAAGGATATCCCATACCTGCTTCTGAAAAGACGTCCCGACCGGAGAAAGAGGAACTGTAAATGTGGTTCTTCTTCCTTCAAAATATTCCGAAAGTTCTTTTTCCAGGGTGATAAAATGAGGATTTTCTCCCTGTACAATATTGGCATTAAGATCTTTGGAAATACTTTTCAGCTCTGTGGGAAGTGCTTTTCTATCAGAAAACTCCAGGAGGCAGATTCCATTCTCATCAGCACAGGCGATCATAGTTCCCAGCATTGTTTCAATTCTTTTAAGATCAATAATCTTTTCTATTCTGTTATTTTTAGGAGATACTCCGAAAATATTTTTAAAGCTTTCATTGAAACCGCTAAGACTCTCATACCCTGTTTCAAACGCCACTTCTGTAACTGATTCCCCCTGTTGAAGTTTTTTAAATGCGGTATTCAGCTTGGACATTCTTTGAAAGGTGTGAAAAGTAATTCCATGGTGTTTCAAAAACCACCGGCGAACTGTTGCAGGCTCCAGCCCTCTTTTTACCAGATCATAATCTTTAAGTTTCAACGAGGGATCTTCAGCAATTTCCTGTAATAGTTTTTTTATATGCTCAGGGGTTACATCAGGATTTTCCAGGGGTTTACATACTTTACAAGGACGGTATCCCTTTAATATAGGGTCTTTTGTATTGGAAAAAAACTCTACATTTTCAAATTTAGGTTTACGTGCCGTACAGGTTGGTCGACAGAAAATTCCAGTGGTCTTTACCGCCATCCAGAAGATTCCTTCAAATGAAGAGTCTTTATTAAAAGAAGCTTCATACATTATTTGGTCACTTATTTCCATGATTAAGCAAAAAGAGAGGTAAAACTTTTATTATTCGTAATATCTTCACTCATTACTTCCAGTTGTTTGTAAATGTATCTGTTTAAAAAAGCACCGGAAGTCATTCTTCTTACTCCCAACTTTTTAAGGACACTAAAATCCGGAAGTCCCGGTACTGCCATAACATTTAAAGGAAGCCGGGTAGCGCTTACCACTGTTTTTATATCATTTTCATCACTTATGCATGGTACAAAAACTCCGTCAGCCTTAAGCTCTTCGAAGAGCTTCACTCTCTTTAAAGTTTCTTCCAATGCATTTTCCATTCCCAATAAAAAGGGATCAGTTCTTATATTGATAAAAACATCATCTTTTCTTTCTTTCAGTGTTGAGAAAATATCTTTCAGTTTTTCAGCAAATGCCTCTCTATCCAAAAGCTGTCTTATACCATCCACAACATACGTATCTTCCAGGTTAATTCCTGCAATTCCTATATCCAAAAGCCTTAGTATGTTAGAGGTAACAATCCCGGCTGTATTTCCGTATCCGGATTCAAGATCCACAGATAGAGGAATAGAAACGGATTCTTTGATTCTTTTAATAATATAAAAATACTCTTCGAAGCTCATCTCCTCCCCATCCTCGTACCCTAAGCTAAGAGCCACAGCCGAGCTTGAGGTCGCCAGTGCTTTATAGCCCAATTTCTCGTATATCCTGGCACTTTGTACATTCCATACATTGCCTAATAATAAAGGTTCTTCACCCTGATGTAAATCTTTAAAACTGATCATTATTATTTTTCTTCAAATGTATCAACATTGACAGGCGGTATGCAACCGAAAAATGGACAGGTATTTTTGAAGTACGGAAAATATATGATTTTGAAAGTGTTAAGCAGAAAATACCAATATTAATATCCCCCTTTATTCTTTATTCTTTATTCTTTATTCTTTTATTCTTAAAACAAAATAGCTTTCTCCAGTTCCAATAATTTCTGTTTTCTCCAGATTCCACCCGCATAGCCTACCAGCTCCCCATTGGAGCCAATCACACGGTGACACGGAATTAAAATGGCAATTTTATTAATACCATTGGCTGTTCCTACTGCACGGATGGCCTTCGGATTTCCTAAAAATTCGGATTGCTGTTTATAGGTTCTTATTTCTCCCATTGGAATTTCACAGAGGAGCTGCCATACTTTTTCCTGAAATTCCGTTCCTGTGGTGAATAATGGAACATCAAAACGTTGCCTCTTTCCTTCAAAATATTCTTTAAGTTCTTTCTCCAGCCGTATGAAATGGGGATGTTCCTTTTCTACTATTTCAGCATTCAGCACTTTAGACAGAGATTTAAACTGCTTTTCAATATTCTTCCGGTCTGTGAATTCAAGTAAACAGATTCCCTGATCTGCTGCACAGGCGATCATTTCTCCAAGCGGAGTTTGTATGGTTTTTTGACAGATGATTTCCATTAGTTTAAAATTACTACTTTTTTAGAATTCATCAATCAATGTTTCAAATGTTCTTCAAAACTCCTCTTACCTGCATCATATGTCTTTCGTTGTGATAAATAACAAATCGCAAGGTATCTCCTAATTTCAGACTGATCCATTTTGAAATACTGATTCCTGTTTTTGTTTTCTCCAGATCAACATGTCCGGCTTTTTTCAAGAGCTCAAGCATCTCTTTTTGCTGCCTGATAAACTCATCAATAACGCTTTTATTCAGTTGACTATGAATAGGATTCATTGCCTTAAGTGTTCTCATCTTATTGAGTTTTTCTTTAGGAAGCATCGTCCTAGCAAAATAGTTTCCGAGAATACCCGGTTTAAAAGTAGAATTGGAAGAAGTGGCAGAGGAAGCAATTTTACGACTGATTTCAGGAATATAAAATTCTCCATAACGGTTGAGATGTTCCAGGCATTCCAGGACACTCCAGCTATCTGCTGACATTCTGAAATTTAAGTCCCCTTCAGGTTTCCCTAAGAGTGTTTCTGCGTACTGCAGATGTTGCTGGGTCTTATTTTTCAGTTCATCCAAGAGTTGTGAGGTCGAAATTTTCATAGTCCATTTTTTATGCAAATATCCAGATCGTTTACTTCTTAAATCTTGATTAAACTCAAGATTTTTTAAGCCTGGATAATGTTTCCGGCGACATCCTGAGATAGTTTGCAATATATTTATTGGGAATCTCCTGAAACAGTTTGGGGCTTCTTCTTAACACCCTTTCATAACGTTCCCGCGGAGAACTAATCAGCAGATCCTTTTCTCTTTCCAGCTGTTGCAAAACCAGCTCTTCCAGGACCTGTATCCACATCTTCATATGCTCTTCATCCGACTGAATAACTTCATAAAAATCTTGTTTTGAGGCTCGTTTCACCTTAGTCTTTTTAAGGGCCTGAATATAAAAGTCGGATGGTTTTCCGGAAAGAAAAGAATCCAGGGAAACAATAATATTACCGGTATATCCGAAACGGATGATCCTTTCTTCATTTTCATCTGTCATAAAGATCCGGACACTCCCATTTTCTATATAATAGATATGGGTATCTGTACTTCCTGCAATTTTCAGGAACTCATTCCTCCTGAATTCTTTCTTTTCCCAGTGAAGTCCGCTTTGAAGTAATTTTTCAACCATTTCACAATATTATTTGCCGATCCAAAGATAATGGGTAAATTTAAAGTTTTAACACCAATCACTACTAACAATGCTCAAAAAAACAAATCTCCTATTATTCCTTTTTGCCGGCTATCTTGGCATTCAGGCACAGCAGACCATCCCTTTCAGAATTACAAAATACAATAATATCATTGTAAAGTCCCAAGTCAACAAAAAAGACTCACTGGACCTGATGTTTCAGATTGCCATGAAAGATGGCTCTATTTCTCCGGAACGGCAGAGAAAAGCAGACCATATTATTTTCAATAAAGAAGAAATAAGTGATCATAATACGGTGGATATTGGCCCGGTAACCCTGAAAGATGTCCGATTTTTTGACAACCAGCTCTCAGGCTATGAATCGGACGGAAAAATAGGAACCAGTCTATTTGAAGGAAAGACTTTTAAAATTGATTATGACAACAGTCAATTTGTAATCTATGACAAAAACCCTGATCTTACAGGTTATCAACCTCTTAAAATTATGCTGGATCAGGGTGTATTCATCGTGGCTGCCGATAATGTGGTTGATGGTGAGAAACAACAGGAGTCTTATTTTGCTCTTCAATCCGGATACTCAGGTGGGGTATTATATAGTAATGAGTTTACTGAAGAGAAAGAACTGGAAAAAAAATTAAAAATAATAGGAGAAAAAACACTTAAAAATTCCAATGCACAAAATTTAGCTATCAAACAGGGAATTCTTCCTTTTTTAAAATTAGGAGACTTTGTTTTCAAAGATATTTCCGTGGCTTTTTTCTCGGGAAATCTTAAAACACAAAATGTCAGCTATTTTGGTGCTGATATGCTGCGCAGATTTATATGGATCTTTGACGCAGACAGAAACACAGCTTATATCAAGCCAAGTAAGTATTATTCAGAACCTTATTATAAAATAAATTAAAACATGTGTTTTTCTAACGCAAAGCTTTAGCTTCATTATCTATATTTTTAGGGAGCAAAGGATAGAATCAACTTCGTTGATTCGTCGAAGCGTATGGATAAGCATACATCTTCATCAGCGACGAAGCCGCATCACTTTGCCCACTTAAAATAAAGTGGAATTATTCATAAGCTTTACGTTCATCTTTTTAATCAAAAAATAATTTCAAACTGACCTATTGAGTCTTGTCAACAAAATATATAAGAATTCCTGAATAAAATGTAAACAGGATCTAAAACATTACAAATAAAAAATTATGAAGAAGATTAGGATTTTCGCAGCTCTTTTATTTTCCCAACTGGCGGTTATCAGCTGTAAGAAGGATGAAAAGAAGCCCTCCGAAACAGCAATTACTGCTACTAATGATTCTGTAAAAATTTCAAAAGCAACGGAAGAAAAAATAGATTATAAAAACTTTAATATTTACAGTGTCACTGTAATTTCCTCCGGACAGAAAGATGCGCTGTCAGATATTTTTATTTCTGTATCAGATATTTATACCGATCCCCAGCCTATACAGAAAGAGGCTTTAAGCAATCAGAAAAATGTTTCTCCTGAGCAGCTTCAGTATATTGAGCTTGATTCAAAGCACAGAAGTAAAATACTGAACGGACTTCATCTTACAGAGAATGATTCACTTTACCTTTACAATTATCAATTCAACAAACTGGAAAAACTTCCATTAAACAAGCTTAAAGCGGTTGCTTATTTAGATTTCTATTCTATGGAAGGTGAAGAAGTAGATGGTACTTCATACATGGTAGGATTTCAGATTGAAGCTCATAAAGAACCGGATATCAGAAATAAATATGAGAATGCTGTTGCCTATTTCGGGAATAAAAACCCTTTTATTGAAAATAAAATGAAGCCTGTTCAATGGAAGAAAGCGAGTGCGGACATTTCAAAGAAATACTTTACGTCTTCCAAGCTTACACCTGGAGATACCTATCAGGCAAAATATGAGGATCTCACCTATTATCTGCAGGACTATCTTCAGGATGAAATGGTTCAGGAGCGCAAATTGGTAATAATCAATGACCGTAATGAAAAAACATTTGAAAAAACGATTACCACAGCCGGTGGCGACGGGGCAGAATTTACTCCCCTTAATGGAATCAGTAATGATGAAGGCAATACTTCTCAATGGACCGGCTATCTGTTCAAAGGGAAACCTCCTGTAATTTTTGGATTTGTTGCACAGTCTTTTGGCTGCCCTTCCATTACATTTTTAGATAAAAATCAGAAAGACTTCACGATCAACTGTGATAACAGACATTAGTAATTTACTAAGCAGCATTTATGAGAAATTCTGTCATTACAGCATATTTATCAATTGGAACGGGCTTTAGCCCGTTTTATATTTTATTAATCATCCATCGGCTTTAGCCAAAACTTATTATAATTATCTAATAATAATGACAAAACCATAAACACGAGTGCTTATGGTTTTGTTTTTACAATTATTTAAACTCAATTGATGATCCGGTAAGCATTATTTTACTTTAGGATAAAGTCTGTTTTTCATATGTATAAAGTAAGTTTCAGATTCTTTGAACTCGTTACTTTTCATAAATTTAAGCAATACATTCAGATAGGATTCTGATGGTACGAAGTCTGCTCCTGTTTTCTCAGAAAGCTTTTTATATTCTCCCTCCAACAATTCCGGATTTTTGGCAAGTTGTTTAATATCTGTTCTGAAGCCTTTAAATATAAACTTCAGGGCTTCATAATTTGCAGGATAAGAAACAGTACCATGCACTTCTCCTTCAAAGAAACGGTGTTTATAGTTCAGTGAACCATTGCTTTCCACTATTCCTTTAAACTCTTCTATGGCCTGCGTCATATCAGAATTCCAGTTTTTCTGCTGTTCCTCATTATCTGCCTGGGAAACAAACAGAGACTTTTTCGCAGGAAACTTTTTATGCTTTTCAATATAATCTTTAGTTTTGGAAATCAACACCTTATTATCCCACCATAAGCTGGGGTCATTGGCAACATAGGCATTGAAATAATCAGGGTGGGTAAGAAAAGTATTAATGGCAAACAGCCCTCCAAAAGAATGCCCTACCAGCAAAGAATACTCCTGAGTTCTGTACTTTTTATTGATAAACGGTTTCAGTTCTTCCTGCATGAATTTTATGAAATTATCACTTCCTCCACTGTCGGCAAAAAGGGTAAGATTAGGGTTTACCGGACTTTTCTTTTGAGCCTTTGTGGGGGTAAGGTCTCTTGTCCGTTCCGTATTTTTAATTCCTACCACAATACATTCCGGAATATCAGCATAAGGTGTCCGGGCAAGAAAATCAGTCATCCCTACATAATACTCAAAATTGATTTCACCATCCAAAAGATAGATTACAGGATATTTTGCCGGATTAATCGTAGTGTCGTCATAGGTTTTAGGAAGATGAATCCAAACTTCTCTGTTTTCATTTAAAATTTTTGAAAATAAAACCTGCTTCTCTCCCACTATTACTTTTTCCTGAGCATTGGCTTTTGAAGTAAGCATTAAAAATAGGGAAAGGTATAAAAATTTAAACCAGTTGTTCATGATGTTCGTCTTTTCTGTGTTGATGAATAGTTTTGATTTCCTTTGTCTTTTTCGTTGATTTATTTTTCCTTCCCCACCAGATCAGGAATCCGGTTACCGGAAGGCTTGTACAGATGATCCCGATAACGAAAGTGAAGATTTTTCCAAACATTCCGCCCCAATAGCCGACATGCAGATCAAAATTCATATGTTCAATCACTTCATGCATCAGAACTTCTTTCGGATAGATGATTTCATTTCCTGTATATTTATTGATTTCCCTGCTTTTACCGTTTGTAATACTTTTTAAGCCGATAAATTGGGCTGCCACTACATTATAAACAGTCGCTGAGTCATTTCTTGGAACACTCATCCTGATCTGTTTTGCTTCAGGAATTTCTTTAAAAATTCTGTCTATAAAAGCCGTAAAAGGCAATGCTTTTTTCTCAGGATCAAACTTAGGATCAAATTTTTCGGCAATTTTATGGGCATCTGCTACGCCACCAAAAGCAGTTTGTGTAAGATCTGTAAGGACTTTATAAGCCATAATAAGCCCTGTGATTGTAATAAATACTGCCGGGAGCAATGAATAAAAACCGAATACATTGTGGAAGTCATAGTTTTTCCTGCGCCACTTCGTTCCCGATTTTATTTTGAATGCCGTTGTCCTGGTGGTTTTATTCCATTTTTTTGGCCACCAAAGGATAAGCCCGCCGATAAGCTGGATGAAAAATATAATGGAAGCAACTCCTACCACCGTTTTCCCAAACTTTCCTGCCAATAGCTGGGCATGAATATGGGCAACAACATAGAAAAACTCATAGCTCTTTGTAGAGCCCAGCACTTTTCCGGTATAAGGGTCAAGGTAATGATAGGCAAATACTCCCCGCGGACCACGACCCTTTCCTTTTGGTTTTTCTGCTTTTTCTGTATTCTTATCTTTAGGAGGTTTGGTAGCAGAAGCTACTCTAAAGCTTCGGTCTGCTTCTTTATAGGTGTCAAAATAAAATGCTTTACGATCCGGAACCTGCTGATGAAATTGAGCAAGGAGTTCTTCAGGAGATCTTTTCTTTGCATTGGCAGGAACCTGAACATATTTGGCACTTCCACCACACAAATCTATAATTTCGTCACAGAAGACGAATACTGTTCCTGAAAGTGTCACAGTCAGTACAATGATTCCGGAAACAAGTCCCAGCCAAAGATGCAGCCAACCTGTAATCCGTTTGGTCAGGGATTTTCCCTGTTTTTTCTTGGGGTTAGTTTTTTTATTATCCATATCTAATTATCCTGTTATCTATAATATAATTGTTGGAAAACGGAAAGACGCAGGGATTACCATGCATACAGCTTTTAAGGCGCTTGAAAATCAAGATTTCCAGAAAGAATAGATAATTCCACCTCCTATAGAAAACCGCCGTTGCGTTTTCCAACAAACTATATCTTTTAAATAATTTTTATTTTTAATTAAAATTTAAATGCGAAGTTGGCAAGAACTTCTCTTGGCTTCTGTGGCTGGCCATAAAAGTTCCAGTAGGTCTCATTCAGGGCATTATTCATTTTCAGACCAATTCTGTATTTCTTCTTATCATAGAAAATAGTAGCACCTACAGAAGTGTATGAAGGGGCAAGAAAGTGATTGGTAATATTGATATAAGTTTTATCTACAAAATTGAACCCGGCCCCAAAACCTAAGCCCTCATAAGCACCATCCATAATTTTATAACTGGTCCATAAATTAGCTACATGTTTAGGTGTCCATGCAATTCTTTTTCCGGCATCTTTACCTCTGTCATCATAACGGTTATCGTTATACCCATATCCTCCAACGATATTCCATCCTTTCACCGGATTTATGACCACGTCCATTTCAAACCCCTGATTTTTAATATTTCCGTCCTGTCTGCTTCCCAAACCACCCGGATCAGCAATTACTCTGTTTTTAACCTTCATATTGTAATAGGTAATGGTTGAAAGTAATTTCTTACCAAATAGATCCAGTTTAAAACCGGCCTCAAACTGATTCCCCTGCTCAGGATCCCATTTCGTAAGAATTCCATCCTGGTTAGCTGAAGGAGCTATGTTTTTAAATCCATTTACGTAGTTGGCAAAGAATGAAATTTCATCTTTTTTAATTTCATAGACTAATCCAAATTTTGGAGAAAACTGGGTCTGATTGTACCCATCATTTCCGGGAACCCCGTTTCTTTTGATATCATCATTCTTATAATGATCCATTCTTAAACTTGCCATTACAAGGAAATTATCCGTAATATTTAAAACATCAGAAACATATGCACTGTACGTACTGTATTGTGATATTTCGTATTTGGTCCCATTTCTTGGAAGTGCCTTCACGACATCCCGGGAAATTGAAGTCCAGTCAGAAGTTTCATTCAGTAAAACGACGTCTGTAGGCTGAGGCTGATCTTTGTCTACAATGACTCCGTTTAAAGGATATGGAACGAATACGGAAGAATCATTCTTACCCACTTTATAAACAGGATATTGATTTTTACTGTTCTGGTGGAAATAATCAAATCCTACCACCAGACGGTTTCTCAGTTTTCCTATTTTAAAGTCTCCGATAAAGTTCTGCTGGATGTTATCTGTGGTTATTTTATAATTATCAAAAGGGCGGATACTTCGGCTTACAGAATTATCATTTAAATAGTTCAACACCAAAAATATAGATTCATTTTCGTTAGCTTCTCCTCTCTGGTAAGACGTTCTGGAAGTCCATTGATCATTAAATTTATGGGTGACTTCAGCCATGGTAACGAAATTGGTTCTTTTTGATCCTATGTCATTGCTTGTAAATGATCTGCCATGAATGGCTGCAAGGTCTTTCATAGAGTGAAGGGTCAGCTTTTCAGACTGTCTCACATAGGCATTCAGTGTTTTTTCCGGCGAATGGAATTCAGTATCCAATGTTACGGTAGTTTTATCACTGACTTTGTATAGAATGCTTCCAGAGAAAAACAAGCCTTTATTGTAGCCTGCATCCTGGAAAGAATCCTGAGAATAGGCAGCCACATTAAATCTTGCCAAAGCTGTTTTTTCTTTATTCAACGGAGTATTGATATCTGCCGTGATTCTGTTCATCCCCCAGCTTCCGGTGGTATAGTTGATGATTCCTCCAAAATTTTCCTGTGGTTTTTTAGTCACTACATTGACTACCCCTCCATAATTGGCTAATGTTCCTCCAAACAAAGTTCCTGAAGGCCCTTTGATTACTTCTATTCTTTCTACGTTAGCAATTTCAGACTGTACTCTCGGGTTTTGGATTAAACCGTTTCTAAAATTTGCAGAAGAACTGAAACCTCTCAGGAAAATATCATTTCCACTGTCGTTTACACTGTTATTCACGACCACTCCCGGAGCTGAAGCCATTGCCGTATTGAAGTCCACAGCACTCATTTCACTGATGATTTCCTTGGGAACAAGGTTATAAACAGTGGGATTTTCAAGGTTTTCCAATGGAAGTCTTGCTACTGATTCTGATTTCTTGGTTCTGTAATTGTGAGTCCCTTGTAGGGATACTGCCTGAATTTCAGCTATTTTAACCGTATCTTTTTCCTGAGCACTCAGTATAGATACGGCTAATAAAGCCGCAGAAATAATTGTCCTTTTCATTGTATAATTAAGTTTAGTTTTGCAAAACTATTCTATTTTTATTAATTCTAAATAAAAATATGATACAAATCATAAAATTAACTTATTAAAAAAGGCCATAAATAAAGGGTTTCTGAAATTTCAGAAACCCTTTATATCATCTGTTGATGATATTTTAGTTCTATATTTTCTTTGTTTGTTCCATAATGAATGGACTAATCTCGGTATACTATCTTCAGCAGGTATTTATTGTAGCTATATCGCTATATGATGGCAGACATCATCATCGACATATAATAATTGGCACAGTGTAAGGTATTGATCAGCACAATTTCTTTATCAGGAAATGTTTCAAAGGCATCAGAGGTTGTGATATCATATTCATAATTCAAGGTACTCCACTTGAGGTTGGGTTTCATTACTAAAAGCTCAATTCCCTCCTGATCAGTCAATACAAATGACTCTTTAAAAATACCTCTGTGTTTAAAAAGAAATCCATTTTTTATCCCATTAAAATAAGTTTGGACTACAATTTCTCCATTCCAGTTCATTCTGAACTTTAAGAGTACTTTTTCATGATCTTTCAGCTCAATAGTGGTCCCCCAAAAACCCTTAGGCTCAATCTGATAGGTTACGTTTGCAATTTCTGCTATCGCATTAAAATTAAACCAGCTTCCGTACGTAAGCTTTCCTATCAACTGGTCACCCTGTGTCACCTCAAAGGATAAAGAATTATTTGATTTTGCAAGATATTCTGCCATGGTTATTTCTGATTTGGTGGAGTTTTTATTAATTTCTAAAATATATTTAAAAACAAACGATTTATGACCCCCTAATTTACAACCTCTTACATAAATCAGCAAAAAAAATATAAGATGTTTTATATACCTGAAGACATATTTTTATATAAACACAAAAAAATGGAGATCCAGACCTGATTTCAACAAGCCAACGACCTTACAGTCGAAAAACCCTGCAAGAAAACTTACAGGATTTATCTGAATTGAATTAACTGTATTGTACATCCGGTACAGTCTTTTATTTATGTTTTTTAAACAACCATTTTGGAATTTCTTCTGTCAGCAAAAATGGGATAACAATATTATTGTGATTGAGATGTGTGAAAGTGGTGAAAACTAAGTTAGGGTCTGAAGACAATTTATTAAATAATTCTACACTTCCGATATATGGATTATCAGTATCCTTTTCTCCGTGAATCAACCAGATATTTTTCTTATTTATCTTTCTAAGATTGGAAAAATCAGGAACAGCAGCTACAGATACCAGAGCTGCAAATTGGCCAGGCTGAATATTCATCAGGTTTTGTGCTGTTGATGCCCCCATAGAGTACCCTATCAAATAAATCCTGTCTTTATCAATATCCGGATATTCTTTTTCTACATTTTTAATCAATTCCAACAAAGCAAAAACGTCATGGGAAGGTTTTGAAATTTGGATATTCTCACTGTTATTTTCATAATTTGAAGAACGCTTACTGAACTGTGGCGCTATCACATAACATTGATATTTACTGTAAATCTCATTCCTTAGCCACATTTTGGCAAACGGTTCAAGCTGGTTTTCATTATCACTGCCAATTCTGGTTGAATTATGAAAAGTGATGACTAACGGGTATTTCTTTCCCTTAACAGTATTTTGGGGAGTTAAAAGCCTGTAAGGAATCTGAATACTATCTTTTGAGAATATTTTTTTCTTGAAAACCTCAGTATTTAAACTGTTTACAACTTTCCGGTTATTTAAAAAAGTCAGGCTATCCACCTGAGTATCCCGGAATTCTTTCTTCTGTCCAGCAATAGAATTTGTGGTTAAAATCAGGGAAAGAATGATTAAAATAGGTTGTAAAATTTGTCTTTGCATGGTGTTTTTAAAAATTATTATCCATTTTATTCGATTTTGTAAATACTGTCGATTTTAATTCTAGTAGACTTTTTCCAATTCATGAATACCAAATTTTAATCATAATGGCCAACCGTTTTTTGGACAGATTTAATATGACTGTTTTCGAATATTATTAAATAATGCTCTCCTGTAGTCATTGAGTATTTAGCAAAAGGATTTCCCATAATTTCGGCTCTAAGCGAATCATTTCTGATTTCAGAAAAATAAATATATTGTAGCAGTCCATGAAATTTATTCAGTTCGTTAATTTCTAATACCTTATACTTTCTATCTCTTCTCCAGTTCTTTACAGTATATTTTTTAGAAAATTTCTTTATCATAGAGTTTGAAAATGAGTTCTCATTTTTGAAATACTCACTTCCATAAATTGAATACTTGTTGATTCTATAAATTTTAGGAATTATTTTCACTCCTGAAGCATCAGAATTATATTCTTTGAGAAATGGCTTTTCCTGATTAATTTTGTGAGTAATAGAATGATATGCAATTTCATATTTTCTAAACTCAGTGTTATTTTCAAAATCATTTTTTGCTGCACAAGAATAAATAAAAATCGGCGTCAAAAATAGAGCATTAAATTTCATAAAAATATGGTGTGTTATTTACAACTAAATAAAAATTTTAATCATTACACTTTAAAAATCATTTTATTTTATAAATATAATCGTGTTTAACTTCCTCAGAATTTTTCCTTAGTTCTTGAATGTCATAAGGTTGACCGTCTATTTCAATATAACCAATCATATGGGTCCACCAATAATTATGAGTTTTTTCAATTCTTACAGTTGAATGTGGCTCAATTTCTAACGAAATGCTACAGCTATCAATACTTATTTTTTCAAGATGCTTTAGGTTCTTATTGACATGAAAAAATCTCGGCTGCACAATATTATTCTCATAATTGAAACTAAAACTGTCATACAAACTGTCTTTTAATAATTTTGAAATTTTCCTGTTGTAATTGATTTTTACAGTCTTTTTTGTCTGACTTAAATTTTGGATGTAAAAATCTGTTGGGATTGAACAACCCAATAGAAAAAAGAGAAAAATAATTCCAAACAAAATCTTAGATCTTTCCATTATATTCATATCATTTTAATTTACATGGTTTTTATCATATCAGAGATGCCTTAATTTCAACAAATTAAGAAAACAATCTTTTTAATGCAGTCCAAAACCCTGGTTTAACTGATGTTTTTTTATTTTCAGGTTCAGCCGTCACCTTATCAGAGTCATTCTTAGCCGTTTTATTTTTGTATTTTCCCAATTCTTCAAGGGCAGTTCTTTCGTTTGCAGGACTGAAGTAAGCGTTAAATGTTTTGTATAATTCAAGAACAAAAGGATTGTCCGTATGGGTTTCCCTGGTCCGATTTTTTAATTTTAAATTGGCTCCAAACCACTTCAGGTATCTATCTCTCACAATATTTTCATTTTTCTTAGTCTCTTCCGCTGTGACCCAGTGGAATCCGGCAGTTTGATTACTCAAAGCCTGGCTGAAAAAATCTAATATCATCTGAACAAATGTCTGTCGTGAGTTTTGGGTATGTCTACCGTCTTCTGGATATTCATCGAAAAACCATATTTCAGGATTATCCGACTCATTTAAATAGAAAAACCTAAAAAAATCATATCTTCTGTGAGATATGGGAAAAACTTCTCTTTCAAATGTAAAACCTGTTTCCGTTAAAGTATTTGTGACATATTCATTGATATCATCATAATCTTCAAATGACATTTGTTCCGCATCAAAAAATTCAAAAAGAAATTTCTTTCCTACGCTTTTAAGGTATTCCTTATAAGCTTCCGGTAATGCCGTTCCTATTCTACTTTCTATCGATGCTATCTCATGATCAGAACATCCAACAATTTTTCCATCGTCTATTCCCAATTCAATGATGAAATATTTTAATTCTGAAAAAAAATCATGATACCTATTCTCAGCCATGGTTAGTTTAATTATGCTTGTTTAGAGGGGTTGTATATGGTTCTCAAATTTACGTATTTCAACAATCAAATTTTAATAGTTTACAGGAGATTATTTTAATTAAAAGTAAAAATTAGGTAAGGTAGAACCCTGGCGAGCCCAACATTGCTATAGAATTGATTGAGATAAAAAAACCTCATAGACTTTTGAAATCTATGAGGTTTATAGGGTTATATTTTTTCGAAAATTACATGGTTTCCATTTTGAAACTCATGCTTTCAATTACTTTCAGAATAGCTTCTACCGTATCCATTGACGTTAAACAAGGAACACCGTTCTCCACACTCATTCTTCTGATCTGGAATCCGTCTCTTTCAGCCTGCTTACCTTTTGTAGTGGTATTCACAACATACTGAACTTTTCCTTTCTGGATCAGGTCGATAAGGTTGACACTTTCTTCTCCGATCTTGTATCCTATTTTGCAAGGAATACCTTTTTCTCCGAAGAACTTTGCGGTACCTTCTGTAGCCCAGATTCTGAATCCTACCTCATGGAATCTTGCTGCCAGAGCTGCAGCTTCTTCTTTATGTTTATCTGCTACTGTAAATAGGATAGAACCATGCATAGGAACTTTTCTTCCTGCTGCAACAAGACCTTTGTAAAGTGCTTTTTCAAGCGTTGTATCTTTCCCCATAACCTCTCCTGTAGACTTCATTTCAGGTCCTAAAGAGATATCAACTTTCGTTAGCTTAGAGAAAGAGAAAACAGGAACTTTTACAAAAACACCTTCTTTGTTAGGAACCAGCCCGTCTTTGTAACCTAGGTCTTTCAGTTTTTGTCCTAAAATTGCTTTTGTAGCAAGGTTAGCCATAGGCACCTCTGTAATTTTAGATAAGAAAGGAACTGTTCTTGAAGAACGTGGGTTCACTTCAATTACATATACATTTCCTTCGAAAAGTACGTACTGGATATTCATTAATCCGATAACTTTCAGTCCTTTTGCCAGTCTTTTTGTATAGTCTACCAAAGTATCAATCTCGCTTTGTGAAATATTTTGTGGTGGATACACTGCAATAGAGTCTCCGGAGTGAACTCCTGCTCTTTCGATGTGTTCCATAATTCCAGGAATGATTACTGTTTCACCGTCACAGATTGCATCTACTTCAATCTCTTTTCCTACCATATACTTGTCAACCAAAATTGGATGCTCAGGGCTTGCCTCAACCGCAAATTCCATATAGTGCGCCAATTCTGCTTCTGTGTATACAATCTCCATTGCTCTACCTCCTAAAACATAACTTGGACGTACCAATACCGGATAACCGATTTCGTTAGCAATTTCTATCGCTTCTTCTTTTGAGGTTGAAGTTCTTCCTTTTGGCTGAGGAATTCCAAGCTCTTGTAATGCTTTTTCGAATTTATCTCTGTTTTCAGCTCTGTCAAGATCTTCCAGTGAAGTTCCTAAGATCTGTACTCCGTGAGCTGCTAATTTATCTGCAAGGTTGATCGCGGTCTGTCCTCCGAACTGAACCACTACCCCTTTAGGTTTTTCAAGGTCGATGATGTTCATTACATCTTCTTCCGTAAGGGGTTCGAAGTATAATTTATCCGAAATCGAGAAGTCTGTAGAAACCGTTTCAGGGTTATTATTGATAATGATCGCTTCGTAACCCATTTCTTTGATTGCCCAAACCGAGTGAACAGTAGCATAATCAAATTCTACCCCCTGTCCGATTCTGATAGGTCCTGAACCCAGAACAATGATCTTCTCTTTATTGGAAACAACACTTTCATTTTCTTCTTCATAGGTTCCGTAGAAATAGGGAGTTTCACTTTCAAATTCTGCTGCACAGGTATCTACCATTTTGTATACCGGCATCACTCCGTTTTCTTTTCTGAAATTGAAAATTTCACGTTCCGTTACATCCCAAAGAACAGCAATATTGATATCTGCAAAACCTAGTTTCTTAGCCTGAATTAAAGTTTCTTTATCAAATTTATGATCAGCGATCACTTTTTCAAAATCAACTAATTTTTTCAGTTTCCAGATGAAGAACTTATCTATTTTGCTCCATTCTACAATCTGCTCCCAGTCATACCCTCTTCTTAAAGCATCTCCGATGATGAACAATCTTTCGTCATCACAAACTCTGATTCTTCTTTCAATTTCTTCCGCTGTAAGAGCCTCTGCCTGTTTTGTTTTTAATCCAAGGTGTTTGATTCCTGTTTCCAGTGAACGGATCGCTTTCTGTAAAGACTCCTCAAAATTTCTTCCGATAGCCATTACTTCACCCGTTGCTTTCATCTGAGTAGAAAGTCTTCTGTCAGCAGTTTCGAACTTATCAAATGGGAATCTTGGGAATTTCGTTACTACATAATCCAACGCCGGCTCGAAACATGCATATGTTTTTCCGGTCACTGGGTTCATAATTTCATCAAGTGTCAATCCTACTGCAATTTTTGCAGCAATCTTTGCAATAGGATATCCTGTTGCTTTACTTGCAAGTGCTGAGGAACGGGAAACCCTTGGGTTTACCTCAATGATATAGTACTCGAAAGAATGTGGATCCAACGCTAATTGTACGTTACATCCTCCTTCAATTCCTAATGCTCTGATGATTTTTAAAGAAGCATTTCTCAATAACTGATACTCTCTGTCTGAAAGTGTCTGAGAAGGTGCTACTACGATTGAATCTCCGGTATGAACTCCCACCGGATCTATATTTTCCATGTTACAAACCACAATCGCATTGTCGTTTGCATCACGCATTACTTCATATTCAATTTCTTTGAAACCAGCAATTGATTTCTCAATAAGACACTGTGTCACAGGGCTATATTTCAATCCCAGTTCAGCAATCTCCTTCAATTCAGCTTCTGTGGAAGCAATACCACCTCCTGTTCCTCCCATGGTAAAGGCAGGACGAACAATTACAGGATATCCGATTTGATCAGCAAAAGCAATTGCTCCTTCTACTGTATTAACGATATCAGATTCTGGAACCGGTTCGTTCAGCTCTCTCATCAACTCACGGAAAAGGTCTCTGTCTTCCGCTCTGTTAATTGCAGAAAGTGTAGTTCCCAATACTTCCACCTTACATTCTTCAAGAATTCCTGATTTCTCCAGTTCTACCGCCATATTCAGTCCTGTCTGACCTCCCAATGTTGGTAACAATGCATCCGGACGTTCTTTTCTGATGATGTGGCTTACAAACTGTAATGAAATCGGCTCGATATATACTTTATCTGCGATCTCCACATCCGTCATAATCGTTGCAGGGTTTGAGTTGATCAAAATTACCTTGTAGCCTTCTTCTCTCAAAGACAGACAAGCCTGCGTTCCTGCGTAATCAAATTCAGCTGCCTGACCAATGATAATAGGTCCTGATCCGATTACTAAAATTGTTTTTATATCTGTACGTTTTGCCATTTTTCTTTTTTTTAGATACAAGATGTTAGATTTCAGATGTCAGATTTCTAACATTATGTTTACTTTTTTAAGTTAGATTTGAATGAATAAATCATTCTTTGAATTTCATTCAGATTTGATATTAAACTGTTGACCGTTTCTAAATTTACCAGCTCTAATTCTTTTATTAAAATCAATTGGGTTTGTAATTCAAATGAAGAAGCATTTGCTACTCCAAGAAAATGATAAAATTCACTATCATTGTTCCTCCCTGCTCCTTCAGCAATATTTGAGGGGATTGAGATTACAGACCTTTTTATTTGAGAAATTAAACCAAACTTTTCATCTTTTGGTAGCTCAGCACAAATTATATAAACTTGTTTTGCAAGTTCTATAGATTTCTGCCAAAAAACTAATTTCTCAAAGTTGTGCATGATAAAGTCTGTTATCTGATGTCTAATATCTGAAATCTTATTACTTTTTAAAGTTCTCCATCATTTCGATAAACTCATCAAACAGGTAGTTTGCATCTTCCGGGCCTGGGCTCGCTTCAGGGTGGTACTGAACGGAGAAACAAGGATGGATTTTGTGTTTTAATCCTTCATTTGTTCTGTCGTTCAACGCGATGTGGGTTTCAATCAGATCTGTTCCTTTTAAGCTTTCCTGATCTACCGCATACCCATGGTTTTGAGAAGTAATAGCCACTTTGTTTTTCTCCAGATCCAATACCGGGTGGTTTCCTCCTCTGTGTCCGAATTTTAGTTTGAAGGTTTTTGCTCCGCAAGCTAATCCGATCAGCTGGTGTCCTAAACAGATTCCAAAGATCGGAACTTTTCCTAGTAATCCGCGGATCATATCCAATGCGTGAGGTACATCTTCCGGGTCTCCAGGACCGTTTGACAGCATAATTCCATCAGGGTTCATCAATAAGATCTCTTCTGCTGTCGTATCCTGAGAAACAACGATAATATCGCAATTTCTTTGAGACAGTTCTCTGATGATCCCCAGTTTAGCTCCAAAATCTACTAAGACTACCTTGAACCCACGGTTAGGGTTAGCATAAGGCGTTTTTGTAGAAACTGTTTCCACCTGGTTGATAGGGAAACTTGTAGTTTTTAGTTCTGCAGCAACTGCACTTTCATCAGCATCAGCATTCACAATTTTACCTTTCACTACTCCATAGTTACGAAGAATTCTTGTCAGTCTTCTGGTGTCAATTCCAGAGATTCCTGAAAGGTTTTTCTTTTTAAATAATTCATCTAAAGTAATCTGAGTACGGAAATTAGAAGGAAGATCGCAAAGTTCTTTTACGATAAGTCCTTTAATTGCAGGCTCGATACTTTCATAATCATCACGGTTAATACCATAATTTCCGATAAGCGGATAGGTCATACAAACTATCTGACCGCAATACGATGGGTCAGAAATCAATTCCTGATACCCTGTCATTCCGGTATTGAAAACTACCTCTCCTGCAGTTTCCAACTCTGCTCCGAAACCTTCTCCATGAAACACTTCACCGGACTCCAGTATTAATTTTTTCTTCATTTTTAAAAATTAGATATTAGATTTTAGAAGTTGGAAGTTAGACTTCCTTATTCTATATTATTTTTTCTTTATTCTTTAATATAATGTCGGGTGTACAATGTATAATGTACTTCACCCCGACTTATATTTTGTACATTATACTTTTTACCATTTACTTAAACGTAAATCCCTTTTCTTCCAGTGCTTCCTTCAGGATCGCCATTCTTGCGAAAACTCCGTTCTGCATTTGTTTAAAAACTCTTGAACGTTCGCATTCTACAAGATCTGAATCTATTTCTACCCCTCTGTTGATAGGTGCAGGATGCATAATAATTGCTTCTTTTTTCATCGCCTGCTCTCTTTCTTTGGTAAGCCCATATCTTTTATGATAATCCGAAGCTGTAAAACTCATCGCATCATCATGCCTTTCGTGTTGTATTCTTAACAGCATCAGAACATCTACATCAGCAATCAGTTCGTCTACGGAAAGGTAGGTTCCGTTGATTAAAGCTCCCTCATCAAACCATTGTTCCGGTCCTGAGAAATACACTTTAGCTCCTAATCTTCTTAAAGCTTCAGCATTGGAATTGGCCACCCGGCTGTGTTTTACATCTCCTACAATCCCTACTTTTAACCCTTCGAACTTTCCAAATTCCTGATAGATCGTCATCAGATCCAGCATACACTGTGAAGGGTGATTTCCTGTTCCGTCTCCTCCATTGATCACAGGAATTTTAATATTTTGTAATTCCTCAAAGTACCTGTCCTTTTTATCGCGGATCACTACTAAGTTTACCCCTATACTTTCAATGGTTTTCACCGTATCATAAAGACTCTCGCCTTTGTTTACCGAACTGTGTGAAGCATCAAAAGGAACAACCTGAAGTCCCAGTTTTCTTTCTGCAATATCAAAGCTCGTCTTTGTTCTTGTACTGTCTTCAAAAAAAAGGTTTGAGCAAAAAACTTCTCCTTCAATTTTAGCAGTTTTTCCATTCGCAAAAGCCATTGCTTCTGTCAGTATACTGTTGATTCTCTCGGTGCTTAGTTCTGTAATCGTAAACATAATTCTTAATTTTTGAGCATAAAAAAAGCGAAGACAAGATCTTCGCTTAATAACAATAAATATCGTAAAGGGCGCTTTCGCCCGGTAAATCTAATGATATAAATGCTTTTTTATTCATTAGGTGCAAAGATACAGTATTTTTACGAATCTACAAAAACAAAGTTTTAAAAAAATTTAAAACCTCAGTATTTTCCTATTCTCATTTAAAATTAATATTTTTGTTACAACTCAAATTAGTTTATGGATTTAAAAGACAAAATGATTCTCAGCATTATTCAGGAAGACTCTACTCTATCTGTTAAGGAAATTTCAGAAAAGATAGGCCTTACCTTTACTCCAACCTATGAGCGGATCAAACAGCTGGAGAAGCACGGAATTATTGAAAAATATGTAGGTCTTTTAAACCGTGAAAAACTGGGTTTGAATATCATAGTTTATTGTAATGTCCGTCTTAAAGAGCAATCCAAGAAAGTATTGGAAACCTTTGAGAAAAACATCGGAAAATATGATGAAGTACAGGAAATCACCAGCCTTTCCGGAGAATATGACTATATGCTAAAAATTATTGCAAAAGACATTAACTCTTATAATGAATTTGCAGTCAATGTCATCTCAAACCTTCCTAATATCGGACAATACCATAGTTCCATCGTTCTTCATGAGGTAAAAAAATCCACCAAATTCAAGATTGACCTGGAATAGTTCTTTATTGTAAATCACTAAGAAATTGTAAGTGATTTACAAACATCTAAGAATTCACTACATCTTTGTTCTTACCACTACCTTTTCGGAATACAATAAAACCATTAAGATACCCTAAGCAGCTAAGATTTATTAAGATTAAAGATTCACAAACGAGTGTAAGGCAGTATGCTAAAAAAATAATTTTTAGAAATTATACTGGTTCTGCTTAAGTGTTTCTATGACCTTAATGGTTTATATTATATTCTAACCCAATAATTTATTTTTCAGCTTATTAAACTGGTATTCTATTTTATCCAGACAGAGGTTTCCTATGCTCCCCTGATGGGTATGATCCAGATTTCCCGGTTCAAAATCGAATGCATTATTTTCAATCTCCTGTCCTACTTTCACATAGGCGTCACGGAAAGAACTTCCGTTTTTCACTTCTTCATTGATCTTTTCTACGCTGAAAAGATATTTATATTTTTCATCTTCCAGAATCCCGTCTTTTACCTGGATATTGGGTAAGGTATAGCTTAAAATCTCCAGACATTCTTTCAGAGAGTCAATCGCCGGGAAAAGAATTTCCTTAGTCAGCTGTACATCTCTGTGATATCCTGACGGAAGATTATTCGTTAGCAGGATAAGCTCATTCGGAAGAGACTGGATTCTGTTGCATCTTGCACGAACCAATTCAAAGATATCCGGATTCTTTTTATGGGGCATAATACTGCTTCCTGTCGTAAATTCTTTCGGAAAACTTATAAAATCAAAATTCTGATTTAAATACAGACAGACATCATAAGCAAACTTCCCCAGTGTTCCTGCCAATGTTGCCATTGACATTGCCAGTAATTTCTCTGATTTCCCGCGGGTCATCTGTGCATACACGGAGTTATAGTTCATCGACTGAAAACCTAAATTATACGTCGTACTCTCACGGTTAATCGGGAAAGACGAACCATAGCCTGCAGCAGATCCCAATGGATTTTTATTGATGATATTTTTCACTGAAAACAGCATTTCAACATCATCTAAAAGTGCTTCTGCATAAGCTCCAAACCAAAGTCCGAAAGACGAAGGCATAGCAATCTGAAGATGGGTATATCCGGGTAACAAAACATTCTTATGCTGATCAGCCAGTTTGATTAAAATCTGGAAAAATTCATCTGTAAGAGCCGTTATTTCACGGATCTCATCCAACAAATACAGCTTGATATCCAGCAACACCTGATCATTTCTTGATCTTGCGGTATGGATTTTCTTTCCTGTATCCCCTAATTCTTCAATGAGAATAGCCTCTACCTGAGAATGGATATCCTCAGCCTCTTTATCAATTTCAAAACTACCTTCTTCAATTTTTTCTAAAATTTCATTCAAAACAAATAACATCTGCTCTGATTCTTCATGGGAAATGATCCCTGTTTCAGCAAGCATTTTACAATGGGCCATAGAGCCTTTTACATCGTATTTTGCTAAACGTTCATCAAAGTCAAGATCTTTTCCTACGGTGAACTGATTGACTAATATATTGGTGGCAAGGTTATCCTTCTGCCATATCTTTTTCATATGTAACTATTTAAAATATTAATTGGTTTTGACATGCCCAGCAGGCATTCCTTAAAATTACTATTAACTATAAAAAAACATTTCCTCAATAAAAGTTTCCATTTTTAATTTTCTTTTTTGCATAAATCCTTATTAAAAACTTAAACTTTCTACCTGCTGAGCGTTGTCAAAACATATATTTTTAGATATTCAGATGTCAGACTCTTTGATTTGTATCTGAGATCTGAGATTTAGTATCTGATATCTTTATAACACTTTTTCCAGAATTTGGATGTAGATCGCAATCCCTTCTTCTATTTCATGAACATAGATGAATTCATCCGCAGTGTGAGAGCGCCTACTGTCTCCAGGGCCTATTTTCACTGATGTACATGGAATAATGGCCTGATCCGAAGAGGTGGGAGAACCATATGTTGTCCTGCCAATTTCAAGACCTGCCTGTACAAACGGGTGATCCATTTCGATTTTCGAAGAATTGAGTCTGAAAGATCTCGCTGTAAGTGTTGATTTCATTTGAGACTGAATCATTTCAAAAGCTTCTTTATTGGAGTATTCATCTGTCACCCTTACATCCAATGTAAAATGACAGGATTCAGGGACTACATTATGCTGTACTCCGGCATTAATGCCTGATAAAGTCACTTTCACCTCTCCCAGATATTCTGAAACTTTTGGGAATTTAAATTCTAAAATATGCTGCAGATCCTGCATACATTTTATAATCGAGTTATCATTATTAGGATGAGCAGCATGGGAAGGGGTTCCTTTCATTTCTCCATCAATCACAAGCAGTCCTTTTTCAGCAATCGCCAGGTTCATCTGTGTGGGTTCTCCTACAATGGCAAATTCTATGTTGGGTAACTGTGGAAACAAAGCTTCTATTCCATCGAATCCTGAAATCTCCTCCTCTGCAGTTAAAGCAATTACCAGATTATATTTTAAATCTTCTTTATCATAAAAATGCAGGAAAACCTGTGCCATAGAAACCAGAGAAGCTCCGGCATCATTGCTTCCCAAACCATAAAGTTTCCCGTCTTTTTCGATCGGCACAAACGGATCCAAAGTATAGGCCTTATTAGGTTTTACCGTATCGTGATGGGTATTCAGTAAAACAGAAGGTTTAAATACATCAAAATTTTTATTGACTGCCCAGATATTATTTTTAAAACGCTTGGTCGGAATCTGATGCTTTTTGAAGAAATTTTCAATCTCCACCGATGTATTGAATTCATCTTTACTGAATGAAGGAATTTCAATCAGATTTTTCAGCAATTCAACTGCATTTTTCAGCAATTCTTCTTTATTATAAACAGATTTCAGTTCCTGCATGATGATTCTCTATATGATTTTTCAATTGGGTTTCTTTAATCAGAAACACCTTATTTACGTTATTTTTTATCGCTCCAAGAGCATTTTCAAGTTTGGGTAAAATCCCTTTATGCAGCTTTCCTTCTTTTTTCAATACATCAAAGTCTTCACCGTTCATACTTTTGATCAATGATTCCGGATCATTTACATTTTCCAGGACACCTTCTTTATCAAAACAATACAAGAGCTCAACCTCAAATTTCGATGATAAAGCCTGTGCCATCACTGATGCAATGGTGTCTGCATTCGTGTTGAAAAGATTTCCTTTTTTGTCATGAGTAATCGCTGAAAATACAGGAATAAGATCGAGCTTCATGAATTTTGAAACCAATTTCTTATTCACACTTTTTTTATTAATATCCCCTACAAAACCAAAATCAATATCCGGATGTTCTCTTTTTTTAGCTTTAATCAAATTGCCATCCGCACCGGAAAAGCCTATTGCATTACAGTTTTTTTGTTGCAGTTTTTCAACAATATTCTTATTGATCCCTCCCGCATATACCATCGTTACAATATCCAATGTATCTTTATCCGTTATCCGCCTTCCATTAATCATCTTCTGCTCAATTCCCAGTTTATCAGCCAAAGTTGTTGCCAATTTGCCACCGCCATGAACAAGGATTTTCTTTTCCTGGATTTCAGAAAATTGTTCTAAGAATTGAGTTAATAACTCCTCATCATCAATTAAAGCTCCTCCAATTTTTATGATGTATAACTTTTCCTTCATTTTGTAAACGTTTTGAGATACTGGCTCTTTTTGATCCTTGTCAAGGTTTAAAACCTTGACAAGGATCATTTGGCTTTTAATTCATCTAAAATTTCGCTGAATACTGCCTGCGCCGAAAAAATACGGTTCTTTGCCTGTTGGTAGATAATAGAATGCTCTCCGTCCATCACTTCATCACTCAGCTCTACATTACGACGAACAGGGAGACAGTGCATTACTTTTGCCTGATTGGTATTCGCCAGTTTTTCATTCGTCAGCATCCAATCTTCCTGTACTTCCGGCATGGCTGCATAATCATCGAAAGAAGACCAGTTTTTCACATAGATAAAATCAGCATCCTTTAATGCTTCATTCTGATCATGGATTACTTTTACATCTTTTGTGAAATTTTTATCCAGATCATAGCCCTCAGGATTTGCAATCACCAATTCAACATCCATTTCCTGCATCCATTCTGCAAAAGAGTTTCCTACAGCCTGAGCAATTGGCTTGATATGCGGAGCCCACGTAAGCACTACTTTTGGTTTATGATCTTTTTTCCAGTTTTCAGTGATGGTAATACAATCTGCCAAACTTTGTAACGGATGACGGGTTGCTGATTCCAAAGAGATAACGGGAACTTTAGCATGCTGCTGAAACTGGCTTAAAATACTTTCATTGACGTCATCTTCTTTGTTTTTCATTCCTGCAAAACAACGCACAGCAATAATATCGCAATATTGATTTAATACCTCAATAGCATCTTTGATATGCTCTACTGTATCTCCGTTCATCACCGCTCCATCAGCAAATTCAAGATTCCATGCTTCCTGTGCTGCATTCAGTGTCAAAACATTTAACCCTAAATTTTGCGCTGCAATCTGGCTGCTCAAACGGGTTCTTAAACTTGAATTTAAAAATACAAGTCCTATAGTTTTCCCCTTTCCTTTTTCTGTTTCTGAAAGCGGGTTTGCTTTTATCTCTAAAGCTTTTTTTATGATTTCCTGTAAGTTTTCAACATCACTTACAGAGGTAAAATTCTTCATTGAATGAATGTTTTTAAAAATTGACTGACATATTAATTCTTTAATAAACCACAAAAGGCATAAAAGTTTAACACCCTGAAAACATTAAAGTTCATATAAGATAAGATGAAAATCAAAGATTTTCAAGAACTTAAGTACACTCCTTAAGTGTTTAATATTTTTCTTACAACCACTTAAGCGTTTATCTCTTTTGTAACTTTTGTAGTTTAAATTTTTTCCAATACTATTTTCAAAGCATTGATGAAAAGGTCGGTTTCCTCTTTCCTGATAGTAAGTGCCGGAAGAATCCTTAAAACACTTTTATCATTTGAGTTTCCTGTAAAAATGTGATGATCATACAGCAGGCTTTTCCTTACTTCCGAACAGTCTCTGTCGAGTTCTATTCCGATCATCAGTCCCTTCCTTCGGATTGATTTAATATGTGGTAAATCCTTAATTTCATTTTCAATATACTCACCCATTTGCTGGGCATTATCAATAAGATTCTCTTCTTTCATGACATCCAGAACCGCAATAGACGCTGCACAAGCCAGGTGATTCCCTCCAAATGTCGTTCCCAGCAAACCATTACTTGCCTGGAATTTAGGATGAATTAAAACACCTCCCACAGGAAAACCATTCCCCATTCCTTTTGCCGTGGTGATGATATCCGGCTCTATTCCGAATTCCTGATGCGCAAAGAAATATCCGCTTCTTCCATATCCGGACTGCACTTCATCTAAAATCAGTACAGTGTTGTACTGATCGCACAATTCCTTAATTTTAGACAGGAATTCTACTGTTGGAATCATGATTCCTCCTACACCCTGAATTCCCTCGATGATCACAGAAGAAATTTCGTTTCCCAATACTTCAAAAGTCTTTTCAAGCTGTTCGATATCATTCCAGTCCGACTTGATAAATCGTTCTGAAAAGTTCACCGGTGCCACAATTTTGGGATTATCTGTCACAGAAACCGCTGCAGAAGTTCTTCCATGAAATGAACCTGAAAAATACAGCACTTTGCTTTTCCCATTATGGAAAGAAGCCAGTTTTAAGGCATTCTCATTAGCCTCAGCTCCGGAATTACATAAAAAAAGGTTGTAATCTTCATAGCCCGAAAGCTCCCCAAGTTTCTCAGCCAGCTCAGTTTGCAATTCATTCTGAACAGAATTAGAATAAAAAGAAATTTTCTCTAACTGCTCTTTTAGTTTTGCCTGATAATGAGGATGATTATGTCCAATGGAAATTACCGCATGACCTCCGTAAAAATCAAGATACTGTTCTCCCTTATCATCCCACAGGAAAGATCCCTGAGCTTTAACCGGGTTTATATTAAATAATGGATATACGTTGAATAAATTCATGTCTTGTTATAAATGATAATTGATAAATAATGAATGATACAGAGTCCGAGTTTCTGGCTACGAACCGACATACATTTTACTTTTTACTTTATACCTTAAAATGCGATTGGTTTCAGATTCAGCCCTTCATTTTCTTCCCAGCCCATGGCAATATTCATATTCTGTACTGCCTGTCCTGAAGCACCTTTCAACAAATTGTCAATCGCTGAATGGATCACTACTACATTTCCACATTTTTCGATCTGAATCACACAGCGATTGGTATTGACAACTTGTTTTAAATCAATTGCTTTTTCACTTACCTTTACAAAAGGCGCTCCTGCATAAAAATCCTGATACAACTGATATAGGTCAGAAAGTTCCAAATCTGTTTTTACCGTAGAACTTGTAAAAATTCCTCTTGCAAAATCCCCTCTCCATGGTACAAAATTCAGGCTGACCTCTTTATGGTTAAACAAAACTATTTGTTGTAAAATTTCGTCCACATGCTGATGAGATAACGTTTTATACGCCGAGACATTATCGTTTCTCCAGGTAAAATGCGTAGTCACCTGCAAAGACTGTCCTGCTCCTGTAGATCCTGTAATTCCTGTTGTAAAAACCTCATCCAGTACCCCTTTTTCAGCTAATGGTAAAAGAGCTAACTGAATCGCCGTTGCAAAACAACCAGGGTTCGCAATACTCTTTGACCCTGACAGTTGTTTTTTATTGATTTCAGGCAATCCGTAGATAAAATTTCTGTTTCCGAAATCTCCTTGCAAACGGAAGTCATTTCCCAGATCAATCACCAAAGCCTCATCTTTCACAGGATTCTGGGTTAACCAATTCTGGCTTTCCTTATGTGGAAGACACAGAAAAAGAACATCCACCTCTTCAGGCTGATCCGTTAAAACCTGTTCGCAAACCGTCGTCAAATCCGGGTACAAATCCGATATTCTTGTTCCCGAATTCGAACGACTATATAAAAAACTCAATGTCACATGGGGATGAAAAGCCAGTAAGCGTATCAACTCACTTCCTGTATAGCCGTTGGCTCCTACAATTCCTACTGTTTTCTTCATATTGATCGGATAGGATAACCTATCTTATATTAAATGTCCTTTCGGAACTAGTTGATATTTTGGTTAATTTGGTGGTATATATTTAAAGAGTTGCTTACAATTTTTGTATACCCTTTTACATCTTCCCCTGTCCATGCTCTGTTCGCTTCTCCATAGCTTCCAAATTGATCAGACATTAAATCATGAACAGATTCAATCCCATTTAAAACAAATCTGTAAGGATGAAGGGTAATAAATACTTTTCCACTTACTGTTTTTTGAGAATCCACTAAGAAAGATTCAATATTTCTCATCACAGGATCTAAAAACAATGCTTCATGAAGCCAGTTTCCATACCAATCGGATAACTGAGATTTCATCATCTGCTGGTATTTTGAAAGAGTATGCTTTTCCAATAAATGGTGTGCTTTAATAATTACTGAAGCTGCTGCTGCTTCAAAACCTACTCTTCCTTTTATCCCTACAATGGTATCTCCAACATGGATATCCCGACCAATACCATAAACAGAAGCTAATTTTTCTATTTTCTGAATAGCATATACGGAATGTTCAAAACTTTCCCCATTCACAGCAACCACTTCTCCGTTTTTAAATTCGATCTCCAGTTCTGAAGCCTGAGTTTCCTGAATTTGAGAAGGAAATGCTTCTTCCGGCAGGTAATTTCTTGATGTCAAAGTCTCCTTTCCTCCTACAGAAGTTCCCCAAAGCCCTTTATTCACTGAATATTGCGCTTTATGAAATTCCATTTTATAGCCATGGCTTTTCAAAAACTCAATCTCCTCTTCACGGGATAAAGCCATATCCCGGATCGGGGTAATGATCTCCACATCGGGACACATTACCTGAAATATCAAATCAAAACGAACCTGATCATTTCCGGCACCTGTACTTCCATGAGCAATAGCATCTGCCTCAACTTCAATTGCATATTTTGCAATCTCCTGCGCCTGAATAGTACGCTCAGCACTTACAGAAAGAGGATAGGTATTATTTTTCAATACATTCCCAAAAATCAAATACTTCACACAAGAATTATAATAATCTTCCTGAGCATCTACGCACCTGTATGCTTTCACCCCTAGATTAAGAGCTTTTTTCTCCAGTTCCTTTTCTTCTTCTTTAGAAAAACCTCCGGTGTTTACAGTTACTGCATATACATCATACCCCAGTGTTTCACTAAGATATTTCGCACAGTAGGAAGTATCTAAACCTCCGCTAAACGCTAAGATGACCTTCTTTTTCATCTGAATTCTTTTTATTTTTGTTAATGGCCAGATGAAATTCACCAGGAGAATTTTGAGCAGAATATCCCAATCCCGTTTGGTTTATTTCATCATATTTATCTTTAGGCTGATCATTCACAGCCTCATTTTTTGTTATATTTTCCGGAACAAACAACATTGCCGTACACAGGCAGTTTTTACGTTCCTTCTTCATTAAAATTTCGTAATTGACACAGTTTTTACAACCGCTCCAAAATTCCTCATCCTGAGTAAGCTCAGAATAAATGACCGGCTTGTATCCTAAATCACTATTGATTTTCATCACTGCCAGACCTGTAGTCAACCCAAATACTTTAGCCTCCGGGTACTTTTCTCTAGATAATTGGAACACTCTATGCTTGATCTGAGTCGCCACTCCTCCATTCCTGAATTTCGGAGATACAATTAATCCCGAATTGGCAACAAACTTCCCATGTGACCAGGTCTCTATATAGCAGAAACCCACCCACTCACCGTTTTCAGTAGCTACCACAGCATTGCCTTCTGAAATCTTTTTACTTAAATATTCGATGGAACGTTTTGCGATACCCGTTCCTCTGCGCTGTGCAGAATCATACATTTCCTGCTGTATTTCACTCACATACATTAGATGTTCGCATGAGGAAATTTCTATTTCCATTTATTTATCTAATTTTTTTGGCAAATTTAAAATATAATTTCTATAAAAACCAAATAAAAAAGATATTTTTTTTGTTTTAAAAAATTACACAGGTAAAATTATCTTTACAGGAAATTATATATTTGCTAATTTATTATATATTTGCTAAAAAAGTATAGCTATGGAAAATACATGTCCTAAATGCGGTAGTAATAAAGTAGTTAAAAGCGGGATCATCAATGAAAAACAACGGTTCCACTGCAAGAACTGCAAGTATTATTTCACGGTCAAAAAACTGGGAAAGCAGATTGACGACTACTATGTAACCAAAGCTTTACAGCTCTACCTGGAAGGTTTAAGCTACCGTGAAATCGAAAGAATTATTGGGGTTTCCCATGTTACGATCAGCTCATGGATCAAAAAATACAATATTACCAGACCTCCCCATTCTGAATTCCATCCCGTTTATAAAATATTAAAACAGAATGAATTAATTGAATACATCGCCCAGGAAGAAAACATTAAAAACTCGGGAATTATCATTACCCAGTTTGCCGATAAGTATATGCTGATTAAATGGGAGAGATTTAAGAAGTAGAGAGAAGATGTTAGATATTAGATATCTAGATATCAGATTTTAGACAAAGTCACTTAACTGTATTTCTCGATCTCGCAACACGCATCTCGCACCTCTTATCAAAAAAAACTATACCATTACCACTAATATATATTAAATTTTTATAAATAAATTATTAATTCCAATTTGGTATTCACAAAAAACAACGCCAAAAATTGATAATTTATGAAGAAATTACTTACATTCATTGGAGTAGCCTTAATCAGCAGTTCTTTATACTCGCAAGGTTCTCCTGATTACGGCAGCGGATTAAAAGTCAACCTCAACCCGGACGGAGATAAGTTCATCAGATTTATTTTATGGGACCAGCTCTGGTTAAGAAACACTTCTATGAACCCCGGAAGTATGGTGGGAAGTGAACCCACAGACAATTCCTGGAGTATAGGAAACAGAAGATTACGGGCTTTAACGTATGCTCAGATCTCCAAAAGATATATGATCCTCCTTCATTTCGGAATTAACAATCAGACCTTCATCAACGGAGGTGCAACAGGAACTTCAGGAACAGGAGGTTACGGAAACGGAAAGAAAACCCAGCTGTTTTTCCATGATGCCTGGAATGAATATGCAGTTATTTTACCTGGAGAAGCGGGAAAATTCAGTTTATCTTTAGGGGCGGGGCTCCATTACTATATGGGACTTTCCCGAATGACGATGGCTTCTACACTGAATTTCCTGACTGTAGACTCCCCTGTTTTTTCATGGCCTCTTATTGACAATTCAGACCAGTTTGCCAGACAGCTCGGAATGTTTGCCAAAGGAAAATATGGAAAACTGGAATATCGCCTCAGCTTAAACAAACCTTTTGCAACAGACCTGACACCAGTGAATGTCACTGATCCTTCGAGAGCGGTAGCGGTAGATAATAATGGAAACCCAAGTTTTTCAAAGGCAGGGTATCTTGAATACCAATTCCTTGATGAAGAGTCCAATACATTACCTTTCAAAGTAGGTTCTTATTTGGGAACAAAGAAAGTTTTCAATGTGGGGGCTGGGTTTTATCATCAGGCAGACGGGACAAGAACTTCCGTTAATTCCAATATTGAGAAGCACGATATCACTCTTTTTGCAGTTGACGCTTTTGCAGATATTCCACTGGGAGAAGCCAAAAATAAAATGGCCGTTTCGGCTTATGCCGGATATTACAACTACAATTTCGGACCCAATTATGTAAGAAATCTGGGAACAATGAACATTGCCGCCACAGACCCCAATTTCATAGGTAATAAAGCCATTGCAGGGCCGGGAAACTTACAGCCTACTATTGGAACAGGTAATATTATCTACGCTCAGGCAGGCTTACTTTTACCCAGCCAGGCTGAAAAACCAAAGATCAGAATACAGCCTTTCGCAGCCTACACACATAAGAGTTTTGAGGCATTCGACAAGCCTTCCTCTCAGTTTGACGTTGGAGCCAACTGGTTTATCGATGGCCATCATGCAAAAATCACCACACAGTATTCAACACGACCGGTTTATACCAGCCCCACTGAAAGTCCTTCTTCAAAAGGCGAATTCATTGTACAGTTTCAGATTTACCTATAATCCACCGTCAACAATACACAGCATTAAGGCAATGAAAACAATATAACCTGATAAAAAATTCAGAGGAATTATTATCATTTTCTACTAATATCAAAAACTAATCAATATGAGCGAAAAGCACTACGAAAGCTACGAAAATATGACCGACAGGCAGAAAAACCGCACCATATGGAGCGTTATTACAGCCTCATCTCTCGGAACCCTGATTGAATGGTATGACTTTTACATTTTCGGAAGTTTAGCCATCGTTTTAGCAACAAAATTTTTCCCTGCAGATAATCCCACCGCTGCCTTTTTATCTACATTGGCAACATTTGCTGCCGGATTTGTAGTAAGGCCTTTCGGTGCTTTATTCTTTGGAAGACTGGGAGACCTTATCGGAAGAAAATACACCTTCCTGGTAACTTTACTGATTATGGGGTTTTCCACTTTCCTTATCGGATGTATCCCAAGTTATGAAACCATTGGATTTATGGCTCCGGTTTTAGTTTTAATCTTAAGATTACTACAGGGTTTAGCGCTTGGAGGTGAATATGGAGGTGCGGCAACGTATGTCGCAGAATATGCACAGCCTCATCGAAGAGGTTACTGGACTTCATGGATACAAACTACAGCTACTGCCGGACTTTTCATTTCTTTAATTGTTATTTTGATCACAAGAAAAACTCTTTCTCCTGAAGATTTCGACACCTGGGGATGGAGGGTTCCTTTCTGGATTTCTATTCTCATGGTAGGTGTTTCTTATATCATCAGAAAAAATATGAAAGAATCTCCGCTTTTCGCCAAGGCTAAGAGCGAGGGGAAAACGTCTAAAAACCCTTTAAAAGAAAGTTTTGGTAATAAATTTAACTTCAAATTTGTCCTGCTTGCTTTATTTGGAGCAGCGATGGGACAAGGGGTCATCTGGTACACCGGGCAGTTCTATGCTATGAGCTTTTTACAAAAGGTAATGAATGTGGAATCTTCCCAGGTAGATTTACTAATGGCAACAGCCTTGCTTTTAGGAACTCCTTTCTTTGTATTTTTCGGTTGGCTCTCTGATAAAATAGGCAGAAAAGCAGTCATGATGACCGGGATGCTGGTCGCTATTTTAGCCTACAGACCAATATACGACAGCATGTTTAAAAGCGTTAATCTTGAAAATAAAACCGTAGCAGCCAATGGAATTACAGAAAAAAGAACAGCCAAAATCCATAATGACATTGCTACAGACAGCTTGGTTACCATTCATAAAGAGACCCTTTTTACAGATGGAACTTTAGTTAAAAAAGACAGTATTGTCCACTGGTCACCGACCGGTCCGGTTATGAAAGACGGAAAAGCTGAGGAAGCAAAAGTATCCCAAACCGTAAAATTAAGTGATGACACGAAATGGTATCTGGTCTTCCTGGTATTTATCCAGGTGATATTTGTAACCATGGTTTACGGCCCTATTGCCGCATTCCTTGTGGAAATGTTCCCTGTAAGAATCCGTTACACATCTATGTCTCTGCCGTATCACATTGGAAATGGGGTATTTGGAGGTCTTCTTCCGGCAGTTGCCACGTATCTTGTGACTACAGGAAAAGAGGCAGGACATGCAACATGGTACCTTGAAGGTCTTTGGTATCCTATCGGAGTGGCAGCTGTCTGTCTTCTCATTGGATTAATTTATCTTAAAAATAAGAACAATAATCTTCACGATTAGGCATTGAATCACTCAAATTTTTATTAATTTTAAAACTATTAAAATGAACGGACTAAAAAAAATATTAGGCATTCTATGGATCGCAATTGCTGTGATCGTAGGATATTTCGGAACCACGGTAATGGGAATTCCCAAGATCACTTCCGGAAAACAGGAAGATCTGGTTTTTGGCATCATCATTTTGTTTGTACTGATGCCCATTGTCTCGGGTGGAATGGCCGTTTTCGGTTATTATGCGTTAACGGGAGAATATTCGAACGACAAAATTTAAAAAATAATATGGATAATTGATGGATGCTGCATTCATCAATTATCTTTTATCAATCATCATTTATGAAAAAAAGACACGAACAGAAACTCATTATCTTAAGCATCGGGCTGATGATTGCTTTCAGCATTCCCATTTCATTGATTTTCAACAGTGAGAAAAGTGTTTTGGGCTACCCTATGATTCTGGTATACCTGTTTGCAGTCTGGATGATTTCCATCGTGATATCTTTTGTAATCGTAAAAAAATATGATGAGTAGTTTCGCTTTATTTTCTGTAGTCTTGTTTTATCTGGCTCTTTTGTTCTTAGTTGCCTATCTGGCAGAGAAGAAGAAAAGCAAGATCTGGATCAACAATCCTTACATTTATGCTTTGTCTCTTGCCGTATACTGTACGGCATGGACTTACTATGGAAGTATTGGTGTAGCAGCTACAAGCGGATTAAACTATTTACCGATCTATATCGGTCCCATCATGATTATTCCTGCATGGATTTATATCAATACACGGATTGTAAGGATTTCAAGAGTCAATAAAATCAGCAGTCTTGCAGATTTCATTTCATTGCGATACGGAAACAGCAGAAGCTTCAGTGCTATTATTACCATAGTATGTCTTTTTGCCATTGTCCCTTATATTGGATTGCAGATTAAAGCGATTTCCGAGACCTTCCATCTGGTTACCGAAACACCGATGTCAAAAGATATCCTTACTGACAATGCTACTTTTGTGGTCGTTTTAATTGCTTTATTTTCCTCTTATTATGGAACGCGATATGTAGACGCTTCGGAAAAACGACTGGGAATTATTTCAGCCATTGCCCTGGAAAGTTTTTTAAAATTATTCTTCATTATCATTCTTGGCTTTTTTGTCATTTATTATGTATTTGATGGTTTTTCAGATATTTATCAGAAGGCAAGTCAGTTTAAAGATTTTAAAGAAAAAAATACATTCAACGGAACTGAGGGCGCTATGAACTGGATGATCCTGTGTATGATTTCCGCTACAGCCATCTGTATTTTGCCCAGACAATTCCATACCGCTATTGTGGAGAACAGACAGGAGAAACATATTAAAACAGCTATTTGGTTCTTCCCTCTTTACCTGTTGATTTTCACTGTATTCATCTTTCCTATCGCCTGGGGCGGAAGGTTGATTTTCGATGGACAGAAAGTAAATCCGGAGTTCTACTCTATTTTAATTCCACAACATTTTGACAACACGCTGATTACAGTCTTGGTTTTCCTTGGCGGGTTAAGCTCGTGCATTTCAATGATCATTATCTCAGCCATTACTTTATCCATCATGTTATCCAATAACCTGATCATTCCTTATGGTTTGCTTGGAAAGTTCAAATCCGAAAGTGAAGAACAGAACACAAGAAATATTACCAACATCAGAAAATTCAGCATTTTCGCACTGATTATCATGGCTTTTGCCTTCTATAAATATTTTATACTGAAGACCTCTCTTGATTCTGTAGGTTTGATTTCATTTGTTGTCATCGGACAATTAGCTCCTTCATTTTTTGGTGCTCTATTCTGGAGGAGAGGAAGTTATAAAGGGGCTGTCATCGGGCTTATCGCCGGATTGGCAATCTGTTATTTCGGATTGATTATTCCTCAATATTATTTTTCTTACAACCAGGAGTTCAAAGGAGTGTTGAGAGAAATGTATGATGCTTTCGGCTTTTTCACCATCCCTTATTTAGGGAGAATTCCACAGATATTTTTCTGGTCAATTTTGGTGAATACCGGTTTATTCACCATCATTTCCGTGAGTACCAAAGGAAATTACAGAGAAAGAAACTTTGCGGAACTGTATGTAGATATCGACAAATATATTCAAAATCACGAAAACGCTTTTATATGGCGAGGTACAGCTTATATTTCCGATATCCAGAACATCCTCGAAAGGTTTTTAGGTAAAAGTAAAACGGAGCAGGCTCTAAGAATTTTCAACTTAAAATATAATATCGATTCTAATACAGAAACGGCAGATTCAAGGTTTATTAAATTCTCGGAAAACCTTTTAGCAGGAAGAATAGGCACTGCGTCAGCAAAAATTTTGATTGAAGGCGTAACCAAAGAAGATAAAATATCTCTAAAAGAGGTATTGAATATTCTGGAGGAATCCCAGGAAAACATCAGCTTAAATAAAAAATTGACAGAGCAGTCTGAAGAACTCCAAAAACTTTCTGATGATCTGCGTACCGCCAACGAAAACCTGATTGTCAAAGACCGTCAGAAAGATGATTTTCTGGATTCTGTTGCCCACGAACTGAGAACCCCGATTACAGCTATCCGTTCCGCCGGAGAAATTTTAGCGGATGACGACGATATCCCTTTTGATATCAAGCAGGAGTTTTTAAATAATATCATCACAGAATCTGACAGGTTAAGTGAAATCATCAACGATATTCTTTACCTTGACAAGCTTCAACATGGAGAAATCCTGCTAAGCATTCAGAAAAACAACATCATTGAAACTTATAAAAAAGCATTGAACCCACTCCTCCACCTGATCCAGCAGAAAAACATCCATTTAAGTGAAGTGAATCTTCTGAATCAGTTTATATTTGAATATGATGAAGCAAGGATGATCCAGCTTTTTCAGAATATTTGGGGAAATGCATTGAAATTCACTGATGAACAAGGTACTATACAAACCAAACTTTTTGAAAAGGAAAGCCAGCTAATCATTTCTATTTTCAACACGGGAAAACATATTCCTGAGGAAGACCTGGAAATGATCTTTGACAAGTTCTACCAATCCAAAAACCAGAATATTTTAAAACCTACAGGAAGCGGACTCGGGCTCGCGATTTCTAAAAAAATCGTACAGGCTCACGGCGGAAGTATCAAAGCTGAAAACAGCGGACTTGGCGTTACTTTCACCATCAGTATTCCTGAGAAAATAATAAAAGAGATTAAAAATGAAGTTGAACATTCTTAAAAAGCACCTATGAGAAAGATAATCATTGCAGACGATGAACACAAAATATTAATGTCGCTGGAATACAGCTTTAAGAAAAACGGATATGACGTCTATATTGCACGCGATGGAACAGAAGTTCTGGAGTTCTTAAAAACAATGGTTCCCGATGTAATCCTCCTCGATATCATGATGCCTAATCTTGATGGATACAGCACGCTAGATCTCATCAAACAGGATGACAAAATGAAAGACACAAAAGTTATCTTTCTCAGTGCCAAAAATAACCCGAGAGACATTGAAAAAGGTCTTGAAATGGGAGCTGACGCCTATGTAACGAAACCTTATTCGATTAAGAAACTGATGCAGCAGATTGAGGAAATGTTTGGATAGAGGTGAGATGCCGGATTTCAGATAAGAGACACGAGATATGAGATATGAGATATGAGATGAAAAGAAGGGACTGTTTCACCTTTAGATCACACTAAAAATGACTACTTACGCTTGTCAAGGTTTAAAACCTTGACAAGCGTATTAAACCAAACACACGACTATTCTTATGAAGACAGATACGTTATTTAAACAAAGTATAGAAGATAAGGAAGGCTTCTGGAAAGACCAGGCCGCAGAAATACAATGGTTTGAGTTCCCACAAAAGATCCTTTCCAAAGATGGTAATGGTTACCCTCAATGGTTTTCTGACGGAAAACTTAATATGTGTCATTTATGTATTGACAGGCATATTGAAGATGGTTTTGGGGATCAGAATGCCCTTGTTTATGATTCACCCGTAACCGGTGTGAAGAAAACCTATACTTTCAATCAGGCCAAGGAAGAAATTTCAAAATTTGCGGGAGGATTATCTTCTTTAGGATTAAAAAAAGGAGACACCGCAGTCATCTATATGCCCATGATACCGCAAACCCTTTTTGCCATGCTGGCATGCGCAAGAATTGGAGTTATTCACAATGTGGTTTTTGGTGGTTTTGCCCCTCATGAATTGGTGGTGAGAATTGACGACTGCAAACCGAAAGTATTAATCACCGCTACAGCAGGTATAGAAATCGCTAAAAGAATCCCCTATCTTCCTTTGGTAGAAAAAGCAATTGAACTGGCCCAGGATAAAGTGGACCATATTGTCGTTTACAACAGAAAATTGGTAGATAACCAGCATGAAATGTTTGACGGACTCATTGATTATGAAGAGCTGGTACAGAAGTCAGCACCGGCTGATTGTATTTCAGTGGAATCTACCCACCCTCTTTACCTTCTTTATACATCCGGAACTACGGGAAAACCTAAAGGGATCGTCCGTGATACCGGGGGCTATGCTACAGCCCTACAATTCTCTATGAAATATGTGTATGGAGTTGAACCGGGAGAAACCTACTGGGCAGCCTCCGATTTCGGATGGGCCGTTGGGCATAGTTTTTCTGTGTATGGGCCACTGATCAATAGAAATACGACCATTATTTTTGAAGGAAAGCCTATCATGACGCCTGATGCGGGAACTTTCTGGAGAATTATTTCAGAATATAAGGTTTCCGTTATGTTTACGGCTCCTACCGCTATCAGAGCCATCAAGAAAGAAGACCCCAATGGGGAATTAGTCAAAAAATATGATCTTTCCCATTTTAAAAAACAGTTTTTAGCAGGTGAGCGCTGTGATGTAGCAACACTGGACTGGTTTGCAAAGCATATCGGAGTTCCGGCTATTGATCATTGGTGGCAAACAGAATCAGGATGGCCCATGCTGGGATTACTGACCTCAGATCAATATACCATTAAAAGAGCTTCTGCAGGAAAACCTATTCCGGGATATGATATTAAAATTTTTGATGAAAACGGATTAGAACTCGACCCTCATCACGAAGGTTACCTTGTGATCAAACTCCCCCTTCCTCCGGGTGCATTACTCGGAATATGGAAAGACCATGAACGCTTTGAAGACAGCTATCTATCCCAATACAACGGTTATTACTTTTCGGGAGACGGCGCTATCCAGGATGAAGACGGTTACATTTTTATTACCGGAAGAGTGGATGACGTAATCAATGTTGCCGGACACAGGCTTTCCACCTCGGAAATGGAAGAAATTGTCTCATCCCATCCTGATGTCGCAGAATGTGCTGTTGTGGGTATTGATGATGACTTAAAGGGTCAGATTCCTTTTGCAGCAGTGGTTTTAAAAAACGGAACACGAGTCTCAGAAGAGGAAATAGAAAAAGAGATCATCAAAATGGTTCGTGAAAAGATTGGTGCGGTAGCCTTTTTAAAAAACGCTATGGTTGTCAAGCGCTTACCCAAAACACGATCCGGAAAGATTTTAAGAAAGCTGATCAGAACATTGCTTGATGGGAAAGATTTTCAGATTCCATCGACCATTGATGATGAGAAAATCATTGAAGAAATCCAGGAAAAAATCGAGGTTTATAAGGCTTAAAAGAGAATTTAAACATAAATTTAAAGTATAATAAAATTTCAAAAAAACGAAAGGGATATGAGAAATTACTTAATAGAAGATTTACCACAATATTTTGAAGATTATAAAAAGTCTATCAAAAATCCTAAGAAATTCTGGGATAAAGTAGCGGATCAAAACTTCGTGTGGTATCAGCGATGGAGCAAGGTGGTTAAGTATGATATGAATGAAGCAAAAATCACATGGTTCAAAAATGCCAAACTCAATATTACGAAAAACTGTATCGACAGGCACCTTGCCATAAGAGGAGACAAAACAGCTATTATCTGGGAACCCAATGACCCTAAAGAAGAAGCTCAGCATATATCTTATAACGAACTCTACACCCGCGTCAACAAAACAGCCAATGTTTTACGGGATATGGGCATTGAAAAAGGAGACAGAGTCTGTATTTATCTCCCGATGATTCCTGAATTAGCAGTTACGATGCTGGCTTGTGCTAAATTAGGAGCTGTTCACTCTGTTATTTTTGCAGGGTTCTCCGCTGCTGCAGTAGCCTCAAGGGTGAATGACTGTGAAGCTAAAATGGTTATTACTTCAGATGGAAGTTATAGAGGGAATAAAGTTTTGGATTTAAAAAGCATTGTAGATGAGGCCCTGGAAAAAACCCCGACTATAGAAAATGTACTGGTGGTAAAAAGAACTCATAATGAGATTAAAATGAAGGACGGCAGAGACCATTGGCTGGCTGATCTGTATGAAAAAGCATCTCCTGATTTCGTTACGGTCATTATGGATTCCGAAGATCCTCTTTTCATCCTTTATACTTCCGGATCTACCGGAAAACCGAAAGGAATGCTTCATACCTGCGCCGGTTATATGGTGTATACCGCTTATACTTTCAAAAATGTATTCAACTATAAAGAAAATGATATTTACTGGTGTACAGCAGACATCGGATGGATCACGGGGCATTCTTACATTCTTTACGGACCGTTATTAAACGGTGCTACTACCGTTATCTTTGAAGGAGTTCCTACCTACCCTGAACCGGACCGTTTCTGGGAAGTGATTGAAAAACATAAGATCACGCAGTTCTATACCGCCCCTACCGCGATCCGTTCTTTAGCTAAAGAAAGCGCAGAGTGGGTAGACAAGCATGATTTAAGCTCTTTAAAAGTAATAGGCTCTGTAGGTGAACCTATTAATGATGAAGCATGGCACTGGTTCAATGATCATGTTGGAAAGAAAAAATGTCCGATTGTGGATACGTGGTGGCAAACCGAAACGGGAGGGATTATGATTTCACCTCTTCCATTTGTAACTCCTACAAAACCAACCTATGCTACACTTCCTTTACCTGGAATACAGCCGGTTTTAATGGATGACAAGCGCAACGAAATTACAGGAAACCAGGTGACAGGAAATCTCTGCATCCGCTTCCCATGGCCAGGAATTGCAAGAACAATCTGGGGAGATCACCAAAGGTATAAAGAAACATATTTTACAGCTTTCCCTGGAAAATATTTTACAGGAGACGGAGCTTTAAGAGACGAGGTGGGTTATTACAGAATTACAGGCCGTGTGGATGATGTGATCATTGTTTCGGGACATAACCTAGGAACAGCCCCTATTGAAGACAGTATCAACCAACATCCAGCTGTTGCAGAATCAGCAATCGTAGGGTATCCGCATGATATTAAAGGAAACGCTCTATATGGATATGTTATGCTTAAGGAGTCCGGAGAGGGACGTGATAAGGAAAATCTTAAGAAAGAAATTAACCAATTGATTTCTGATCAGATCGGACCTATTGCCAAGCTTGATAAGATCCAATTCGTTTCAGGACTTCCTAAAACCCGTTCCGGAAAAATCATGCGTAGAATATTAAGAAAAATTGCGGAAGGCGACTTTAGCAACTTCGGAGACATCAGTACTTTGCTGAACCCGGAGATTGTAGAGGAAATTAAGAATGAAAGAATTTAATTACTTCCAGCATATAAATACAGAGGCCGTTTCAACCGTTGAAGCGGTCTCTTTTTATATTACCTGTCATCAAGCAGCATTGATTTTCAGTTTTTCTGAAAGTTAAACACAGTATACAAATACATGGAAAACCTCATAAATCATCGAGAGATAAATTAGACTTACATCACGGCAATGATTTTCAATCCCTTGGTATCAGGGGAACCCACAGATGTTGTATGAGAAATATTATGATTTACTTTAATCACAATATTAAACATGCGTTCAATAGACATTCTTAAAAATTTTAACATTGTATTATAGATAGAACATTAATAGATAAATTTTATTGTTTTTTATTTAAATAAATCGGAAAATTATTACTAACTTTAATAACAACTTTAAAACCCATTAATTATGTCAAATATATTAGCTGGGCTATTTGAGCACAACAGCGATTACAAAAAGCTTGAAAATGATCTGGAAAACTCAGGATTCGGAAATTCAGATTACATCATATACCTTAATAGCGAAGATAATCACACACAATATCTGGCGAGTGTGGCGGTGAAGGACAGCAGCCAGGCAGAGAGTGCCCGGAACATTTTCAACCAGCATATTGTCTTAAAGACGTATTTGTTTGAAAATATGAGCATCGATCAGGCCAATTACGACACTATTAAAAAATATATCGATGCAAGAAACAGGGCTGAAATCCATAACAGTCCTGACATTAAGATCAAAACGTCAAGTGACGGTATGAATTCTGAAGTAAAGTTCTAATCAATATAAAAACCTAGTAACCGGGAATCCGTAGAAATATTCTACGGATTTTTTATGTTTGAAAAACGTAAAATTTTTCGTATTTTCGTCTAAATATAGGTATTTACACAAATGAGTTACGACTTAGAACAAGAGAATAAAGAAATCCTTGCGAGATATAAAGATCTGATTTCTAACACCTACAGGACTTTGGATGAGGAAAACAACAAACTCATCCGAAAAGCCTTCGATATTGCTTTGGACGCCCATAAGGATCAAAGGAGAAAATCCGGAGAGCCCTATATCTACCATCCTATTGCTGTTGCTAAAATTGTAGCGACTGAAATTGGGCTGGGAGCAACTTCCATTGCCTGTGCTCTTCTTCACGACGTTATTGAAGATTCCGACTATACCTATGAAGATCTGAAGAAAATCTTTGGAGAGAAAATCGCAAGCATCGTGAATGGATTGACCAAAATATCCATCATGAACCACCAGAATATCTCCGTACAGTCTGAAAATTACAGAAAACTTTTACTGACACTGTCTGAAGATTTCAGGGTAATTCTTATCAAAATTGCGGACCGTCTTCACAATATGCGGACTTTGGAGAGTATGGCTCCGGATAAGCAAAAAAAGATCGCTTCAGAAACAGTTTATATTTATGCACCCATGGCTCACCGTTTAGGTTTGTATAATATTAAATCTGAGCTGGAAGATCTTTCATTAAAGTACAACAATCCGGAGGTATATAATGAAATCACGGAAAAGTTGGAATTGGCTAAAGAAAACCGTGAAAGATATATTGAGGAATTCAAAACCGAGGTTTCAGAGAGACTGAAAGAAGAAGGACTGAACTTCACCATCAAAGGCCGAGCAAAAGCTATTTCCTCTATTTACAGGAAAATGCTGAAACAGGGTGTTTCTTTTGAAGAGGTTTTTGATAACTATGCGATCAGAATTATTTATAAATCTGATGCTAAAAACGAAAAATTCCTGGCCTGGAAGATTTATTCTATCGTTACCGACGTATACCACAGTAATCCTTCCAGAATGCGGGACTGGATCACACAACCGCGTTCAACAGGCTACGAAAGTTTACATTTGACTGTTCTGGGGCCTGATAAAAAATGGATCGAAGTACAGATCCGTTCCGAAAGAATGGATGAAATTGCTGAAAAAGGAGTTGCTGCCCACTACAAATACAAAGAGGGCTATAAACAAAGCTCCGATGACAGGAATTTTGAAAAATGGGTAACGGAGATCCGTGATGTGCTTGAACAGCAACAGAACCTTTCTACCTCCGAGCTTTTGGATAATATTAAACTTAATTTATATTCTAAAGAGGTATTCGTATTTACACCTAAAGGAGAAATCAAGATTCTGCCAACCAATGCCACTGCTCTGGATTTTGCTTTTTCCGTTCACTCGGATTTGGGAATGAAGTGCTTAGGAGCGAAGATCAATGGGAAACTGGTTCCTATTTCCTATACGCTTCAAAACGGTGATCAGGTCGACATTCTATCTTCTCAAAATCAGAAACCAAAATCTGACTGGCTGGAATTTGTAGTGACTTCCAAGGCCAAATCCAAGATCAAAAGTTATCTGAATTCGCAAAAAAATCAGCTGGTAGAAGATGGAAAAGAAATTTTACAAAGAAAACTGCGTCATGCAAAGATCAACTTTAATGACGAGGAGATTAATAAACTTCAAAAATTCTTTAATTTAAAATCATCACAAGAGCTCTTCCTTAAATTCCAAAGTAACGAACTGGATGTAAGCAGCTTAAGAAAATATATTGAAAGTAAAAACGTATTCAACAACCTGCTTTCAAGATTCAGAAAATCTCCTACAAAAAATCAACATTTCGAAGAGCCGAAAGAGGAAAACCTGGACATGATTGTTTTTGGTAAGGATGAAGAAAAACTAAACTACAGCTATGCAAAATGCTGTACGGTAATTCCCGGTGACAAAATTTTCGGATTCATTACCATTTCTGATGGGATCAAAGTACACAGTGACAACTGTCCGAATGCCATCAACCTTAGAGCGCAATATGACTATCGCGTCATCCCTGCCAAATGGGTAAATGCAGAAAGCTTCAAAGACAGAGTGAAAATCGAAATTGAAGGACTGGACAGAATGGGAATGATTAATGACATCACGGCCGTCATCAGTGGAAGTATGGGAATGGATATGAAAAGTATGTCTATTGAATCGAACAATGGAGTTTTCACAGGAAACATCAACCTTGAAGTAAAAAATAAGGGTCAACTGGAGGAAACTTTCAAAAAACTTAAAAGTATTAACGGCGTTTCCATTGTAAGACGTCTACAATCATAAATATGAATTTATCTCTTTATTTTAAAAAATTTTTCAACAACAGTCAGGCTTCAGGAATCATTCTTATCTTCTGTGTGCTTATTTCATTGCTGATTGCCAATTCATCAGCTGCTGAAGCATTTCAGCACTTTTTAGACAAGGAAGTAGGGACTCACCTATTTGGACTGGAATACCCTGTCAGCATCTGGATCAATGACGGTCTGATGGCTGTATTTTTTCTTTTGGTAGGTCTTGAAATAAAAAGAGAGCTTGTAGAAGGTGAGCTATCTTCTTTTAAGAATGCTTCGCTCCCTATTTTTGCTGCAGTAGGCGGAATGCTGGTTCCTGCAGTTATCTACAGTATATTCAATTCCGGAACGGAATATGGCAGTGGCTGGGGGATCCCTATGGCTACAGATATTGCTTTCTCACTGGCTATTATTTCAATGCTGGGAAAGAGAATTCCCAATTCAATCAAGATATTTCTTGCTGCCTTAGCAATTGTAGATGATCTGGGAGCGATCTTGGTTATTGCTATCTTCTATACGGAGCAGATCCATTGGAGCTATCTCCTGCTATCACTGGGAGTGGCTGCTCTTCTTTTCTTATTAAACTTTTTAAAGGTTACCCGTATTATATTTTATATTATTCCGGGGCTATTTTTGTGGTATTTCCTTCATCATTCAGGTATCCATGCAACGATCGCCGGGGTTTTACTTGCATTTTCAATTCCAACGAATGCTTCTCATGTAGATATTTCGCCTTTGGAAAAGCTTGAACATAAGCTTCACATTCCTGTAAGTTTTCTGATCATGCCTATTTTTGCATTAACCAACACCAATATTACTTTCTCCAGCGAAATGGTTGCAGGCATTACAAGTACGTTGGGACTGGGAATTATATGTGGGCTTATATTAGGAAAGCTGATTGGAATTAATTTATTTTCCTTTATTGCAATCAAAATGAAATTGAGTTCCTTACCCCAAAACAGTAACTGGGTTCAAATGATCGGTGTAGGTTTACTGGCCGGAATCGGATTTACTATGTCTATTTTTATAGCATTACTGTCCTTTAAAAACGAAATTCCGATCCAGGATGAAGCTAAATTTGCTATTCTGATTGCCTCATTCTTGGCTGCTGTGCTAGGATATACCATATTAAGTATGAGTTCTAAAGAACGTCCGGAGCTGGAAGAAAATTAATCTTTCTTCCGGTTTTCCAGCTTCCATTGGTGTTCCTTATTATTCTCAAAATCCGGTTCTGTGATCTGAGTATGATAATGTGCGGCCTCTTTTTGAATTTCATCAGACAATAATTTCTCTATTCTAAGCTTTCTGATAGCCATATTCAGTTCGTTTCCAAAGAGAAGAAGATAGACATTCACATTCACCCAAACCATCAGCAGGATCATACTCCCTATGGAACCGTAAAGTACATTATAACGGGCTATATCTTTAACATAAATGGCGAAAATATACGTCGTAAGAACAAATAATATGGTCGTAAGGACTGCTCCCGGCACCGCTTGTCTGAAACGGGTAATTTTCACGGTTCCCAGCCAGTAAAATAAAGTCAGAAGAATAAAGTAAAACAGCGGAAAAGACACAAATCCAATAATACGGGAAAGGTTATCTACCAGCCATGTAACATCATAGGCCGGTGTAAAAAGTTTCATGACAACCTCTACATAGTAAACCCCGAACAGGGCTAAAAATACAATGGTAATAAAGCCAATGGTGATAAAAAATGAAAGAATAAATTCTTTGACATCACTGAGCTTTTCATCTGCATTTTCATTAAATCCATTGATAAGGGAAAATGTACCGTTAGTAGCAAAAACCAATGCCAGTACAATGGTCAGATTACTGATCCCTTTCATATTGGGAATAATATTGGTTTCTATATATCCTCTGACATCTCCCTCCATATTGGAAGGGAAAACATTATGCATCAATACTTCGAAAATATAAAACTGAAGCTTATCATAATGCGGCATATAAGGCAGAACCGAAAGTAAAAATAAAAGAAACGGAAATAAACTGATGGTAAAGCTCCAGGAAATAGCAGCTGCTTTTCTTCCTATTTTTCCTTTAAAAATCCCTGAGATATAAATTTGAAACATCTGCCATAGCGATATTCCCAAAACAGGAATATGAATGTCATCAAAAAACTCTTGAACTTTCAGGATAAATCTGGGAACCTTTATACTCATCTATGTTATAATTTGGCAATTAGGAGAGCAATAAAAATCTGAAAACACTCATTTTAATAAGCATTTCCGTAAATTTCATTCATCTCTCATTACAAATATAAACATTTTCTGCCTCCTCCTTCCAAAGCTGAATTGTATAGAACTGAGGTTGATAGACAAGAATTATAAAAATCCTGAAATATTCGTCGTTATTGATGCAATACTTTTTAAAGCAAACAAAAAGGTTTTAAAATAATTCAAATAACGTTTTAGCCTCAGGCATTAAACTGTCTTAAATGATGATCCATATGTTTGTACACAAAAATACCGATATCCTCTGTTTTCATTTTGCCAAAAAAATCATGGATAAATTCCGGATTTGAAAAGTTTTCATAAGCAGTCATCTGTGCAAGCCATATCTTTTTCTCATCCTGTATATCTCCATTTTGTTCTTTGATCGTAAAGATACCGGCAGGAGCATTCTTTTTCATCGGCTTATCATCTTTTACCATACCTTTTAAAACCATTTTTCCAAACAGCTTCCCCAGAAACTCCTGCCTGTAAGAATGCGCTCCGTTTCCCAATACCCAATCATTCCATCGGGTACAGTGTTTCATCATCTAATACAGGTTCATTTTACCCCATTGGGCCGTATTATGGGAATTCAGTGTATTGATCCTTCCAATCAGCTCTTCCCTTTCTGCTTTGTTAAATATAGTTTTCATAACCAATCTTTTTGTAAAATTACGCCAGCTGTTACAGACTGTCCCTACGTTAAAATGACATTCTGTAGTGGATTTTGTGCCAAAATTTGCTTATTTTTAAGATCCCTAGCCTCCATATCATGAAACATATTTCAATTATAGTGTATGATCATATCATGTCTACTGCTGTATCCACCACTGCAGCATTATTGTCCAGTGCGAATGAAGCTGCGGTAAAAAGAGGTATGCCTGCTCCTTTTTGTATAGAGCTAATTGGAGTTCATCAGAAAACAGTACAATCTAATCTTCCCATACAATTTCAGTGTACAAAAACAATATCGGATAAATTTGATACTGATGTTATCATTATTCCTCCAACAAGTATGGACCTTCGGCTAATAGATGTATTGCTTAAAGAAAACCAGGCATTGATTGACTGGATAAAGGAAAAATATCAGGAAAAAGCCGAAATTATCAGCTTATGTACCGGTGCTTATTTTTTGGCAGAGTGCGGTTTGCTCGACGGGATGCCGGCTACTTCACATTGGGGAGCTATGGAAGATTTACAAAAGAGGTATCCACAGATAGATTTTAAACCCGATCATGTAGTTACTCACTCCAAAGCAATCATTACCGGTGGCGGAGGCTTCTCTTCATTAAATGCCCTGTTATATTTCATCGAAAAAAACTGCAGCAAAGAAATTTCCATAGAACTCAGTAAGTATTATGCTTTGGACTACGGACGGACATCTCAAAGCATTTTTACCGTTTTTTCAGGGCAACGTCTTCATAATGACCATGAAATCCACCAGGCGCAAACCTATATCGAAAAAAAATTCAAAACAGACATTTCTGTTGAGCACATTGCCCGCCAGGTGAATATGAGCAAACGGAACTTTATCCGACGGTTTAAGACCGCTACTACATTGAACCCCATAGAATACATTCAACGGATAAAAGTAGAAGCAGCAAAAAAAGCATTGGAATCCGGTGAAGGCAATATTGCTGATGTCACCTACAGTATCGGATATAATGATTTGAAAACATTCAGGACCTTGTTTAAAAAAGTTACAGGATTAACCCCTGCAGATTACAGGAGCAGATATAAAAGCCGTGTTATGGATTAATGCAGAATAAGATTGGAGACAGAGAGCTATGAGAATAGAGACATGAGACGTTGAGATCGGAGACTGGAGACGTTGAGATGTGAGAAAGGAAATATGAGATTGGTTGGATGGCTCATATAGGCTTACAGTCTAAATATGGGTCGGTCCTGATAAATTAAAAAGGCTTATCTTTGCGGCCTCAAACTTCTTATAATGCGAATCAGTTTACTTTGTATCGGCAAGACGGACGATAAAGAAATAACTTCCCTGATCAATTACTATCTCAATCGCCTGCCCAAGCACTGGAATTTTGAAATTACAGAAATCCCGGATGTCAAAAATGCAAAAAACTTATCTGCAGATCTTCTAAAAAAAGAAGAGGCTAAGCTATTCTTCAATCATATTGACAAAAACGATCTTGTTGTCATCCTGGATGAAAAAGGAAAACAGTTTACCAGCCGTGAATTTTCTCAGAAAATTGATAACTGGATGAACTCTTCTGTAAAAAAAGTACATATCCTGATTGGTGGTGCATATGGTTTTTCAGAAGAAATGTACAGCAGGGCCAATGAAAAAATGTCATTATCTAAAATGACATTTACCCATCAGATGATCCGGTTATTTATTGTTGAACAGCTTTACAGAGCTGATCAAATTCTGCAGGGAAAGCCCTATCATAATGATTAAAAGGTCTATTATAGGAAGCTGTTTTAGTTTCCCCACAACCATCAGTCTTATTTGACTTCCCTTATCAGGTATATATATTATGCTTTTGAGTTAATCTGTCTTTTAGCCTCCCCTACTACAAATGCCACAGAATTGGCAATATTAAAACTCCTGATTAATTTTGACATGGGAATCGTTAAATGATTTTCAAAACGGTCCAGTACTTCTTTACTTAGGCCTTTACTTTCCTTTCCGAAAACCAGCCAGTCCCCATCCTGGAAATCAGTTTCCAAATATGATTTTTCAGCATGCGAACTCATCAGGAAAACCCGTGAAAGATCCGGAATATTTTTCACCCATTCATCTACATCTGCATATTCTGAAACATCAAGATGCACCCAATAATCCAATCCTGAACGTTTCAGGTTTTTATCATTAATTACAAATCCAAAAGGATGAACCAAATGTAATTTACTTTCTGTTCCTACACATAATCTTCCTATATTCCCTGTATTATTAGGTATTTCCGGCTCTACTAAAACAATATTTAACATTTATTTTTCTTTATCTACTTCATTCACTTTTCAGAAGTACATTTTATTATTGATGAATTATTAATCAAACCCGATCATAGTGCATGATAGGGAAACGAAAATTTATATTGAAATGATTATGATTTCCTGATACATTTAGCGTAATAATCTGCCAATACAGCTTTTTCATATCCAAAGGTTACTGCTTTATCAAGATTTTCACAAGCTTCTTTAGGTTTGGCAGTATCAAATAAAACCAATGCCTTGGTGACATAAGATTGGGCAAATTTGGGATCAATAGAAATTGCTTTATTGGCATCTGTAAGGGATTCTTTGTACTTTTTCATTTTAAGATAAACATCTGCGCGTCCATTGTACAAAAGTGATTCCGGCTTTTCAGCAATAAGCTGGTTATAATCTTTTAAAGCCCCATCAAGGTCACCGCTGTTTTTTTTCAGATTTGCCAATCCCGTTTTGGCAAAAATATTATCCGGTGCAAAAGTCAGAATTTGATTAAGATCTTTAATAGCCAGATCTTTTTTCCCCTGGCTGTCATAGATTTTGGAACGGGTCAGATACAGTTCCGTATTTTCAGGATCTACCTGAAGCCCTTTTTCCACATACTCCAGTGCTTTTGCTTTATTTCCTTTCTGACTGTGTAGTGACGCCAGGTTGGCATATACAGGAGCAGACATAGGGTTTGCAATCAGTGCAGATTCATAGGATTTAAAAGCCATTGTAGCCTTCCCCAGCCTTCTTTGTGCTGTTCCCAGATTATTGTAATATTCGGATTGAAATTTTTGGATCTGTTCCTTTTCAGCTAGTTTTGAATATTGCTCCTCAGCACATTTATAATCTGCTTTTTTAAAGCATTCCTCAGCTATTTTTTTATCCTGAGCATAGAAATTGAGAGAGAAACAAATAGAAGCTAAAAGTAATAAAGGTTTTTTCATGGTGTTATATTTTGTTTGTTGATCACTTTTTTGGCGAGTGCACCAAATATCACTCCCAATAAAGAACCAGCAAACGCCCCCACCAAAATATCTATCGGAAAATGCACTCCTAAATAAATTCGGCTGTAGGAAACCACTATAGCCCATACAAATATAGCATATGGGAACCATTTAATTTTCTTTTTTAATAAAATTCCCAGATAAGACGCTAAAAAGAAGGTATTGGAAGCATGTGCAGAATAAAATCCATACTGCCCTCCACATTTCACAATCCTCATAGAATGTTCCAGCGTAGGATCGTGACAAGGCCTCAACCTGGCAACCCCAAATTTGAAAACATTAGCCAGCTGGTCAGAAACCGTTGCTCCCAATGCTAAAAAAATCAGGATAAAAACTAAAGATCTCAGTTTATAGTTTTTGTACAAAAAATAAAGGAATATAATATAAAGAGGCACCCAGATCCAGGTACTGGAAATCAGCATCCAGAGTTGATCGAAAGAAGGGTCTCCCAAATTATTAAGGTATAGAAATACCGTTTTATCTTCCTGAATAATCTCCTCCATACCTTATCTGCTTACAGGCCCTTCATAAGTTTCATCTTCAGAAGGTTTTAGTTTTGGAGGTTCATTAGATGCAAGAGGTTCTGTTAAAATATCTTTCTTGATATCATTAACCGGGTTGAAATCTTTGGCAGCATCTTTTACCTTTTCGATTTCACGTTTGATCTCAGAAACAGGATTATCCGTTTCTTTCATAATCTCAGTTTTGATATCTTCCACTGCTCCACGCATTTTTCTTACACCTGATCCTAAATCACGTGCAATCTGAGGAAGTTTATCCGGTCCGAATAATACAACGATTGCAATGGCAATGAGTGCCATTTCTCCAATGCTTAATTCCATGCTGTAAAATTACGAAAGATTATAACATCTCTTTAATGTAATTTAAAATTTTAAACAAATTTTAAGATTTCATACTCTCAGTTTACCGTTTAAAGTTTGAAATTAGTATGCATCCAGCATTTCCCCCACTCCTTTATCTCCTATCTCCTATCTCTTGTCTCTAATCTCAACCTCTCCTGTCTCTACTCTCCTATCTCCTCGCAACACCCCATTTCCGACTCCCAAATCATTTGATCATAAAACAACCTATTAACAAATAATTAATTCAAAAAATTGAGAATTATATTTTATTTAAGTACATTTACTGTACACAATCTAAATACCTATTTATATGAAAAAATTACTAACTCCCTTTAAATTTCTTGCTGTTCTGTCAGTACTGGCTCTGGGCAGTTGCCAGAATGAAAGCAATGAAATCACACAACAGGAAACAGCTCAGGCTAAAGTCTCTGTATCGGATCTTAAGAAGGAAATCACTCCCGGTGTACAAGCAATTCCCCAAGCGGTACAGGTTCAGCTTGATGAATCCAAAAAAAATCTTGAAAAACATCTGAACAATGACCTGCAGATCACAGGAATTAATGTTCTGGGAAAAATTTCGACACAAAAAGGTCTTGAAATTTCTCAAAACCTGATCTCTGATAAGGATCAGTTTATTGGGTTGGGAAATATAGCCGATCCTTCTTCTGTAAAAATTGGTAAAATCGGAGACCTATATTCAGGAGACCACCTGATCACTGCTCAGAAAGGATTAAAAGAAATGGCTACCGATGAGATAAAAGCAGGTATTAATGTCCTGGAAGTATCATGGGATGGTAAACATGGAAAGTTTACGACGCTATGTTTTTATAATGACTCTGGTATTGTCTGGGATAATGTCTTTGGTGGATTGGTACTGATGGATACAAGAGGAAATTCTGAGGTATCCAACAGCTCAACGGCAAAAGTTGTCTCTAAATGGTATAAACAATGGTGGACTGCCAATTGGCTTTGGGGCTCCAAGAGAGGAGAAGTAGGATATCAGATTACCATCTATTATACCGGTTCTACTGTTTCAAACGTTGATGTAAGTGACTGGGGGAACATCAGCTTAGGAAAAGCAAAAAGCGAAAGTAAAGTTATTAAAAGAACAGGGGCATATGGACAGTGTCAATATGCTTTAGGCCTTTGTACACCTACCGGATCTTTAAGTTTTAACGCAAGCAATTTCTCTGTATCCTTTTCAGGATTGGGAAGTAATATTGTAAGCAATGGTACAAAATCACTTTATCCCTAATTTTCATAAGAATTCAAATTTTTAAAAAAGTAAAAGGAAGTCTATAGGCTTCCTTTTATTCTTATACTCTAAAGAATCATTTTTCTTTCCCCGTAAAATTACTCCTTTGTTATTTTTTCCTTTAAAAGCTTCACTGCATTTTCTTTTAACCCGAAAATATCTTTCAGTATCTGAAATAGCTGTTCATCATGCTCTATGGCTACTGATTCTTTTTCGTTTGTTTCCTTTCGGATATTCAATGTGTGATCGCTAAAAGTATATCTTGCCTCTTCATCCACTTTTGAGAGTACCAGGTTTTTCTTAAACATAGATTCGGGATAGGTAGAGAGGTACCAGTTGGCAATGTCTAAATCTAAAGGTTCTACATGTTCCAGTGCAAAACGATAGACCGGCAGCCATTTTTCTTTCCAAAACCAAAGAATATATAGCTCTTCTTTTTTTGAGATTTTAAACTCTCCATTCGGGGTTTGCTGGGGTTCTTCATCATGTAAAAGTAAAGGAGCTGTAACAGTTACTATCCCGAAACCACAATCTACAAGATATTCCTGCCCATGCATATTCACAATCAATAATAAATGTGTTTTGGCGGCAATGGCATCTTCCTCTCTCTTCCATACGACCCTGGCCTGCTGCAACCTGGTATCAAATCCTATATATTTCAGCACTTCACGTAAAAGCAGATTCTGCTCAAAGCAATAACCTCCTCTTGATTCCGTCACCAGTTTATTAAAAACATCATCCAGATTCAGAGACGGAACATTTCCGGTATAAGGATCAATATTTTCAAAAGGAATGTACTGAGGATGTAGCTGATGAATTCTTTTCAGTGTTTCCATATTCATTTCCGGGGCTCCGGAAAAATGGATTCTTTCCAGGTATTTTTCTAATTTCAATTGATCCATGACACTCATTTATAATTATTTTTTCAGGGTATTTTTAGTAGAAATCCAACGGTCTACTGATAATTTCCCTCCTCCTTCAATAAGCAAAGTTACAACTATTCCAATCGCAAGAATATCAAACTGACATCCTTCTCCTTTTTGGGTACCAAACCAGTTCATAAAAAATCCGTTATCCAAATGAGAAGTAAACATAATTCCGGTCAGCAAGCCTATAAATGATAGAGCCCAGAATCTGGTTCCCCAACCCAATAGCAATGATATTGAGCCCAAAAATTCCACCAAGATTACGGTACATGCAACACCATATGGAAGATGTAAATTTTCTGTAAAAAGCTCCATTGTTTTGCTCCATCCCATTCCTCCAAATAAACCCAATGTTTTTTGAAGCCCATGAGGAATAAATACAATACCTATTGTCCATCTTAGTAAAGTCCCGGTCCAGGTATTATTCGTTTGAAAAATTAAATGTTTCATGTTAATAAAGAATAAAAATAGTTATAGTAAAAAATGTATACTGTTAATGAAATAGCCTGATCGCAGCAAATACGCCAAAATTCTGTTTACTTTCCTTCAATGGTCCATAGCGATCCCAATTGGCACCCAATCCAAAAGTGAGTGGTTTATAACTGACCCCAAGCCGAAGCATCAGATAACTTCGGGCGTGCCCTCCATCTTTTATAGTTTCCGAATAAAGAGCCTGGACGCGCGAATACCCTTTCCAGTTTTCGTTGATTGCAGGTTTGTATTCCAATAACATCATCCCTTCTGCTATACTTTTTTCAGAAAATCCAATAAATCTGGGATTGACAATAAGTAAAAATTCGGGAGTACTTAATGAATATAATATTCCTGCAGTGGGTCTAAGCCCGGTAGTAGGAGTATAATGCATTCCACCCAGCACCCGAAAATTTTTAATCACCTCAAAGGTTATATTCGCCTGGATCATGGCATCATTGGAACGGTCTTCATTCCATTTTGAAGAAATATTGGCAGCACTAAAAAACCCCAATCCTCTGACCTCCTGAAAACCTTTATTGATTGTCATCTGGCTAGCAATTCCCTTATTGCCGGCTAAAGCTTCAAAGACAACAGGAGGATTGGGAGCTTGTTTATTATTTTGAGAAAAAAATAATAAGGGTACTATTCCAACACTGAAAAGTAATATTTGTTTCATTTTCTAAACCATCATAATTGTACTTACAAAATTCTTAAATACAACAAGATAAGGTTAGAACATATGCATCCATTAGTAGGATAAATCAATCCCTTTTCTATATTCTGACGGACTGATACCGGTATGTTTTTTAAAAAGACGGGAAAAATAGGAAACATCTTCTATTCCCAAGACCAGAGCAACCTCAGAAACGGTATATTGAGGTAGAGAAAGTAAAGCCTTTGCCTCCATCAGAAGAGCTTCGGTGATAATCTCAGAAGCCGTTTTTCCGGTTGCTTTTTTTATTGTTTTATTCAAATGATTAGGAGAAACATTAAGCAGATCGGCATATTCTTTTACAGCATGTAAATTCTGAATCTGACTGGTTATCAATCTCCTAAATTTTAGCGCAATGGTTTCATTAACCGAGAGATTCTGCTTCGGAAGCTTTTCTATAAAATGCCGGATCTCTCCCAATAGGGTAAAAAGATACAGTCTCAGCAGTTCCATATTATCAGTGGCTGCATAAAGGCTTTCCATCTGTTGCAGGATCAGGTAAATTCTTTCCTCATGCTGCCCGTCCAGATAAAGGGTAGGATTGTTTTTAATCTCTGTATAACTCAGAATATCCTGCAGATATTTCAAGCCGGGGCCTTCTGCAATAAAATCATCGGAAAAATGGCAGTAGAAACCTTCAACATCCGGAGTGTTTTTAAGAAAGGTACGGATCTTATACGGGGGAAGAAGGATGATCATATTTTCCTGTACGGCAAACGTATCTGAACAAACCATTTTTTCAAGAAATCCTTTTTTAATAAACACAAAATCGTTTACTGTTTTACGATGGGGCTGGGAAGGAGTCTTTGCTTCACTAAGAACCTCAAGGGGCTCTATAAAAAATTCATTCAGCCCTTTTTTCAGCATAGTCTTCCCTGCCCAATCCAGATTAAGGATCGGTTTAAATTCATCCGGCTTGTATTGGGGAATACGCTTCATATCTTAAAAGTAATGATTTATTCCTTCCGGCCTTCTCTTAAAAATACAAAATTTTAGATTTTCTTTTTTTTCTTAAAAACAGAATAAGTAACGATTACACTGATGGCCATTAAAATAAATGCTAAGAAAAATGGCGCTCCGGAAAATTTAAACGGAGCTTCATCGTGAGTAAAAAAGTAGAACAGATTGGTCATCATCGGAGGTCCTATAATTGAAGTGGCACTCATCAGACTCGTCAAGGCCCCCTGAAGCTCTCCCTGTTCGTTAGCCGGAACACTCTTTGTAATAACTGATTGCAGAGCGGGACCGCAGATCCCTCCCAGACAATATGGAATCAGAAATACAAACATCATCCAACCCTCGGATGCGAAAGCAAATAAAAACATTCCCACAGCATAAAAAGCTAATCCATAGTAAATACTTTTCTCTTCTCCCAGCCTTGGAGTTGTCCACCTGATTAAACCTCCCTGTACCAATCCTACTAACAATCCTACTACCCCAAGGGAAATCCCTACCATTCTTTCTGTCCAGTCAAACTTATACATGGTGAAAAAGCTCCAGTTACTCTGTACAGCATGACCTGCTATATAAATTAAAATCAGTGCAAATACCAATCCTGAAATTTCAGCATGCTTTCCCAAGAATTTAAATGAACCCACAGGATTTGCACGCTTCCAGTCAAATTCTCTTCTTTTATCTTTACTTAAACTTTCGGGAAGAATAAAATAGCCGTAGAGGAAATTAAGCAGACATAAACCTGCTGCCGCATAAAAAGGAACCCTGGCTCCGTAATGCCCTAATACACCTCCCAGAACCGGACCAATAATAAATCCGAGACCGAATGCAGCTCCTATCATCCCAAAGTTTTTGGCTCTGTTTTCATCTGTTGAAATATCTGCAATATAGGCACTGGCAGTGGTGATACTAGCTCCTGTAACCCCTGCAATAATCCTCCCTAAGAACAGCCACCAGATACTTGGGGCTAATGCCAGAAAGATATAATCTACTGCAAACCCAAAAAGGGAAATCAAAATAATGGGTCTACGTCCATATTTATCACTCAGATTTCCTACAATCGGAGAAAATATAAACTGTGTAAACGCATAGGCAAATCCCAGCCATCCTCCATATTTTGCAGCTTCACTGATATCGGCATGAATAAGCTCCTCTATTAACTTTGGAACTACGGGAATAATGATTCCCCAGCCGGTAATATCAATAAGTAGTGTAATAAATATAAAGCTTATCGCTGTATTTTTTTTTGATTTTTCCATGATGCTGCAAAATTAATCAAATCTTAAAAATAATGATTCTAAATTTCATTATATTAAAGAATATCCTCCTGAATAATAGATCAGTACCCAAAAAAGCTTTTATTTTTAATATAAATCTTAATAATCAGCAGAAAAAAAAATAAAGATTTTTTAGAAAATAGGGAATAAAAAACCTATTTCAATATCAGCATGAAATAGGTTTTTCTAAAGTTGTGAATATTGTATTAATTGCTGTTAAGCTTTGTATAAGTCATTCTGTTGGTTATAATGCATTTAATCAGGCAGCTCTGTTTCACTGTAATCTTAACTGCATTAGTGTACTGATAAGCAGTAACATTTCCATTAAGAACAGATCTTACGCCCCGACGGTAATAAGTAGTCTGTGTAACCGGTGGCGCATCATAAGTTGCAGAAGTTGCATTGGTAATATTTACAAATGTTATATTATCTGTAGAGCTCTGCCACTGATATTCGGCAGTTCCTGTTACCTGAGCAGCTGTAACCTGTGTAAATGCCGCAGGATCATTGTTGATATCCATACATAATGTCTGATCTGCAGCAATCGTTCCCGGATTATTTACGGAATTAACAAAAAGCCTTCCTATAGTAGAAATAGCCTGGAATGAGCAGGTATAAAAACTTGATTTTGCAACCACCCTATACTGATTATTGTTAAAACCTACCGGAACATTATTGATAGCAAGCGTTGACGAAGTCACATTACTGTAATTGGTACCATTCGCCAGATCTGTCCATGTACTTCCGTTAAGAACCTGCCATTGGTAGGTAATATTTTCAGGTGTTTCATCTGTAGGGGTGTTGTTGATAACCGCAGTCATAGTGGTAGATCCACCCACTGCTACAGTTTTATCAGAAGGCTGAGATAAATAGGTCATAGGGTCTATATAATACTCAGACAGTATATTATAAACTCTCATCTGACTAAATGAAAACCCGACACCGATAACCTCTGCAAATGTTAACCGTACTTCATCCCACGCTGCCGTAGGAATCACTTTAATAATCCGACGTTCCTGATTATCTCCAAAATCAAAGAAAATATGTCCGTTAACTCCTGTACGATAAATTTCCTGTCCATTATTATAAAAGACAAAATTTCCCCCATTAAAACTGGGATTAAAGTTGAAGCCATCAGAGGCAAAGTCTATATAAACAGGTTTATTAGCAGGAAAATCAGCTCCTGTTGTTCCTACGCCTACATGCATACTACAAAAAAGACCTGCACCTGTACCCGGCTTTAAAGAAGCAAAAGAGTTCACATCAATATCTGTCATATTAGCAGGATTAGCTGCTTCTTTCCCCAGCCTGAAACATAGAAGTCCACCATTATTTGCACTGGAGGTATTAGTATCCAGTAGCCTACCACAACCACCATTCGGAAGGGAAACCATCTCCTGGGATGCCATTTTGCCAGACACAAAAAAGCATATTGCTATAAAAATATAGCCTAATATCGAATTTGTTTTCATCATTAATAATTTTAAGCAATTAATTATACGCGGAAGAATACTCATCCTTGGGTAAGGATGCTCATATGACGTTATGTCACTTAAAATTATTTGATTACAAATACAATATTAACAAAAGAACATGCGGTAGCAGTTCCAATTACATCATAGCGCAATATTCCATTAGCATCAATACTTACATTCCGTAAAACATTGCCATCAAAATCTGTTACATAATAATACAGATCCGAAGCATTCAAGAAAAAAGGAATAGCAGTGGGGGCTCCCACGCTTACAACTTTTGGAGTGGAAAACTGTGTTTTATATAATTGGTACAAATCCAGTGTTCTTCCTGTCCCTATAGTAGAGGTATCAATACTGATGGATGGCATATAGAAGAACTTCACTATATTTCCACTGATCGGCACCCAGTTTGGGCTGGCTGGTGTTCCAATATTCTGAGCTAATGCCTGTCTTTTAAGATCATAGACCAATAAACCATTCGCGGGAGTGGGTATTGTGGTAAGATCAGAAATTCGGGGGATTAATACTCCTTTATTAGAACCGGTCACATCTAACATTGCGCTTTTATCAGGACTAGCATTCCCAATACCTACCTGCGCAAAGGCAGTCCTGCTGGCAATTAATGCCGCAGCAACGAATAATTCTTTGAATTTCATATTTGCTCTGTTTTTTGCAAATATATAATAAATTAACACACATTAATCCATTACTTTGATTTATTTTCATCAAAATACAATAATTCATGAAAAACTTATAATTCACACATGTATTCATCAATAATAAAGTAATATTTTTAACAGATTAACTATTATTCATTTAAAAAATTAACTCAAACCTTCAATCAACTCCTACAAAAAATTTTAATAATGGCAAAAAACACATTTCTATCTTCCCAAAAAAGTGATGCGCATCTTACCAAAAGACATTTTGAGTTATGCAGTCTTAAGTACAGCCATCAGGTAATGACAGAAAACAAAAAAAGCCTTTCTTCCGAAAGGCTTTTACTTATTTATTGTAGTTTATATTACTTTGAAGCAAGCACTTCTTTTTCAGAAGTACTTTTTCCATGTACATCTTCTTCTTTTCCTTTTTTCAGGAAGTCATAAGCAATTGCAGATGCAATAAAGATGGATGAATACGTACCGAATCCAATACCGATTAACATCGCAAACATAAACCCTCTCAAGTTATCACCACCGAAAATGAAAATCGCCAAGATTACCAAAATCGTAGTAAATGAAGTGTTGAATGTTCTACCTAAAGTACTTGAAATAGAGTCATCAAATAATCCAGCTAATGTTAAGGCTTTCTTCTCTCTCAGATATTCTCTAATTCTGTCGAAGATAATTACCGTGTCATTAATAGAGTATCCTAGTACCGTAAGGATTGCAGCAATGAAATCCTGGTTAATCTCCATATTGAACGGCATGTATTTGTGAAGTAATGAATACGTTCCTAAAATAATAACCGCATCGTGGAATAGAGCTGCTACAGCACCTAAAGAGAACTGCCATTTTCTAAATCTAAATAAGATATAGATAAAGATACCTGCAAGAGCAGCAACAACGGCAAGAATACCATGTGTCTGAATATCGTCAGCAACTGTAGGACCTACTTTTTCAGATGAAATAATCCCTGCATGGTCTTTATCCGCGGATTTAAAATCCTGCAGAGTAAGGGTAGCAGGAAGATCTCCTTTTAATCCTTCAAATAATTTCTGCTCAATAGTCTGGTCAGCTTTTAAAGACTCATCTTCGATAAGGTAATCTGTAGAAATTTTCAACTGGTTTCCATTTCCGAAAGTTTTAGCTTCTACAGAAGAGTTTTTACCATCTTCAGTTTTGAAAATCTTTACCAATTTTTCTTCAACATCATTAGCATTAACCTCTTTATCGAATCTTACGATATAGTTTCTACCTCCTGTAAAGTCGATACCATATTTGAATCCGTGGGTAACCATAGAACCAATACAGATCACTGTTAAAACAGCAGAGATAATGTATGCGTATTTTCTTTTTCCGATGAAATCAATCCACGTATTTCTGAATAAGTTTTTCGTTGGAGGAGTCCATACAGAAAGGTGTTTTCCTTTATTTAGTCTACTGAAGATCATTACTCTTGAAAGTAATACCGAAGTAAACAATGTCATAATAATACCGATCATCAAGGTCAAAGCAAATCCTTTGATAGGCCCTGTACCGAAGAAGAATAACACAACAGCGGTCAGTAACGTAGTTGAGTGACCATCAATAATCGCACTTAATGCGTGTTTGAAACCGTCTTTATAAGCTTCTAAGATATTCTTACCGGCAAATAATTCTTCTTTCGTTCTTTCGTAAATAATTACGTTCGTATCCACTGCCATGGCCATCGTCAATACGATACCTGCGATACCAGGAAGGGTAAGCGTAAAGTCTCCGGAATCCATAATTCCGAAAATATAGAAAAGGTTAATAACCATTGCAATTACAGCATATACTCCCGCACCACCGTAATAGAAAATGATATAAACAATGATAATTAAAAATGCAATAGCAAATGAAATCATACCGGCGTTGATAGATTCCTGTCCAAGAGATGGACCTACCTGAGTAGCCTGAACTACTTTAGCACCAGCTGGCAATTTACCTGCTCCTAAAACGTCAACTAATTCTTTAGCTTCTTCCTGAGAGAAGTTACCGGAGATTTGAGTTCTACCGTTAGGAATAGCATTTACCACATTAGGGGCAGTATATACTCTACCGTCAAGAGTTACCGCAACCGGCTTCCCTACGTTTTTCTCTGTTAAAGTTTTCCATTCTTTAGCTCCTTTAGAATCCATCTGCATATCTACCACTACTCTTCCAAGTTCGTCATAGCTAATGCTTGCAGTTTCTACAGCACCGTCTACCGGAGCTTTTTGATTGATGTTACTTCTGATTGCATACAATACCAAATCGTCCGGACTTGTAGCTTCAGGTTTGTAACCCCACATGAACTGTGTATATTTAATGTTTGCAGGGCGTAAAGCCTGTCCTACTTTGCTGTTTAAAATTTTATTAACAACTGCAGTATCAGATAACTTCACATTAGCAACACCATTACTTCTTAATTTGTCAAGCTGTATAAGTTTCATGAAGTTTACATTCTTTGCAACTCCCATAGAATCTCCTTTTGCAGCAATCATAGTTGTCAAAGTCTGGAAATAAGGCGCAATTTCAGGAACCTGCTGTACTTCCCAGAACTGAAGTTTTGCAGAAGTCTGAAGCATTTTCTTCACCTTGTCAATATCCTTCATACCAGGCATTTCTACAGAAATTCTAGCAGTACCAGGTACTCTCTGAACATTTGGCTGGATAGCTCCAAGCTTATCTATTCTCGTTCTGATTACTTCGAAAGCTGTACCTACAGAAAGATCAACTCTTCTCTTTACAATACTTCTTACCTGCTCATCAGTAGTGTTATACTTGATTTCAGATAAGTTTGTATTTCCGAAAAGATCCGGATCTGCAAGCTTCAGGCTTGACCCCTTCGCTTTGTTGATTGCATCGAACTGCTCAAAAAAGTTGTCGATGTAAGATTTTGTAGAGCTTTTCTGAACTTCATCAGTCTTGTTTAAAGCCTCAATAAGAATAGGATTGGTAGAATAATTAGTTAAATCATTTACCAGATCTCTTTGGTTAATTTCCAAAAGAACGTTGATCCCTCCTTTTAAGTCAAGACCAAGCTTCATCTCCTTGTCTTTAGCTTTTGAATAATAAAGCTTTGTATACCCAAGATTAAGAGTATCTTCCTTGATTCGTTTGATCTCTTTCTCGTTTCCTTTCGCAGCTTCGATCTGCGATTCAATTTTGCTGGCGTACCAGGTTGGTAATAGCTCGTTTAAGCAAATCAACCCCAGGACAATAGCAACAATTGTAATAAGTCCTTTTCCTTGCATTTTGTTATAACTACGTTAAATTAAGTCGGCAAATATAATGATTTTCTTGTATTTTATGAATTTTTAACAACAGAAATGGTTTATTTTCAGATATATTGGTATTTCGACTTCTATTTAAGATTTAACAATTTTTTCATGGTATCTTAATGAAGTTTTCAAATTTTGAATGGTATAAAATTTTCATTCATTTATCAACACACTAACTATCAAAATATTATGAAAAAGTTACTATTTATGATCAGTATGCTTTCTTCCTTATTCGTTAATTCTCAAAGTATTAATTTGGAAGAATTTGCTACCGGACTTACCAGCCCGGTAGAGATTACAAACGCTAATGACAGCCGTCTTTTCGTGGTACAGCAGAATGGTATTATTAAAATTATCCAGCCTACGGGAGTTATTAATGCTACCCCTTTTCTTAATATCGCTTCAAAGATTGTTTTCGGCGGAGAAAGAGGTCTTTTAGGACTTGCATTCCATCCCCAATATTCCAGCAATGGCTATTTTTTTGTTTATTATAATAATCCTGCCGGAAATATTATTGTAGCAAGGTACAAGGTAAGTTCAACAGATCCCAACATTGCCGATCCCAACTCTGAAAAAATCTTACTGAATATTCCCAAACCTTTCGAAAACCATAACGGAGGAAGCATACATTTTGCTCCGGACGGAAAACTCTGGATCATCACCGGAGATGGAGGAAGTGGTGGAGATCCGCAGAATAATGCCCAAAATAAAAATTCACTGTTGGGAAAAATGCTGAGAATTGATGTAGACGCTACAGGGCCTTATAATATTCCTTCTGACAATCCGTTTGTGGGTAGCGACGGAGCCGATGAGATATGGGCGTATGGGCTCCGAAATGCCTGGAAATTTTCTTTTGACCTAACCAGTGGAAATGTACTCATTGCTGATGTGGGCCAGGGAGCTTTTGAGGAAATCAACAGAACTTCCATCACTCAGGCCGGACTTAATTACGGATGGCGTTGCTACGAAGGAAATACAGCTTATAATACTGCAGGATGTCCAGGTATTGGCACCATGACATTCCCTGTTGCCGTGTATGATCATTCCGGTGGGAAATGCTCTATTACCGGAGGGTATATTTACAGGGGATCCCAATACCCCTCTCTTCAGGGCAAATATTTCTTCGCTGATTACTGCTCTACACAAATCGGTATGCTGGATACCAATAATGCTATCACATGGTCTTCTGCTTACAGTGGGAATAATTTTTCCACTTTCGGGCAGGATTCTCAAAAAGAGCTCTATGTGGCAGCTGTCACCAGTGGCAAAATTTTTAAAATTTCAACGGGAACTTTAGGTGTACAGGAAGGCACTGCTTTAGGCAAAATAAGTATCTATCCTAATCCTGCATCCAAAGAAATCTTCATCAATGGCATTGGAGGCAAAAAAGTAAGCGCAGAAATCATGAGTACAGAAGGCCGGAAAATTTGGGAAACTGATGAAGTTGTCAATGGCAAAAGTATGGATATTTCCGCCCTACCTGCCGGAGTTTATTTCATCAATCTAAAATCAGGAAACCTGAATTCCTATAGTCAGAAATTAATTATTAAATAATGGAATAGTATTTTAACACACGCTACCAGCTATTACTTTTTAACGCAATATTCCGCAAAATATTCATACCAACTGAATAAAAACTTCATGAAAAAGTATGTCAACTAAAATTTTAAATACATAAAAAAAGCGGTTCAAAACTGAACCGCTTTTTATTTTATATCGTCATCGAGAAAATTCTCGTTTCAGGTTTATTTCTCAACATCCTAAGGTCAAAAACCATTGCAACATTTCTTGTGAATGCTCTTCCAGCCTCCGTAATTTTAACTTCATGACCATTGATTTCAACCAATCCGTCTTTTTCCATTTCCTTCAGCATTTCCAATGCATTTTCAAGTTCCGGGAAAGAGTTATGAGTATGGAAAGTAGTTTCAAGCTGGCACATCAGGTTGAGGATATGTCTTCTTACCTTTAGATCTTCCTCATCCAGAACATGGCCTTTCACCACAGGAATCTCTCCTTCTTCTACAGATTTCTGATAATCTTCCACCGTTTTCACATTCTGCCCGAAAGCATACCATGAATCTGAAATTGCAGACATTCCAAGTCCTACCATCAGCTGTGTATTGCTTGAGGTATAACCCATGAAATTTCTGTGGAGTTTTTTATGAATTAAAGACTGGTAGAGATCATCATGTTCAAGAGAAAAATGATCCATTCCCACTTCAATATAGCCTAAGTCCTCAAGCAGCTTTTTACCGTCTTCATATAATCTTCGCTTTTCTTCTCCACTAGGCAAGTCATTTTCATCGAACCCTCTCTGACCCACTCCTTTTACCCATGGAACGTGTGCATATGAGTAAAATGCAAGTCTGTCCGGTTTCAACTCCATCGTTTTTCTGATGGTATGCTCCATCGCTTCCCAATTTTGATGCGGAAGCCCAAAAACCAAATCATGGCTGATTCCTCTGTAACCAATTTCTTTAGCCCATTCTGTAACATTTTTTACATTTTCAAAAGGCTGAATTCTATTGATCGCTTTCTGCACTTTAGGATCGTAATCCTGAACTCCGAAACTTACTCTTCTAAAGCCTAGATTATACAACGTCTGAAGGTGTTCCTTCGTGGTATTATTCGGGTGTCCTTCAAAAGAAAATTCAGGATGTTCAGCAATATCTACTGTTTCAAAAATCCCTTCCAGAAGGGTTTTCAAATTTTCAGGCGAGAAAAACGTAGGCGTACCTCCTCCCAGGTGTAATTCTTTCAGCTTGGGTCTTTCATTGAAAAGAGCAAGGTAAAGATTCCATTCTTTTAATACACTTTCCAGGTAAGGAATTTCAACACTATGTTGTTTTGTAATCCGTTTATGGCATGCACAAAAGGTACACAATGCCTCGCAGAAAGGCAAATGGATATAAATAGAAATCCCCTCCTCTGCATTACTTTCATGAAAGGACCTGATTACGCTTTCTTTCCACTTTTCCGGTGAGAATGTAGTTTCATCCCAATATGGAACTGTAGGATAAGAGGTGTAACGTGGTCCGGGAATATTATACTTATCTATTAAAGAGTTCATTTCGAAAATTAAAATTTTATAAGGTCATGAAATTTAATGGTCTTAAAACTTCATTCTACAAAATTAACCATTAGTTATGAATTTTGGCCTATGAAATATATTAGGTTCTATTTTATAATGAGTCTAAATACTGTCTGTAAGGCCTTTCCTTAATAATGATAAATTCTATATATACTATTTGTTTTTTAGATATATCCATTTCCCAACAGGATATCTCTTTTGTTTTTATACCGTCAATATTTTGTTATCGTTGATCTTACATCTTTTATCCCTTCAATCTCATCACTGCAATTCTGTTTTTACCAGCAAAAACAATATGATTTTTATCGATCCATTGACAGACAAAAAAACCTTTTTCATCAGAAATCTTTTTCCATGTTTTTCCAAAATCTGAGGAATAACTGATATGCTGATCTCCTACTGCGATGATTTCTTTTCCTTTTGAACCCGGCTTAATTTTCACGCAGGTAGTATATCCTGCATTCTGCCCGGATGCCTGAATCTGCCAGGTTTTACCGCCATTATTCGTGGTAGCAATATTATTGATATTAGCCTCCTGCTTTGTATAGTCCCCTCCTACTGCAATTCCGAAATGATCATCACTGAAATCTATGGAGTACATTCCATTCGAAGATTCTCCCTGGATAAATGGAGTATTGAAGACTTCAAACTTTTCAGTTTTCAGGTTCAGTCTTAAAATTCTTGAGGTCTTACCTCCTGTTGCGATCCATACAAAGTTTTTAGTAGAAGAGATATTGGTATTACTGGCCGCAAAAGCTGCTTCCCCTTCATGCAGTGTGACTGCAGTTTTAAGCATATCCCACTTTCCATCCCTGTATATTGCCAATTTTAATCCATGATCTTTATCGGCATCACTAAATGTGTATGCCAGTTTTTCATTTACAAAGTGCAGTGCATCATAGAATGCCGTTTTTGTAGTATCAGTAAAAACAACCTGTGATTTTAAATCTTTTTTATCAATGGCAAAGAAATGAGCAGGACTTCCAATATTAATGGCATAAAAAGCGGCTTTATCCTGTGCCAGGGTTCTGAACTCAAGTTTATCTTCTGATAATATAATCTGTTTTTGGTTCTTTGGATCTTGTATGTCTACAAACCCAAACTTAGAATCTGTACCACTGTACCAAATCTTATGATCATACAGCTCAAGAGCTCTGATGCTTATTTTGTCATTAAAAATAGTTTCCATGCTTTCCACCTGCTGAGAAAATGCACAGATTCCTACGGAAAGAAATAGAATAGAGAAGATCTTTTTCATATGCTATAAAAAAAACCGCCGAAGCGGTTCTATATTAAATTAATCTACGTTTTTATATTTTTCAGGATTGTTCAGTTTACTGTTTGATTTTCCATAACTGAAATATACCACACCTCCTAAGAAAAGCCATACAGCAGAAAGTTCCAATGCATGAGCACTTAAGTTGAATATTAAATATATATTGATAAATACTCCTAATGCTACAACGATTTTATAAGCCGGAACTTTGAAAGGTCTGATCAAATCCGGTTCTTTTTTTCTCATCACCCAAACCGCAATACATACCAATGTAAATGCAAACAGAGTTCCGAAACTGGTCATATCTGCCAACGTTGAAATTGGGGTAAATGCTGCGATAAGCGCTACTATGATTCCTAACAGGATAATTCCTTTATAAGGAGTTTTTGTTTTTGGGTGAAGCTCTCCGAAAAATCTAGGAATCAAACCGTCTTTTGCCATTCCGATAAAGATTCTGGACTGTCCCATCATCATTACCATTACTACAGAAATCAAACCTACTGTAGCGGCAATCGTTACCACATTACTAGCCCAGTGTTTTCCGGCAATTTCAAAAGCATATGCCACCGGTGCTTTGATTGCATCAGGATATTTTCCTTCAGGGTTAAAATCTGTATAATGCATCATCCCTGTCAATACCAGAGATACACAAATATATAATGCAGTACACACCAATAATGAAGCAATAATAGCGAAAGGCACATCTTTTTTAGGATTAATAGCCTCCCCTGCCTGTGTAGAAACAGCATCGAAACCAATATAAGCAAAGAAGATAGCTGCTGCTCCGGAAATAATTCCTTTAATACCATAGGCAGAGACCAGATCGCCTTCAGAATTTTTAATTTTTATCTGATCAGGGATAAAAGGATTCCAGTTTTTCACTCCATCTACAGCATTGTAAAGATCTGTATTAGAGAAGATAATATAAACCCCTGCAATGATTACGAAAATAACCGCAGAAGTCTTCATAAGTACAATAAGGTTATTCGCTCCGGCAGCTTCCTTGGTTCCTTTTACCAGCAAGGCTGTAATCAGTAAAACAAGAATGAATGCAGGCAGGTTCATTGAAAAACCATCTCCTGTATAACTCGCGGGATCTGAAGTAAGATATCCCGGCAGGTGAACTCCAAAAATTTTCAAAAATTTGGTAAAGTATCCGGACCAACTCACGGAAACGGCCATACTTGCCATGGCATACTCCAGGATAAGACACCAGCCCATTGCCCAGGCAAAAATTTCTCCTACCGTTCCGTAGGCATAGGCGTAGGCAGAACCTTCAACAGGAATAATGGATGCAAATTCCGCATAGCATAATGCTGCAAAAACACAGGCAATACCTGCTATAATGAAAGAGATTGCCAGTGCCGGCCCTGCGTGATAATAAGCTCCGGTTCCGGTAAGAACAAAGATTCCACCACCGATGATAGCACCTACTCCAATTGCTGTTAAACTCCATTTTCCAAGGACTTTTTTCAGCTCACTTTTCTTCATATCTGCCTCATAGGCACTTAGCGGCTTCTTAACCCAAATTTTAGACATGTTTTTTTTTATTTATTAAGGATTTACGAAAATATAAAAATTTTACGGACTCTCATGTTTATTGACAAACTTTCGTCATTTATTTTAAATAAAAAAATCTAAAAACCTGACCGACACATTATTCAAAGTATTTTATCAAGTGTTAAATTTTGTTTATTTTTGATCGCATGAATATCTATGACCTTTTCGTCAAACCCTATGAAAATTATACAGCAGCACAGATTTTACTGGAGTCTTCAGGAGCTATTTTCGGTACTTTAAGCGTTTATTTTTCTATCAAAAAAAATATCTGGGTATACCCTACCGGCATTATTTCCACGTTGATCTATGTATATATTCTTTTTAATTTCGGATTATTGGGAGACTGCCTGATTAACGTGTATTATACCGTAATGAGTGTGTACGGATGGATCTTATGGTCTAAAAATTCCAAAGACCATGTTCATGTGGATGTTACCTGGGCAACAAAAAAGGAATGGATTTATGCAGGGATTCTTTTCATCCTGAGTTTTGCATTGGTCATTCTTATTTATTATTACAAACCCTATATTGACAATTTGGAGGGTGGTCTTGGATTATATCATTTAGATTGGGCAAATTGGCTGGATATTTTTACCACTTCTATATTTTTAGTAGGAATGTGGTTTATGGCCAAACAGCGCATTGAGAACTGGATTTTCTGGATTATCGGAGATTTTATTTGCATGCCTATGATGATTTTTAAGGGACTTGGCATCACTTCGGTTCAATATTTGGTATTTACTATAATGGCTATCTTAGGATACCTTAGTTGGAAAAAAAGTTTTAAAGAGAAAAAAGTACAATAAAGTCATGAAAAATTTATTAAAAATAGCAGCCAGTATTGTTGCATTTGCCAGTTTAACATCTTGTTTAGCATACTCAGACGGATATGCCAATAATGGCGGTTATGGTGATCCATATTATAACAATGGATATTATTATGCACCATCCGGATATTATGGAAATGGTGGATATTATGGTAATGATGGATATTATTACAGAGACAATGTTAATTATTACTACGACAATGGTGTTCCTTACTATTACTATAACGCTAACAACTCAAGAAGAAAAGTATATGTAGAAAGGAGATCAGATAATAACTCTACAAGACCGAATACCGGATTCAGAGGAGAGCCTTATTACGATCGTAATAATAACAATAACAGCGGTTTCAGAAACAATGGTTCTCAAAATAACCAGGGAAACAGAAACCAAAGCAGTGGAGGCTTTAGAAATAACAGCAACCAGAATAATCAGGGAAATCAAAACACCAACAATAGCGGCGGATTCAGAAACCAGAACAGCACTTATCAGGCTCCTCAAAGAAGCTCAAACAGTGGTGGATTCAGAAGTTCAGGAAACAATACTGCACCTCAACCCTCTTCAAACAGCGGAGGTTTCAGAGGAAGTTCCAGTAACAGCAGTAGCAGTAGCTCTGGCAGTTCAAATAACTCAGGAAGCACAAACAGACAGAACACCGGAGGGTTTAGATAAAAACGGTTAGATAAAACGATTATAAATAAGGAAACGAACAGTTAACACTGTTCGTTTTTCATTTTAAATATATTAATTTTGCTTCTTTAATTTAGATAAAAAGTTATGGAATTTTATAAATATCAGGGAACTGGAAATGATTTTGTGATGGTAGATAACCGTGACCTTCAGTTTCCTAAAAATAAAAAAAACATTGAAAAGCTATGTGACAGACGTTTCGGAATTGGCGCAGACGGCCTCATCTTATTGGAAAACGATGATCATTATGATTTCAAAATGGTATACTATAATTCTGATGGTGGAGAAAGCACGATGTGTGGAAACGGAGGAAGATGTTTGGTAGCATTTGCTTTTTTCTTGGATATTTTTGAAGATAAATGTAGGTTTATTGCTATAGATGGTGAGCATGAAGCGGAAATCCACAACGGGATTGTTAAGCTAAAAATGATTGATGTAAATACCATTTCTCATGACGGTAATGATTCCGTTCTTAATACCGGTTCTCCTCATTATGTAAAATATGTAGAAGATTTAGCAAATTATAAGGTGTATGCAGAAGGAAATGGGATCAGAAATTCCGAAAATTATAAAGAAAATGGGATTAATGTCAACTTTGTAGAAAAAATTTCTGATAATGAAATTTTTGTAAGAACCTATGAACGAGGCGTTGAGGATGAAACTTACAGCTGCGGAACAGGAGTTACAGCTTCCGCTTTAACTTTTTTACAAAAAGACAATCTAACTTCTGTAAAAGTTAAAACTTTAGGAGGAAATCTGAAGGTATATGCTGAAAAAAATGGAGATTCTTTTCAAAGCATTTGGCTGGAGGGTCCTGCAAAGCAAGTTTTTAAAGGCAAAATAGACATACTTTAGAAACCATAAACTTTTAATCAATAGTATAAGAATGAAAAAAGCTATTCTCATTGTCATTCTGCTGGTTTTTGTAATCGCAGGATTTTTTGGATTGAGATTTTATAATAAGTACTTCGGAAATAACGTAGAAAAAGACGGGTATGTATTGATTCCTCATAAAGCGGATTTCAAACAGATCATGGACTCTATAGCTCCCTATATAAAAGATAAGGAATCTTTTGAAGCCGTGGCTAAAGATAAAGGTCTTACTTCAGCCTTTAAAGCCGGGCGTTATCATATCGAGGAGGGCAAAGGAAACTCTGATCTTGTGAATATGATTAAAGCGGGTAATCAAACAGCCAATTCTTTCAGAATCGGAGATTTTGGAGATATGTACCAGATGATCGGCAAAGTGACTAAAAAAACAGAATTGGATTCTTTACATTTTGTAAAAGATCTTGACGGGATTTCACAGGAAAAAGGCTACAAAAATGTTGAAGACTTAAAAAAATATTTTTTCATAGATACTTATAACTTCTTCTGGACAGTAAGCCCGAGAGAATTTTTTGCAAAATTTGAAGATCAGTATAATGAATTCTGGACCAGTGAAAGAAAAAACAAGGAACAGCAGTCCGGTTTAACAAGGGATCAGATCTATGCACTGGCGTCTATTGTGTATAAAGAATCCGGAGGGAAAAAGGATGAAATGAAAACGATAGCGGGATTGTATCTGAACCGTTACCGAAAAGGAATGAAACTTCAGTCTGATCCTACGGTAATCTATGCCATCAACAAACAAACTAATTTTAAGGAATCTATTAAAAGGGTTTTATATAAGCATTTATCAACTCCTTCTCCGTACAATACCTATGCGAATGCGGGTATTCCTCCAGGGCCGATCTGTGTGGTGGATAAGAATTCTGTAGATGCTGTTTTAAATGCAGAAAACAATAATTATATATTTATGTGTGCTGATCCTGCAAGATTTGGATATCACAAGTTTACGGCAAGTGCAGAAGAGCATGCTGTAAATGCAAAAGCCTATCAGGATTGGCTTAATTCAAAAAATATAAAATAGGCTTAGCAAGCACTTAAAAAACTTTATACAGTAAAAATTAATAAACGAATCATAACGGTATGATAATCAGAGCAATCTGAAAACCTATACTGTTAAGGGTATCCCCTCATGATTTTATACAAAAAATAACCTATGAATAAGACGGAAATTGTCAATATTTTCACAAAAAAAACGCTAGGGCTTACCTTGGTTCTTTCAGCAGCCGCTATGGCTTTTGCTCAAGAGAAATCAGGTATTTCAGGAATTATTGTCAATAAGAAAAACCAGCCTGTACCTTATGCTTCTGTAACGTTTAGCAACAAAGCTAACAAAACATTAAGCGATGCTGTACTCACTGATGAAAAAGGGCAATATAAGCTACAACTTGTTCCCGGAGATTATGACATTACAGTAGAAGCGATAGACTATAAGAAAAGCATAGTCAGTAAAAATATAACCGCAAACGGAAATATTGGTGCGCTCTCTATAGAGCCCGAAGCTTCCACTACTCTGGATGGAAAAACCCAGGAGTTACAAGGTGTTGTAATTACGGCAGCAGCCACTAAAGCTTATAAAGTGGAACTGGATAAAAAGACTTATGACCCATCACAGGATATTGTAAGTAAAGGTGGAAGTCTTCAGGATGTTTTAAGTAATGTGCCTTCTGTTACCGTAGATACGGATGGAACGGTTTCTATGCGAGGAAGTACTAATGTAAAATTCCTGATTAACGGAAAACCTTCTTCTCTTCTGGGAATTGATGACGGAGCTAACGCATTACAGAGTATTCCTGCTGATCAGATCGAAAGAATTGAAGTCATTACCAACCCTTCATCAAAATTTGAAGCAAGCGGAACTTCGGGGATTTTAAATATTATTCTTAAAAAGAGTAAAAAAGTAGGATTTAACGGAAGTGTAGTGGGTGCTTTAGGATATTTTCCGAGGACATCTCTGAATGCCAACCTAAGCTGGAGAAAAAATAACTGGACCTGGTTTGTGAATGGCGGCGGAGGCTATACAGAAAATAAAACCAAAAACAATTCTGAAACAACCTATCATAATATTGTATTCCCTGATATAACTCCAGGTATACAGCCTAAGGATGTACCTGTACATCAACAGCAGAACTCTGTCAATAAGACCTACAACAAGAACTATAATGTAAGTGCAGGTTTTGTATATGATATTTCTGACAAAACATCGCTAAATCTAACTGGATTAGTGAGAACTTTTGACGGGGACGGAAATGAACTTGTAAACACTTATGATACTTTTTACAGATATACAGGAAATGCCTCTAATCTTTGGAGTCTCAAGAATCCTTATACCCTGAGAGATTCCAAGACCACCTTTAACAATCTTGCCTTCCAGGGAGATGTAGGTTTAGACCATAAGTTTGACGATAATGGGCAGAATCTATCACTATCCGTAAGTTTACAGAGAAACAGAAGCAATAATAATGCTGACATTCTGGAAAGTGTTGATTATGTACCCTCTGTACAGGATATTACCAGAAGACATTCTGTAACCAAAACAGTAATAGGTAAAGCAGATTATGAATTACCATTAGGAGAAAACTCCAAACTTGAAGCCGGCTACAGATTGGATGTCAATGATAACACTTATGATAATTTTGTAAGCAGTACTTCTAATAATCCTCTTATTCCGAATTATAACAACAATACGGATTACAGGGAAATGTTCAATGCTTTCTATTTGCAGTTTAAAAGTAAGCTCGGAAATCTTAGCTATCAGGTAGGATTAAGAGATGAGCTTTCAAATGTTAAAATCAATTATATCAGTCAGAACCCTGATAAAGCTCCATTAAATAAAAACAAGAATTACAACAATTTATTTCCAAGTGTATTCTTAAGCTATGATATATCCAAGAATAATCAGATCTTAGTAAACTATTCCCGCAGAATAGACAGACCGAGATCATTCTTTATGGTTCCTTTCCCCAATTATACCAATAACCAAAATATTTTTGAAGGAAATATCGACCTTAACCCATCGTATGTAGATTCTTATGAGGTAGGTTATAATATTACCAGAAAGAAATTCACCATCAACCCTACTCTATATTACAGGCATTCAACAGACGATACAAAGATGCTGGTTTACAGACCGGATGAAAGACAAAGAGTTTTCTATACAAAACCGGAAAACCTGGGTAATGATGATCGTTATGGTTTGGACCTGAACTTTACCTATGACCCTTTTGCCTGGTTCAAAATTATGGGTAGTGTAGATCTTTTCGGGTACAAAACGACCGGAATTGCATCTTATGAAACAAAAGATATCAACGGACTTACTAAGGTACGTTCATTAGATTTTACCGGAAGTGGTTTCTCTACAAGATTACGTCTTAATACAACATTTAAACTTGATAAGACATTAAGTGTACAGCTGCAAGGCTTCTACAGAGGGGGACAAAAAACCGCCAGCCAGGACAGACAGGATATGTATGCATTAAACCTGGGAGCCTCCAAAACGATCTGGAAAGGAGACGGAACTATTTCCTTCAACATTCAGGATATTTTTAATACAAGAGGTATGGAGACAATTAACTACAGCAATGACTATACGCGTAGCAGCTATATGCAATGGCAGCCTAGACAGTTTTCTATCTCTTTAACCTATAGATTCAAACAAGGTGAAAAAATAGAACAGGCCAAGAAGAAAAAAGACATCAATGCCAATGAAACCGGCGATGACCAGCAAGGTGGCCCAATGTAATAAAAACAAAATCCCGAAATTATTTTCGGGATTTTTTATTGTCTTATTTTACAGATTCTTTCTTTGTATCTTTTTCTTTTTCTGCTTCATAAATTCTTCGTCTCAGATCACTTGTAGAAAATCGGTGATCTCTTTTGTTATAAAAGATCTCTATCCCTTTATCTTCACAATATGTTTTTCCGGTAAAATCTCTATCCATATAATCGTCTCCTATGATCCTTATATCGATAACAAAAGATTTCAAAATATCCAATAGATCCTCTTCTGTATAATAAGGGATAATCTCATCTACAGCATTCACAGCCTTCAACTGAATATATCGTTCAACGATAGTCTGGCTTGGCTTATTTTTGTTCGGACGGTCGTGGGACGGATCAATCTGAAGTCCAACGATCAAATAATCGCATACTGTTTTAGCTTCTTCAAGCATTTTAATATGCCCTGCGTGTAATAAATCAAATGAGGAAAATGTAATACCTATTCTTTGTGTCTTCATATTAATTTTAAAATTAAAACTTCGCTGAAATAAATGTTCTTTTAAATGGATAAAAGACCGGTGATTCAGGGAAGATGTTTTGTAATTCGGTTTTATAATCGTTTTTAAATTGTTCTTTCATATCATCGGGAAGCCTCTCAACATAAGGAAGCATAGCTGTTCCTGAAGCCCATGTAAATACCGCATCGGCATTGTTCAGAACATGAGGGAATACTTTTTCATAAACAGTGATTTCTCTACCTTTATTATCGAATAATATTCTCGCATAGTCTTCAATATGCAAAACAGTATACGCTCTCTCCCAAGAATGGTACGCTGTTTTATAAGGTTCCTTCGCTGCTATTTTTCTAAGCAACTGATGCACTACATATTCATGATTGGATGGAATCTGTACCGCTAATTGGCCGCCTTCTTTAATTTTACTTATAATCCTTGGAAAAAGTTCTTTATGGTTATCACACCATTGAATCGCTGCATTGGAAATAATCAGATCATACATCTCGGAAAGATGAAGCTGATCCTCAATACTCCTTTTCTCAAAGGTCAGTCTGCTTGTTTCAAAATGAGCAGCTTTCTCCAGCATCTCTTCAGAAGAATCTATTCCCAACACCTTAGAGTCTTCAAGATAATCTAAAAGTTTAGAAGTAAGTTCTCCGGTACCACAACCTAAATCAATAACAGATAAACCAGATCTTGATTCAACGAGCTTCAGTAAATCAAAAAAGGGAGCTGAACGCTCATCTTTAAACTGGTCATATACTTCAGGATTCCAAGCCATATTATGTGATTTTAAGAATTAATTTCTAGTATTCAGATATTTCTGCCATTCCCAGGTTGTACGCAGAGATTCTTCCAGTGAAGTTTCAGACTTCCATCCAAGCTCTTTCTCTGCTTTACCAGGGTTGGCATAGGCAATCGTAATATCACCTTCCCTTCTGGCGCATATCTGATAAGGGACTTCTACATTATTTGCTGTTTCAAAAGCTTTTACAACTTCCAAAACAGATGATCCTTTTCCTGTTCCCAGGTTATAAATATCTATTACCGCTTCTTCAGATTGATTTTCAATGAGTTTTCTTAAGGCTGCCACATGAGCTTTGGCCAGATCAACTACATAAATATAATCACGAACTGCGGTTCCATCTTCTGTTGCATAATCATTCCCCCACACATTTAGTTTCTCTCGGATTCCTGAAACAGTCTGCATAACATAAGGAACCAGATTATTGGGAATTCCAATGGGTAGTTCTCCAATTTTTGCAGACGGATGTGCTCCAATAGGATTAAAATATCTTAACAACGTTATTTTTCTGTGATACGCTTTTGCAAAATCAATCAGGATCTCCTCTCCCATTTGTTTGGTTTTGCCATACACACTTTCAGGCAGTTTCAGAGGAGTGTTTTCATCAATAGGCATTACATCAGCTTGTCCATATACTGTACAGGATGAACTGAAAATAAAATTAGAGATTTCTCTTTCTTTAAATTCCTGAAGAATATTAATAAGAGTAAACAGATTATTCTCATAATAGTCTACAGGTTTTACCTGACTCTCTCCTACCGCTTTATACGCAGCAAAATTAATACAGCCCTCAATCTTATGGGCTTCAAAAACCTGATGAAGCAGTTCTTTTCTTTTTAAATCAAAAGGATAGAAAACCGGCTTTTTACCTGTAATTTCCTCAATATTATTTAAAATAAATTTCTCTGAATGGGACAAATCATCTATAATAACAACCTCAAAGCCATTATTAAGAAGCTCTACCACGGTGTGGGAACCAATATATCCAAGTCCTCCTGTTACAAGTATTGCCATTTTATTTTTTTAATCTTCGTGTTTTCCTATATTTTCTATTTCGTTAATTCCTCTGTTTAGTCTTACTTTAAATATATTTACAATGATTAAAGTAAGTATCAATAAAATCCAAAAATTAAATCTGAGATTCCATACATCATAATATTTTTCACTTAAAACCTTCAATAATATAGGGTATCCCAGCGCAATTATGAATAAAGATAAGCTAAGGTTTAGAAATAAAACTGCTCTATCGTATTTTTCAATCAAATTAATAAATGCAAATAAATTAATAACAATTGAAGTACAAATAAATATCGTTTTAAATATACTGAAATCATCAAATAAATTCAGAATTGAAAATGCTGATATTATGAAAAATAATAGGCTGGCTGCTACCGCTAAGTAATATACCAGCCTATATTTAAATATCTTTCTTTTCATTACTTCATAAACTCAAGAACAGCATCTGTAATATACTTCAGTTGCTCCTCGTCTAATTCTGTATGCATTGGCAGAGAAACTACCTGATCCAACAGCTTGTCGGTATTCACAAAATCAGCATCATTACTTTCCTGGAAATAGGCTTTCTGCTTTCTCAATGCCACGGGATAGTAGATCATAGCCGGAATTTCTTTTTCTGTTAAGAATTTCTGAAGTTCATTACGTTTTCCATTCAGAATTCTTAAAGTATACTGGTGGAAAACATGGGTAGAGTCTTCGGATCTTTTTGGAGTCAGAATATTGGCATTACCTGCAAATGCTTCATCATAATAATCTGCCGCTTTTCTTCTTGCTTCATTGTAAGAATCCAGGTGAGGAAGTTTTTTTCTTAAAACGGCCGCCTGAATACTATCTAAACGGGAATTTACGCCTACTTCATCATGATAGTATCTTTCATACATTCCATGGTTTACAATACCTCTTAGACGGTGTGCCAGCTCATCATTATTGGTAAAAATAGCACCACCATCACCATAGCATCCCAGGTTTTTTGAAGGAAAGAAAGACGTTGTTCCCACAGTAGCCATTGTTCCGGCATACTTTACCGTTCCGTCAGAGAACGTATATTCTGCACCAATTGCCTGTGCATTGTCTTCAATAACATATAAATTATGCTCTTCTGCAATTTTTAAAATCTCCTCCATATTGGCACACTGTCCAAATAGATGTACCGGAATAATTGCCTTTGTTTTTGGCGTAATTGCTTTTTTTAATTCTTCTGTTGAAATCGTGAAGGTATCGTAATCAACATCTACCAAAACAGATTTTAATTTAAGCAGGTGTATCACTTCCACCGTTGCAGCAAAGGTAAAATCAGCAGTAATAACCTCATCCCCTTCTTTCAGGTCCAGCGCCATCAGGGCAATCTGTAAAGCATCCGTTCCATTAGCACATGGAATCACATGTTTTACGTCTAAATAAGACTCCAATTCATTCTGGAAAGACTTTACTTCAGGACCGTTGATAAAAGCCGCAGAATCCATTACATTTAAAACTGCATTATCTACATCATTCTTTATTTTGTAATACTGACTTTGCAAGTCAACCATCTGAATTTTTTTCATAAATAAATATTTGTGTAAAAATAAGGAATTTAAAATCCTATCAAAAATTTTATTGATTTTGTTTTTATCTTTATACAAAATAATACTATGAATAAAATTTTACTCTTTTGTTTATTAGCTGGTTATTCTATTTTTCAGGCTCAAACGCAGCTTGTTTTTGTTTATTTTACGGATAAACCCAATAAAGCCGCTTTTTTCGCCAATCCACTTTCAGAACTTTCCCAAAAATCACTTAACAGGCGTACTGCACTCGGAATTTCCCTAAATGATCAGGACGCTCCTATTGAGCCTTCTTATTTACAGAATCTGCAAAATATGGGATTCACTGTTACCGATTATTCCAAATGGCTGAATGGAGCTGCTGTGAATGCCACTCCAGCCCAAATACTCAGTTTACAGGCCCAGCCTTTTGTGCTATCTGTTCAAAGTTTTGCAAGAAATGGTTCGGGAGTTCCTAAAATAAAACCCATTGACAAATGGAAAAATAATTCAGACACCGGTAAAACGCTTACGACCTTTGATTATGGAGCAGGTACCGCACAGATAGATCAGCTCAATATAAAACCCCTTCATCTGGCAGGATATACGGGAACAGGAATTTCTATTGCTGTTATTGATGCCGGATTTCCTTTTGTAAATACCGGTTCTGCATTCTCAAGATTACGAACGAATAATCACATAAAAGGCGGTTACGATTTTGTAACTAAAACCGATGATATTTATAATATTTCCTTAAGCGAGCATGGCTCAATGATTTTAGGGGCTATGGGAGGCTATTTGGAAAATACATTTGTAGGATCTGCTCCGGATGCTGATTTTTATCTTTACCGAAGTGAAAAGGCTGGAGTAGAAATCCCGGAGGAGGAAGTATATTGGATTGAAGCCGCTGAGGAAGCAGACAGAAAGGGAGTGGAAATGATCACCTCCTCCCTGGGATATAGTGTTTTTGATGACTCCCAATATAATTACACATACGCAGATATGAATGGAACAACTTCTTTTATTGCAAGAGCGGCACAAATAGCCGCCGAAAAAGGAATATTTGTTCTTGTTGCTGCAGGAAATTCCGGTCAGGAACCCTGGCATTATCTGCTAACACCTGCGGACAACGCAAAAGTTTTCACGATTGGAGCAGTAGACAGTTCAGGGAATTCTTCAGGATTTTCTTCCTACGGACCTAATTCTTCGGGAACTATAAAACCTGACGGAAGTGCCCAGGGTACAGCCACTACCACAGTCTACAATAATGCTACCATTATTCTCAATGGAACATCTATTGCCACTCCTATCGCAGCAGGCGGTGTCGCCTGTTTCATTCAGGCATTCCCCACCATGGACAGAGAACAGATAAGAATAAAACTAAGACAAACAGCTTCTCTTTATCCCAACCATACCGATCAGATGGGATATGGCATCTTGAATTTCGGAAGTTTATATAATTCAGTATTAAACACTTCGGAAATTCTGAAAAAAGAGACTTCCATCATCTATCCGAATCCTGCTAAAAACATGCTGAATGTAAGAACTGAAAATGAAATAACATCACTGGAGGTTTATGATCATTTGGGAAGACTGATCAGAAAAAACAACAACCAGAAATCTATAAAGGTAGAAGATGTTACAAAAGGGGTTTATTATCTTAAGATTCAGATGAAAGACAAGTTTTATTTTGAAAAATTCATAAAAGAATAAGAAATTTTCTATCTGCTTTTTTAAACACTAATACCACAAATATCTTTCACGAATGACACTATTTTCATTTCCGTTAATTAAGCTGACTGAGGAAATAATAAGGCAGAAAGACCTTCGTAATTTGTAGAAGATTTCAATGGTATCTTACCATACAAAGAACCCTATTGTTTTCATGAATATGATCTGCTTTTGTCATAGAAATTAAATGGCAGGAAATCATTAGACCTGGATTAAAAATCAAAAAAACGGACTGAAGCCCGTTTTTTTTGATATCTCTTATTATTGTACTTGTACGAAAATTATATTAAGCGGAATTTCTGCTTGCATTAATATTTCCGAATAAGGAACGGGTTACCAGCTTCTCATAGGCTTCTTTATTGCCCTCTCCTTTCTGAATCTTCATCAATGCATACTGCTGAATACTCAGTAAAGGAAGTACAATTTTTTCACGGATTTTCACAGATTTTCTGGATAAAGGATCTTCTTCCTGAAGCATTTTAAAACCGGTAAGCTCCAGCATGATCTCTCTTGAAAGTTCATATTCATCAAACAGAACGTTCCAGAATGCCCCGAACTTCGGATTATTTTTGATATAATATGTCAAAGGGAAATAAGACTTGTTCATACTCATCATAGAGTTTAAAACTAAAGTTTTAAAGAAATCCGAACCTTTGTACAGTTCTCTTACTTCTTCAAACCTTCCCTCCTCTTTCATCTGCTTCATAGCATATCCGAAACCAAAGAATCCAGGGACATTTTGTTTTAGCTGAGACCATGAACCTACAAACGGAATAGCTCTTAAATCTTCAAATTTCAATTCATTTCCGTTTCCTCTTTTGGAAGGACGACTTCCGATATTGGTTTTCCCATAATATTCCAAAGTACTCATTTCCTGCAGATAGGGAACAAACATTGGGTGTGCCTTAAGATCTGAATATTTTTGATAGCTGATATTAGCCAGTTCAATAATTAATGCTCTTTCTTTTTCAGTAAGGTCTTTTTTAGCATTTTTAAATACATCATTTTCAACTCCGGCTGTCAGAAGCTGTTCGAAGTTGTATTTTGCCTGTTCTTTATTTCCAAAAATGCTGGTAATGGTTTGCCCCTGAATAGTGAGTTCAATTTTATTATTGGCAATTGTTTTTCCCTGTGAAGCATAGAAGTCATGAGTTTTACCTCCTCCTCTTGCCGGCGGGCCACCTCTTCCGTCAAAAAATACGACTTTAATGTTATTCTCTTCAGAAAGTTTAGTAAGAAGTTCTTTTGCCTGATAGATTTCCCAGTTTGCCTTCAGATAACCACCATCTTTCGTTCCATCAGAAAAGCCAAGCATAATGGTCTGCTGATAGCCTCTTTTTTCAAGGTGCTTTTTATATACCGGATTCTGATAGAGTTCATTCATTACATTTTCCGCATTGGCAAGTCCTTCCATTGTTTCAAAAAGCGGAACAATGTCCATATTGATCTCTTCATCTTTGTATCCACATATTTTGAAGAAAGCATATACGTTCATGACATCTTTCACGGCATCAGAATTGGAAATAATATAACGGTTCATTCCTCTTAATCCATTCAGACGCTGAATTTCCGATACCTGTGATACTGTTAACAGAGTATCCTTTACAATATCTTCAAAATCATCCGCATTTACTTTATCCGAAATCTGAATCAGTGTATTGAATTTCTGTTCTGCATCAGCGTCTTCATTTCCATATATTTTTGCAAAAACATCATCTATTACCTTCTGATGGATCCTGCTGTCCTGTCTGATATCTAAAGTCGCAAAGTGAGTTCCAAAAATTTTCACACGGTCCCTAAAGTTGACCAAAAGATCTAAGAACAAAGAATTATGTTCATTGATTAATATTTTCTCTGCTTCATCAGTTCTCTTTAAAATTTCTTCTGCCGTAATACTTTTACCATCAAAAATAGCAGCATACAATTCTTCACTTACCTGAGTTAAAACCTCCGAAACTCCTCTAAAGCTTAATCTTCTTCTGATAAATTTCAAATGGCTGTAATACGATTTCAAAATTGCAGAGCGAAGTTCTTCCGATACTCTTTTAGTAACATCTGCAGTAACAAAAGGATTCCCGTCTCTATCGCCTCCAGGCCAGAAACCAAGCTGAATAATATCTTCATGCAGGTGGAAATGTCCGTTTCCAAAAGTTTTCTTAATCTTCGTAAACAGCTCACCAATAGTATCGTAATAGACATACCTCAAATAGGAGATAATACTCAGCGCCTCATCTATTGGTGTCGGTTTTTCCTTATTGACAAAGGGTGTTTTCCCTAACTGCTGCAAAAGGGTATCAATCTGTGTGACAGAATCACTGGTAATGGCTCCTCTTAAATCCTGTATAATTCTCTGTACTGAGCTTGGATAAAACTGGGTAGGGTGAGCCGTAAATACAACCTTAACTGTAAAGTCCTTCAACTTTTCGCGTACTTTTTCAATTTTATGATCCTGAAAAGAACGTTCAAAAAGATTGGTCACAGTTCCGCTGTCACTTTCAGAATGAAGATTAGGAAAGGCAGCATCCTCAATACTGTCAAACAAAACAACCTGTCTCTCTATATATTGAATGATTTTAAAAAGGAGCTCCAGCTTTTGTTCCTCCGTCTGAAGATCTGTATGATTTTTAAAAAATTCTTCTACAATTTCCTCAGGGGTCTTCCCTGCTTCATAGCCGGTTCTGCTTTCTTCATAAAGAAACGGAAGAAGCATCCCGATATTAGTCATTTTATCATAAGGCAGGCTCATAAATAATGAATTGTAAATCTGGAATTTATTCTCCACAATCTGCCTGAATTTTTCTGCGCGTTGGTCGTGTATCATATAACAAATGTAAGTGATTTTGAAATTAAATTAATTGACAAATGACAAAAAAGAGGGATAGAAAATGTAAATATCAATGTTCCCTATTCTCCATAAATATTCTGTAACTTTGACTTCTAATTTTTTCTTAAATATAATCAGTAATACACTGAAATTATAACAATTTACTCAAAAAATTCCTATGGGTTACATCAGAGCATATTACGAACAGATTGTCAAATTGCAGGAGTCGGAATGGGCATTTATTGCAGGGCATTTCCACAGAAAAGTATATGCCAAAAATGAAATTATTACCCAGCACGGAGATACCGAAGAATTTTTATCCTTTATAGAATCGGGATTGGTAAGATTTTATATTCCTGATGATGAATATGGGTATACCTTCAGTTTCGGTTTTGAAAAAGAATTTACCTGTGCCTATGATTCCTTTCTTACCCAAACCCCTTCTGAATATGAAATGCAGGCTTTAACAGAAACTGTGGTATGGCAGATTTCTTATGATGATTTACAGAAAATTTACAGCCACACCAACGTTGGAAATCACCTGGGCCGTTTTGCTTCTGAGAAATTATTTTTAGCTAAGAGTAAAAGAGAACTTTCTTTACTAAAACTTACCGCCAAAGAGCGTTACTTAAAATTATTCACCGAGCAGCCTGAAATGCTGAAGCGTGTTCCTTTAAAATATATTGCTTCTTATATTGGAATCACTCCACAGGCCTTAAGCCGAATTCGCAGACAGATTAATTAACATAGGTTCATTGTATACCTGCAAGCTTCTGCAGAACTTTGCAGAAAAATACGACAATGAAGTTATCTATTTGGGCATATGGAAACGCTATTTTAAAACAAAAATGTTCGAAAACAGAAAGGGATACCCCGGAAATTCAGAAGCTCATAACCGACATGTGGGAAACCATGGAAAATGCCAATGGCTGTGGTTTGTCATCTTCACAAATAGGAAAAGCCTTACAGCTTTTCATCGTTGACAGTAAAATTGTTTTTGAAAACCTGGGGAGTGAAGAGCAGATACTCTACTTTGGTAAAAATGATAAGGGAATAAAAGAAACTTTTATCAATGCTAAAATAATCAATAGCTCAGCAGAAACATGGGAAGACTATGAAGGATGCTTAAGTATTCCCGGTCTTTCGCAAAAAGTAAATAGACCCTGGGAAATCACCATCGAATATCTGGATGAACATTTTCTGCTACAAACCAAAACCTATATAGGGCTTACTGCCAGAATTATTCAGCATGAATATGACCATACGCAGGGAATCTTATATACTGACCACCTGAAACCTCTGACCAAAAAAATGATGGAATCTAAGCTTAAAAAAATCACCACCGGAAATGTTGCAGTAGGATACCCGCTTAAGTTTTTGTAGATTTGACATCAATCAGACATGTCAAATTCTATGAAATGATAAAGTTTAATTTCGGTATTATTTTTTACACGATTTTTGGGATTTTAGCCTTATTGATAGGTATTTATCTACTACAATATTTTATTCCTCTTTCTATTATTTTTTTCATTGCTACATTCATCAATGGAGTTTTCATTCATAAAGAATATTCTCTTCATAAAAGTGATAAAATTGAATATACTGAGAATTCAGTTCCTGATGAAATTATAGTCAAATACTCGCGTTCAGGTAGAATTATTGCTATTGCTACTTACAGTATGTTTGCAATTCTAGGGCTATTTTTTCTTTCAGGTTTTAAGTTCAAATTTAATGGAACAGCAATATTTGTATTATTTATACTTCTTGGATTTACTGGTTATTTTATTTTTAAAATAATTTCCGAAATCAAAAAAACATCACAGATTATCATCTCCATCAATGGAAAAGGAATTCAGATAAAAAATAATGCAAGGTATTTGTGGAATGAAATTCAACTTGAAAAGATTATTGTAAAACGTTTAGTAAGCCGTGATTCTAGACATGATTATAAACCTGAAGTAAATTATTTATACTTTTTTCACAACAACGAAAAAATAGAAATCAATATCGATGATTTTGATATCACAGATGATCAGCTTGCACAGCTTTTGAAAATATTTAGAGCACGTTTTAATAATTCAGGGGTAGTATCGTTTTGATTACAAAATATTAATAATTAATTTTACTCTTCATACCATCCATAATCCATGAAAAAAATATTCTTATTCTTATTAATAACTTTTATATTCACAGCCTGTGAAAAAGATTGTTACAATGCACCTCTTCCGATACTTTTTAAGTTTGTAGATTCTAATGATGAAAATCTTATTACAAACGGAAAGCTTACTTCTTATTCAGTGGTTGAAGAAAATCAAACTGGAGTAAGTCTGACAAAAACATCTGATGATATGGTTATTTTGGAAAACGTAGGTGCATATAATGGTATAAAAAAATATACTTTCTCTTCTAATCTTAAATCTTTTGATTTTTCAATACAGTCATCGGAATTTAAAGGAGGTTGTGATGGTTATCAAATTAATAAATTAACATTTACAGGCATAGGTATTGATGTAACTGATGAAAAAGGCTATTATAAAATTATATTGAAATAATTCTCTTTCTTAAATTTGCACTGGAAACACACTCTCTATGAAAGTAATCATCGCATTTTCCCTTATTCTTTCCAATCTGCTTTACAGCCAGATCAAGGTTCCTGATGATTATAAAAAAATCCCTGATATCCTCGATACCGTAGATTATCTCTATCCTTTCATTGTACCTAATAAAGATTATGCTTACTGGCGTGTTCTCAGTAATGATTCAGATTATGAAAAAGCAGTGATCTACGAAAGCCAGGCTCCTGAATTTATGACGATCAATGAACCCGTTCCTGAAAAAGGGTTTTTCCAGAAATGTATAGGTAACAACTGCTTTTCATACATTCTGGCTTGTAAAAACGAAAGATCTGTTTATTTTTCCAATGAGCAGCAATTGAGAGATTTTATCGGAACCGTTGATAATCTTCCAGAGGCTATTCTGCTGGCAAAAACTTATGGATATTCTGTTGACACGAGTAACCGCTTTACGGGAGCCTATAAAATTGAAGACCTTCATATCTCCATGTTTCTTATGCAGTCTAAGGGCTGTCCGGCCGTGAAAGAGTCTTTTTCCGTTAAAATCAACAGAAAAACCGGAAAACTGGAAGCGAAAACTAATGGTATTTATGCGAAAGATGAGAACTGTTCTTATTTATAACTGAAGCTAAGACGCAAGGATTTTATCTGTTATAAAATCGATAATCTAAAATTTTAAACCATTAAGATTTTTGAAGAAAGTAAGAATAATTAAGATTCATCTTAGATGAAAAAATAGAGCACATTGCTAAAAAAAGGGCTTTAGCTATTTCCTTAACTATTTTTATCAGCTTCAAAAGTCTTAATGGTTTATTTTTTTATATATTAATTGCACCCTGGCCTGATGCAATCAAATACGCCTCTTTCAAAGCTTCAGAATAAGTGGGATGGGCATAAGAAATACGGAACATATCCTCTGCCGTCACCTCATATTCCTGAGCAATAACACCTTGTGCTATCAAATCTGCGGCTCTTGCTCCTATGATATGAATCCCTAAGATTTCTCCATATTTAGGGTCTACCAAGACTTTTGAAAATCCATCTGTATCCATAGAAGCTCTTGCTCTTGCACTGGCAGAGAATGGAAATTTTCCAACGGTATAAGCTATATTATTTTTCTTTAAATATTCTTCTGTATATCCTACAGAAGCTACTTCAGGCCAGGTATACACCACAGAAGGAATACGATCGTAATGAATATGATGTTGCTGCCCGTTGATTATTTCTGCTACAAAAACACCCTCTTCCTCGGCTTTATGTGCCAGCATCGCTCCCCCAATCACATCACCGATAGCATACATATTGGGAACAGCTGTCTGGTTACTTTCATTTACTCTAATAAATCCCCGGTTATCAAGCTGTATATCTGTATTTTCCAATCCCAACCCTTTAACATATGGGCTTCTTCCCACGGCTACCAAAATATATTCTGCCTCCAGTTCGTTCTCTGCTCCGTTTTTATCTTTAAAAAGAACTTTAGCTGAGGAACCTAAGTTTTCAGCTTTATAAACGCTCTGATTTAAACGGATGTCAATACCTTCTTTTTTCAAAATCTTCTGAAGGTTTTTTCCTAATTCATGATCCATTGTGGCAATCAGGTGGTCGGCGTATTCCAGAATGGTTACCTGTGTTCCGATACGGTTAAAAATAGATGCCATTTCAACCCCAATCACTCCTCCACCGATGATCACCATAGATTTTGGCTGTTCTTTTAAAGCGAGGGCTTCTGTAGAAGTAATGATTCTTTTTTTATCTATTTCTACCCCCGGAATACCTGAAGGTTTTGAGCCTGTAGCAATGATATAATGTTTAGCGGTAATATTTACGACGCCCTCTTCATTAACCACTTTTAGCGTAGTATTATTTACAAAACCTGCCGTCCCTTTCAACCGGGTAATTTTATTTTTATTCATCAGAAAATGAAGACCTTCCGTATTTTTTGAAACGACTTCAGATTTTCTTTTGTACATCTGGGAAAAATCCAGAGCTATCTGATCTACTTTAATTCCATGTTCGTTAAACTTATGCTGAACCTCCGCATAATGGTGGCTACTGTCCAGTAAAGCTTTTGTCGGAATACAGCCTACGTTGGTACACGTTCCTCCCAGTGTATCATATTTTTCAATGATGACCGTTTTATATCCAAGCTGTGCACTTCTTATCGCAGCTACATATCCACCCGGTCCGGAGCCGATCACGGCAATATCATAATCTTCCATTGTATGTATTCATTTTTATGTTTAAATTTACTTGCAAAATAAAAGCAAAATTAGAATAAAGACTTTCATTTTGCAAGTATTATTTTAAAATTAACATTATGGGTAAGAAAAGATCAGACTGTCCTATCAGTTGCTCCCTGGAAATCTGGGGAGATAAATGGTCATTATTAATTATACGGGATCTCATGCTTAAAAAAGAAAGCACCTATGGCGAATTTCTAAAAGCAGATGAAAAGATTGCCACCAATATTCTGGCATCAAAACTTCAGCATTTGCTGGAAAATGGTATCATCGATAAGAAAGACCATCCTGAGAACAAGCTGAAAATCCTCTATTTCCTTACAGAAAAAGGTATTGATCTCGTTCCGGTAATCGTTGAAATTAACCTTTGGGGAGATAAGTATCTCAGTATCCCGGAAGACAGAAAAAAACTCCTGGAAGATATCAAAAAAGATAAGGAGAGCTTTATAAAAAAGGCTAAAGCCTATCTTTACAATACTAGTTTCTCTTAAAAAACATTCTCATTTAACTTCAACTTTTAAAGATATTTTTAATTAATAATAAGTTTACATCATATTTTTCTGTAATTTCGTCACAAAACTTAAAAACATGAAAAACAACAAATTAAGTCATCTATCTTTGGAAGAATTACAGACAAAGAGAAAAAATTTACAGAATATTACGGTTGGATTTGGCATTGTAATCCTGATAGCCTTTGCTATTCTTGTCTTTTTATCTATAAAAAGTAAAAATCCGGTACTTATAGCTGCAGGCGTTGGATCTTTAATTACACTTCTACCAAGCTTTATCAATCTTGGGCAGATCAACGCCGAGATAAAATCCCGGTCTTCACAATAATATTCTGACAGTTTAATAGTCATAATTTTACCACTTTCTTAACTTTAATTTCTTTTTTCATTTTGTAAATTTGACTTATAAAAAAATTTACAAACAATGCTTAATTTCGAGTTTAAAAACCCTACTAAGATACTTTTCGGAAAAGGCGAAATCGCTAAAATTTCCAATGAAATTCCCAAAGACGCCAAAATATTAATGATTTATGGCGGAGGAAGTATCAAACACAATGGCGTTTATGATCAGGTAAAAGATGCTTTGAAAGATCACGACTTATATGAATTTGGCGGTGTTCCTGCCAATCCGGAATATGAAGTGCTGATTAAGGCAATCAGCTTCATCAAAGAAAATAACATCACTTATCTTCTTGCTGTAGGAGGTGGTTCTGTAATTGACGGTACCAAATTCATTTCTGCAGCCGCTAACTATAACGGAGAACCATGGGAAATTCTGAGAAAACAGGTAAGAACATTTGAAGGGGAAGGAATGCCTTTCGGAAGTATTCTAACCCTTCCTGCTACAGGTTCCGAGATGAATTCCGGGTATGTGATTTCCAGAAGGGAGACTAATGAGAAATTATCTTCCGGGGGTCCGGGATTATTCCCACAGTTTTCTGTTTTAGATCCTGAAGTAATCAGGTCAATTCCTAAAAACCAGATCATTAACGGAATTACTGATGCTTACACCCATGTTTTGGAACAATACATGACTGCACCGTCTTCTGCTGACCTTCAGGAGAGAATTGCTGAAAGTATTTTAATCAGTCTTCAAGAAACAGCTCCAAAAGTATTGGCTGATGATTTTAATTATGATGCTGCCGGAAACTTTATGTGGTGCTGTACAATGGCCTTAAACGGGCTGATCCAGAAAGGAGTAATCACCGACTGGGCTGTACACGCAATGGGCCATGAACTGACAGCTTATTTCGGTATTGATCATGCAAGAACTTTAGCGATTATTGCACCGTCTCATTACCGTTATAATTTTGACGATAAAAAAGGAAAACTGGCACAATATGCTGAAAGAGTTTGGGGTATTAAAGACGGAACTGTAGAGGAAAAAGCTGAAGCAGGAATCAAAAAATTGGAAGACTTCTTCCATAGCCTACAGATTAAAACAAAACTTTCTGAATATACAGAAGACTACAAAGGAACTGCTGAAAGAGTAGAAAAAGCTTTTACAGACAGAAAATGGCTGGGACTTGGAGAATATAAAAAACTGACTCCTCAGGATGCTTCTAAGATTGTAGAAATGAGCTATTAATACAGACTGGAAAACAGTAATTGATATCAAAAAAGCGGGCTATGGTCCGCTTTTTTAGGTTCCTTACTAAAGCTTCACGCATATTATGATGATGGTGTTCATTGAAAATGGTATGTTTGGGTCAAATCCCGGGGATTTTTGAGGGAGATTATAGAGAAATTAAAATTCACTTCTATTGAATTTTAATAATAAAGCCCCGAATCTTTAAATGAATTGTTTTCTGCGTACCAGCCTGGTAGCTTACAAGCTGTACAATAATTCCAAATTATCTTATTTATAAACATTTGTTTAAAAAATAGTGATTTCATTATAGATATTTCAAATTTATTTATATTTTAGCATATTCTTAAATTTGTGAAAATGAAAAAACAGCTACTTTTATTTGCCTTTTCTGCTTTGGCGCTTACTTCTTGTAAAGATGATGATATGCAAGCTTATGAAATGGATATTATTAAAGGAGATTGGAAAGAAGCCAAAAGAGAAGTTATTTCCGGAAAAGATAATAAAACGGTGCTTTCTTCTTCTACTCCAGAAGGGTGCGATCAAAAAAATATTCTTTTCTTCAGAACAGACTTTTATGTCAGTTATACAGCTTATTCCGGAACAGGAGGTGCAGACTGCCAGGTGAATGGAAAAAGTGAAGGAAGATACACCTACGATGCTGATGCTAAAATTTTAGGGATTAAGTTTGATCAGGATGAGAACAATAACTATAAAGTTGATATCCTATCCAATACAGAACTTAGATTAGCTCAACAGTTTGGTAACTATGACCAGGATGGAGATAAGATCCCGGATGTAACGTATGTAACCTACAAAAGATAAATGATAAACTCCCGTTAATCGGGAGTTTTTTATTACTTTTATCTGAAATTAAAAATTGAAACAATGAAGAAGATTCTCTCAGCATTTCTCTTGCTGTTTTTTGTCATTTCCTTTTCTCAGGAAAAAAAGCCAATGTTTTGGCAGGATATCCAAAATTTCAAAAAAGAAGATCAACAGAACCCACCAGCTAAGGATGCTATTTTGTTTTTAGGAAGTTCATCTTTTACCAAATGGACTGATGTAGCGTCTTATTTTCCTGACAAAACCATTATCAACAGAGGATTCGGTGGCTCAAGGCTTACAGACCTCAATGATTTTGCGGATGATCTCTTAGCGCCCTATCAGCCTAAACAGATCATTATTTATTGTGGTGAAAATGACTTCGCAGACAACCACCAGCTGAAAGCTCAAAAACTAGTTAACCGTTACAAGGCTTTCTATAAAAAGATCCGTGAAAGATTTCCGAATATTGAAGTGGATTATATTTCAATAAAGTACTCGCCTAGTAGAGAGAAGCTGTGGCCCCAGATGAAAGAAGCCAATAAAAAAATTGCTGCTTTTATGAAAAAACAGCCTAACGCTGAATTTATTGATGTTACCAAAGCCATGGAAGATGCCAACGGAAATGTAAGAAAAGATATTTTTGTGGAAGATATGCTTCATTTTAAACCTGAAGGATACCAAATCTGGAAAAAGGTTTTGGATCCTTATATGAAATAAACTATTTTCAAGAATAGCATAAAAAAAAATAGGCTGTCTCAAAAGCGAGGCAGCCTATTTTTTTATTTCTTTCTCTTAGATTTTGATATTGCCTTTTGCTGAGCTCTGTTGGCTCCAAATTTTTTCGGCTCTTTTCTTTTTGAAGGCCCACCCCAGTTTTCCTTTTTATTCTTATCCTTTTTCTCATGAAATGCTCCTCCTCCTTCATTCAGTTTTACCTGTACAGGGTTCTTCATGATCACTTCATCTTTCTCAGAAGCAATCTTGGCAGGATTAATTTTCACCCCTTCAGGGAAATCATTAAAGATTAATTCTTTATCCATCAATAGCTCGATATCAAGGATCAAAGGCTCTTCTTTCTTCGTTACGAAAGTGATTGCTTTACCGTCTTTATCTGCTCTACCGGTTCTACCGATTCTGTGGATATACTGTTCCGGAATATCAGGTGTTTCAAAATTGATAACATGAGTAATATTGGAAATATCAAGACCTCTGGCCATAACATCCGTGGTAATCAATCCTCTGATCTCTTCATTTTCAAAACTTTTCATTGCCTTAAGCCTGTAGTTTTGAGATTTATTTGAGTGAATTACATCAAACTGACCAGGAAATAACTCATCAATTTTCGTAAAAAGAAGGTCAGCATGTCTTTTATTGTTATTAAAAATAAGCACCTTAGACATATCCGTCTTAGTCTTCAATAAGTGTTCAAGTAAATTGATTTTGGTATTGAAGTTTTCAACTTTATATGCTGTCTGTTCTATTTTTTCAAGTGGAGTACCCGATTTTGCCAATGAAATTTCTATCGGACTGGCAAAATACTCATCCAGCATCACATCTACAGCTTCAGTCATGGTTGCAGAGAAAAGAATATTCTGTCTCTTCTCTCTCATCATTTCAAAAATATGGGTAAGCTGTGGTCTGAAACCTAAATTAAGCATCTCATCAAACTCATCGATAATCAGTCTCTGAACTTCTTTCAGGGAAATGGCATTATCTATGGAAAGGTCCATTACCCTTCCCGGAGTACCTACCAAAATATCGCAACCGTCATTGAATAACAGTTTTTGAGTATTGATATTTTTCCCTCCATATATTCCAATTACTCTTGCAGTAGTATTTACAGTCAGTTTTTCAAGAATTTCAGCTACCTGAACTACTAATTCTCTGGTAGGAACAAGTACCAAAACAGTCGGATTCCCTGCTTTATTATATTTCCATGTTTTAAGAACTGGCAGAAGATAGGCTAATGTTTTTCCGGTTCCGGTCTGTGCAATTCCCATTACATCTCTTCCGGAAAGAATAGGCTTTATACTCTTCTCCTGAATTGGAGTAGGTTCAAATAATTCCATATCCGCTAAAACATCAAGAATTTTAACCGGCAGGTCAAAATCTGCAAAAGTGAGTTTTTCCATTTTGCAAAGATAGGTATTAAAATGTATAATGTAAAATTTAGGTTGTAAGAGGTAGACAGAAGGCGCAGTGACAGTATTGGAGAAGAGCGGGATGTGTAGAGACAGCAGACGGAGAGACTTGGAGATTTGAGACTTGAGACTGTATAACCAATAATCAGCAGCTTTTGATGTCAAAGATCATGTTTTTCAGAGAATGAAGTCCGGATATAAGATGTGAGATTTCAGACCTGAGTAAAAACCGGATAATCATCAGTTTTAACCTCCGATTCTTGATTTTTAATTTATTTTAAGGCTTTTACTGCTCACTTTAATGTCATCATTCTCCCATTTGCTTGAGGTAATGATGACATATCCTTTCTTTTTAGGATCTTTTTTAATAGGAAATTTTTCGTCTTCCCACTGATTACAGTGTGTAGAGATAGGAGGAACTAAAGGTTTCCAGCCGGTTTCACTTAATGTATATGCATAAAATGGGTGCCAGCAGCTTGTGCACCATCCGGGATAAAAGCCCATCTCATCTTTTCCGTCATCATTAAGATCTCCCAGGTTATATAAAGCACCGTCATAGGCTGGAGAAATTATGAATGGTTTTATCTTTTTATCACTGAAATAAATAGTTGTTTCACATTGTCCGTCACAATCATCATTACAGTCACTGACTTTAGTATAGGCATATTCTTTTGTTCCATTGCCATCAAAATCTCCCAATACTCCTTTTTCAGAAGTGATCTGAGCCATAAACAGTGAACTACAGAAGATAAAAGCAAGTATACTAAGTGTTCTCATTGTTATTTTTGTTTTTTATGGGATAGGCGATTTTGAAGTTCGGGTTGTACATGTATTCACTTATAGTGCAAAGTCCTGTTCAAAAACTCTCAACTCTTAACTCTCACCCCCTACCTCTCCTACTTCCTTGTTATTCTGAGTAAAATGACTAGAACTAAAATGACTGAAAAAACAAACCCTAACACCGCGACCAGAGAAAGCTCTCCTATCCTCGGTCCTGATTCGGAGGCAAAAACAATGGCCGTAGCAATAATATTGGCTCCCAGCACCATGGTAAGAATCAGATTGGTCACACTGGATTTTATCAGCTGATTTGTCTTTTCTATATTTTTGATTTCACTGGAAACTGTAAATTTATTTTCATCCAGTTTTTGAAGTACAGAACGGAGCTCTCTGGGAATTTCATCTACATTATCAGTAAAATTCATCATTTTATCCAATCCTGTTTTTAAAATATTCTTGGGATTGATCTTTTTTGCGAATATTTTTTTAGTGTAAGGATGAAGACTTTTTACAATATCCAATTCAGGGTTGATATTCCTGCCCACTCCTTCTATCAGGCTGATTCCTTTAAACAAAAGATAAAAATAATCGGGCATATAAAGCCTGTTATCTTTCAGGATATCCTTCATTTTATTGATGATAACCTGAATATTAATTTCCTGCAAGGATGAGCTGTGTACAAAATTCAGAATATCTTCTACATCATTTTCAAACCTTCTTTCGTCAGGAATCTCATAGCTTATTGCCATCTTTTTGAGATAGCGAACTATTTTATGTGGATTTTTGGCCACAAAGCTTACGATCAGGTTTTCAAGAATCTCTTTATCGTTAGGCTGAATTTTACCTACTGCACCAAAATCAATGAAGACAATCTTTCCATCCTTTTTTACTAAAATATTTCCGGCATGTGGGTCTGCATGAAAAAATCCATAATCTAAAATCTGAGAAACAAAAAGCCTCAATCCTGCTTCTGAAACTTTTACAGGATCAATATGATTGGCTAAAAGGGCTGATTTATCGGTAACCTTTATTCCATCAATAAACTCCATACAAAGAATATTGTTATTGGAAAATTCTTCGTATATCTTGGGAACGTAGGTTTCTTTATTGTTTTTAAAATTAAGACGAAACTGCTGGATATTATTTTTTTCGTTGATCAGGGAAACCTCTTCCAGTAATGATTTTTCGAAAGTAGAAATGGCCTGTTTCAGGTTGAGCTTCTCTCCTATTTCGGAATAAGCAGACAAAAGCTTTTCTAAATCTTTGATGAGCAGCAAATCATCTTCAATCACAGATTGTACATCAGGTTTTCTGAGTTTTAAGATCACCGGACTTCCATCCTGTAAGACGGCTTTATAAACCTGGGCGATAGAAGCTGTAGCCAGGGGTTCTTTCTGAATCTCCAGAAAATGGTCTTTTACAGAAATATTAAATTCATTTTCGAGAACATCTTCTACGTCCATCTCTACAGTTTCTACTTTGTCCTGTAGTTTCTGTAGTTCCTGAATCAGCTCCGGTGGCAAAAGATCTTCCCGGCTGCTAAATGTCTGTCCCAGCTTTACAAAAGTAGGTCCCAGCTCTTCCAGCACCAATCTGATCCTTTCATAAACGGTCCCTTTTGAGATAATTTCATCTGAATTGGCTGAAACTTCTTCCTGCTTATTTCCCCCGTTCATTCTTGCCAGCATATCTTTAAAACCGTATTTACTCAGTACGGAGATGAGCCTGGCAGATCTTTTCAGTTTTCGTTGCTGCTTGTCGAACATAATATATCTATAATAGGTGCAATTTACTCCAAAAACCGTTCCCAAGTATGTTTTTATAAAAGTGTTTAATAAAAAAACTGCCAGAACACTGACAGTTTTTTTGCACTCATCTTTTAGATTTATTTATCATTCTAGTCATTATCTATTACCCTGACATTTTCTGCCTGAGACCCTTTTGGACCCTGTACGATATTGAATTCTACAGTCTGCCCTTCCGACAAAGATTTCGAAGAGCCGACAATCGCTGAATGATGACAAAAAATGGTATTTTCACTTCCTTCCAGGGTAATAAAGCCATATCCTTTCTCTGTGTTATACCATTTTACAGTTCCTTTTTGCATAATTTTTTAGTTTTTATTAAAAAATAAATATAATCATTCTAAAGCAGATATTAAAAATTTCAAATACATAATCAACATTTTACAGCATTAAAATCAATCATAATAATAAAATTCTAACATTAGTGATAAAGTGTAATATATTTTTTTATATTTACAGCGTACAAAAAATAAAACAAACCAATAAAAGTATTACAAAATGAAAAATTTACGTAACAACAAACTTTCAAGAGAACAATTAAAAGGTATTGCAGGGAGTGGTATCATCATCGGTAACTGCTCACATCAGTGTTGTCCTACTGATGGAAGACCTCAGTGCCCGGGATTGATTTGCCCCGCTGTAGTATGTCCGCAGTATAAATAATAATAAATTTTAGGTCCTGACAATGGATAATAGTTAAATCCGGAGAGTTATCTCCGGATTTTTTGTTTCTATTCATCACAATAAAAAAATATATCTACAAATGGAGAATTTCGAACAATAAAAAAAGGATTTGGGATAATAAGAAAGATTCTTCTGCAACATACATTTGTAAGAGAACAAATAAATAGTAAAAAAACAAATTATGTTTCAAAAAATTATTTCAACAGGCCTGCTTACCCTCTTACTTGTAATGGTCACTCCCCAGGTAAAAGCACAAATGGGTTCAGTCAACTCAATTGCCACAGCAATGACTTCTAAAATGGATTATCTAAATCTTACTGAAAGCCAAACGAATAAAGCCTTATATTTTAATAAAGTGGCAGCCGAATCCCTGGATGCCCTTGATGAAAAAGTGGGAGACAATTCCAATATTCTGAATAACAAAGCCATTTCCAGTGAGTTACTAGGAATTATGGTACAGCGCGACAAGTCATTAAGAACAATCCTGACTCCTGAGCAAATAAATAAGTTTGAGACCAACAGAATTAAAGAGCTGGCCGGTTATAGAACTTTAGTGATGATTTCTTTACTCGATCTTACTGATGAGCAGATTCCACAGGCTTATACCATCAATCTTAAGGCCGCAGAAGGGATGCAGAATGTGCTGGATAAAAGGAACAAAAGCAAGAAAAAAACAAATGATCAGGAAGCACGCCGCATCGTTACTGATGGGTTTAAAAGCGTCGATAAAGATTTTGAAGCTATACTGAGCCCGTCACAGGTAAAAATATACAAAGAGAATGAGCAACTACTCATAGATGCTGTAAAGAACAACAAAAAGGTATAAGTACGCTATATTTATACGGCTCCAATTTATTAATAGATTCGTTTTAAACCACCTCAGTACAGAGGTGGTTTTTAAGTATGGTAATTCTTATATTATTATTTCAGGTAAGTATCATAAAGGTCTTTTCTCCTGTCATTCATGACCTGTACTGAGCCATTATGATGAAGATCTTTGAGTAAGTTTAAATCTACATCCACAATTAAGGTCATTTCCGTATTTGGGGTAGCTTCCCCTTTCACGGCATTAGACGGAAAAGCAAAGTCTGAAGGAGTAAATACAGCAGCCTGTCCAAACTGGATGTCCATATTATTAACCCCCGGAAGATTTCCTACACATCCTGCAATGGCTACATAACATTCATTTTCAATAGCTCTTGCAGCAGCACAATGGCGCACTCTGATATAGGCATTCTGGGTATCTGTAAGATAAGGGACAAATAATATCTTCATACCCTGATCTGCTAAAATTCTCGGTAATTCCGGAAATTCTACATCATAGCAAATCACGAGGCCTATTTTGCCACAGTCGGTATCAAAAACCTTAATTTCATTCCCTCCTTTCATTCCGTAATATTTCCTTTCATTCGGGGTAATATGGATTTTTCTGTATTCATCTATGCGACCGTCTCTGTGCAGCAGATAACTTACATTATACAAATCATTATTATCATGATCAAAAACGGGCATACTTCCGGAGATAATATTTACATTGTAGCTAATCGCCAGTTCGGAAATTTTGTTTTTAATATCCTCACTTAATTTGGCAAGTTCTATCATACTGTCTCTTTCTGATAGTTTATTGAAGGGTGCCAGCAAAGGGGTATTGAAAAGTTCAGGGAATAATACAAAGTCTGATTTGTAGTCTCCCATTACATTGACAAAAAACTCTACCTGTTCATAAAAGGCATCAATATTCTTAAAATGCCTCATCTGCCATTGTACCAGTCCTAAACGGATAATGCTGTCCTGCATGGTATTCGGTTTTTTACTGTAATAGATATTATTCCATTGCAGCAAAACGGCATTTTCCAGTGACGATTCGTCTTCAGGAAGGTATTTTTTCAGAATTTTTATAGGCAGAAAGTTATTGGAAAGCTGGAAGGACAACACAGGATCATAAATTTCCTTGTCTCTCACCCTGCGTATATATTCTCTGGGAGAAAGCTCATGACTGTATTTATGGTAGTTTGGAATCCTTCCACCCAGAATAATTGATTTCAGATTAAGAAGCTCACATAATTCTTTCCTAGCGTCGTAAAGCCTTCTTCCCAGGCGCAGCTCACGAAACTCAGGATCCACAAAAACCTCGATTCCATATAATACATTTCCTGTTGACAAATGGGTATTAAATGTATAATTCCCTGTAATATCCACATAGGTGTGGTCATCCCCGAACTCATCATAGTTCACAATAATGGAAAGCGCTACGGCAGCCAGTTTTCCATCTACTGTAATACAGATTTGACCTTTGGGAAATATCCTTGTAAGTTTTTCAATGCTTTTTTTAGACCAGATTGATTCCGACATCTGGGGATAGGCACGCTTCATTGTTACAACCAGTTCATCATAATCCTGAACACTCAGGGGTCTTGTTTCTATTTGCATTTGATGTAATTTTACCTAAATTTAGGAAAAAAAATTCACTTGAGCTCTTATAGACAAAGTGCTTTCACAACCATTTATATAAATTTAACAGTGGATATAACGGCAATTTTACAAAAAGCTATTTATGCAAATATGAACTGGAAACATTCTATTTTCTTCTCCGTGATAGAAACTCTATCACATCATTATATAACTGATATAGAAATTGATAGCGAAAAAATTTCTGTCCTATCCACAGAAAATAAAATCATAGGATATATTTGTCTAAATTATCCGTTAATTTTTATTGAAAACAATTATGCGTCACAAGTAGATAATATTCTTAGTGCATTTGATAGTATACAATATATCAGGGTTAAAACGCTGCATGATCAATACTTATCCATAGATCCTGATATCTATAATACTTGTTTTGATTATATGGAGAATCTAACTTCTTTTTCTGCTGAAGATTTTTATTTCTGTAATGTAACCTAAGAAATTTCACTCTAATGTTGAAAAGAACGAAGCATGAAAAGAATCTCAATAATCAACTTAGTTACATCACTGATTTACATAATGTTATCAGTGTATTTTCAGTCAGACTTTTTTCTTGAGTTTACTCCGGTTATTCTGCTTGTTTTAATTATTAATTTTTATATAATTCATCAGCACAACAAAAAGGTAATTTTACATATCATTAATGGTGGTCTCCTCTTAATATTAATTTATTTTTTAAGTATTGGAGTTGCTTTAAGCCAAGATTGGTAACAAAAAATCCTGCCCAAAAGGGCAGGATTTATATTGTCAATTCAATTCAAGCTTATTCCCACTCAATAGTTGCAGGTGGTTTGCTTGAAATATCATAAGCTACTCTGTTGATTCCTCTTACTTCGTTGATAATTCTGCTTGAAACAGTATCTAAGAATTCATAAGGAAGTCTGCTCCATGTTGCGGTCATGAAGTCGATGGTATTAGCAGAACGAACTACTGCTGTATATTCGTAAGTTCTTTCGTCTCCCATTACTCCTACAGATTTTACAGGAAGAAGAACTACAAATGCCTGAGATACTTTTTCGTAAAGGTCATTTTTATATAATTCTTCAATGAAAATATCGTCAGCTTCCTGAAGTATTCTTACTTTCTCAGCATCTACAGCTCCTAATACTCTGATTCCTAATCCTGGTCCAGGGAAAGGGTGTCTGTATACCATGTGATGAGGAATACCCAATTCTTCTCCTACCCTTCTTACTTCGTCCTTGAAAAGCTCTCTTAATGGCTCTAATAATTCGAATTCCATATCTTCAGGAAGACCTCCCACATTGTGGTGAGATTTAATAACTGCCGATGGCCCGTTTACAGACTGGCTTTCGATAACATCAGGATAAATGGTCCCCTGAGCAAGGAATTTTGCACCTTCAATTTTGTGAGATTCTTCATCAAAAACGTGAATAAACTCGTTTCCGATAATCTTTCTCTTCGCTTCCGGATCATCTACTCCCGCTAATTTTGAAAGGAATCTTTCCTGAGCATCTACCATTTTAATGTTCATATGGAAATGTTCTCCATATTGATCCATTACTTTTCTCCCCTCATCTTTTCTCAATAATCCTGTATCTACAAAGATACAAGTCAACTGGTCACCAATTGCTTTATGAATCAACACTGCTGCTACCGAAGAGTCTACACCTCCTGAAAGACCAAGGATTACTTTGTGGTCTCCTACTTTCTCACGGATTTCTTCAACTGTTTTTTCGATATAGTTAGTCAGCTTCCAGTTTTTCTCTGCATTACAAATTGCAAAAACAAAGTTTTCCAGCATTTTCCCTCCTTCTTCGGTATGCGAAACTTCCGGGTGGAACTGAACACAGTAGATTTTGCTTTGTTCATTGGAAATAGAAGCAATTACTCCTGATTTTGCATTTAATTCAAAACCTGCAGGAAGCTCCCCCACTTCATCAAAGTGGCTCATCCAAACCACAGAGTTTTGAGTAACCCCTTTTAATAAAGAGCTCTCTTTAACGATTTCCAGGTTTGCTTTACCATATTCTCCTTTTTCTCCTTTATTTACTTTACCTCCTAAAAGGTGAGCTGTCATCTGCATTCCGTAGCAAATTCCCAATACAGGAACTCCCTGCTCATATAATGCTTTCTCAACCAGGTGAGCATTTTCTGCATTTACAGAGCTTGGTCCCCCGGAAAGAATGATTCCTTTGGGTTGTTTTGCTAAAATATCTTGTAAAGGTGTATTGTAAGGTAAGATTTCAGAGTATACCCCCATCTCACGGATTCTTCTTCCGATAAGCTGGTTGTACTGGGATCCGAAATCTAAAATAATAATACCGTTGTTCATTTTTGATGATTGATTTTTTAAAGATATCAGATGTAAGACATCAGATTTTTAGGTCTGAAGTCTGAGATCTAGCATCTTATTTAATATTAACTGTTTTACAAAAAAAGACTTGGAATGTCTCCAAATCTTTTTCCGTGATTTTTATTAGAACTTTCCGATGTCTTCTCTGTAGAAGCCGTAATCGAAATGTACATGGCTTGCATCTTCGTAAACTTTCTTGCGGGCATCTTCGAAAGTAGCTCCTGTTGCTACAATATTCAGAACTCTACCACCATTGGAAACCACTTTGTCTCCTTTTCTCATAGCCCCTGCGTATAATAATTTACTGTGGGTTACTTTATCTTCTCCTGTAATCTCGAAACCTGTTTCGATATTTCTTGGATACCCTCCCGAACACATAACAAGACATATTGCTTTTTCGTCTTTAAACTTAAGCTCAATATCTTTTCCATCCATACAATCCTGAATTACATCCAGAAGATTGTTTTCCATAAGAGCCATCAATACCTGAGTTTCAGGATCTCCGAATCTCATGTTGTATTCAAGAAGATAAGTTCCTTTTTTAGTGATCATTAATCCGAAGAAAATGATTCCTTTAAAGCTGAAACCTTCTGCTTTAAGACCTTTAACGGTAGGCTCTAAAATATTCTGTTCGAAGTCTGCATAATGCTCCTGAGTAAATTCAGGGCTTGGTGCTACTGAACCCATACCTCCTGTATTAGGTCCTGTATCTCCTTTTCCAGCCTTCTTATAGTCTTTTGCTGCGATACAAGGGAATAATTTTTCTCCGTTAGAGAATGCAATAATTGAAGCCTCAAAACCTTGTAAATATTCTTCAATAACTAAACGGATACCGGCATCACCATAGATTCTTCTGATCATGAAATCATGGATGGTAGCTTCTGCCTCTTCAAGTGTATCACAGATTACCACTCCTTTTCCGCCTGCTAAACCGCTTGCTTTGATTACTAAAGGATATTCCTGTGTCTGTACATATTCTTTAGCTTCGTTATATGAATCAAATACTACAGCTTTTGCTGTTTTGATATCATAGGTCTGCATAAACTTCTTAGAGAAAGCTTTACTTCCTTCCAAGCTTGCCACTTTTTGAGTAGGACCAAAAACTTTAAGATCGTGCTGCTTAAATTCATCCTTTAAACCGGCTACCAATGGAGCCTCAGGACCTACAATCGTTAAGTCAACTTTTTCTTTAATAGCGAAATCTCTAAGTTCTTTGATTTCTGATAAATGAACATTTTTTCCTATTACATCGGTAGTAGCATTCCCGTTGGCAAAAAACATTTTAGAAATTCTAGGGTCATTCTGAAGTTTTGCCGCTAGAGCAGATTCTCTACCGCCTTCACCTATGATTAATATTCTCATACTTTATTTATTATCTAGTCTAATTTACAAATATATAATTTTGAATGCTATAAATACAATCCCTAATTATTTTTTAATTCTATTTTAATTAGTGGAAAAAGTGTCTCACACCTGTAAACATCATTGGGATGCCGTGTTCATTGGCAGCTTCTACACTGTCCTGATCTTTTACACTTCCTCCTGGCTGAATGATAGCTTTGATACCTTCCTGAGCGCAGAAATCCACTACGTCACGGAAAGGGAAAAATGCATCAGAAGCTAATACAAGATCTCCTGAGAATTTTTCTTTTGCTCTTTCAATAGCCTGTTGTGTTGCCCAGATTCTGTTGACCTGTCCTCCACCGATTCCGAAAGCCTGAACTCCGTTGGAAACAACAATAGCATTTGACTTCACGTATTTTACCACTCTCTGTGAGAAAAGTAAAGCTTTTTTCTGTTCTTCAGTAGGCTGTACCTCAGTAACTACCTTGATATCATCAGAGAAGTAAGTATCGTTATCCTGAACCAAGATACCACCGTCTACTTTTACCCAAGTCTGCTTATCAGAAACAGGGTTTACAATTTTGATGATTCTTAAGTTTTTCTTTTTTCTTAAAACTTCCAGCGCTTCTTCGTCAAAATCCGGAGCCATCACAATCTCAAGGAACGTTTTGTTCAGCTCTTCAGCTGTTGCAGCATTTATTGTGTAGTTCATTGCAACAATTCCGCCAAAGATAGAGACAGGATCACATTCGAAAGTTTTTTGGTAAGTTTCCAAAGCTGAAGTTCCGATAGCCACACCACAAGGTGTAGAATGTTTCACGGCACAACAAGCCATTTCTTCTTTGAATTCAGTAACTACTTTCCAGCAAAGGTCCATATCACGTAGGTTATTGAAAGAAAGCTCTTTACCTCCAAGCTGTTCGAAGTCTTTCATTGCCCCGTTTTCAAAAGTAGAAACATAGTAAGCTGCTGTCTGATGAGGATTTTCACCGTATCTTAAGTCAGAAACCTTTTTATAAGATGCATTTAAGTAGGTAGGATATTCCTCATCTAAAAGCATTCTTGAAATAGCAGCATCATAAGCGGAAGTAAGGTTGAATACTTTTCCTGCCAGCTTTTTACGGGTTTCGATGTAAGTATCTCCGTTTTGTTCCATTTCTAGTTTTACTGCTGTATAGTCTTCCACATCAGTAATTACAGTAACGGAGTCAAAGTTTTTTGCTGCAGAACGAAGCATTGAAGGGCCTCCGATATCGATGAATTCTACCTTTTCATGTAAAGAAATGTCTTTATTTACATTTTCAAAGAAAGGGTAAAGGTTTACGATAACCATGTCTATCAGACCAATTCCGTGTTCCTGAACGGTTTTCATGTGCTCCTCGTTGGTACGAACAGCCAGTAATCCTCCGTGAACTTTAGGGTGTAACGTCTTCACCCTACCGTCCAACATTTCTGGGAAATTGGTAACCTCATCAATCTGAATGGGATTTAAACCAGCGTCTTTCAAATGTTTGAACGTTCCTCCTGTAGAGATCAACTCATAATTCTGAGCTTCCAAAAACTGCGCGAATTCAATTAATCCACTTTTGTCAGAAACACTGATTAAAACTCTCTTTTTACTCATTTTACTTTCAATTTTTTACTTTTTACAGCTATTTCAAACTGTGTCCGGGTCTTTCACCTCCGAACTTACTTTTATTTTACTTAGATTTTCTTATCAATGTATCAATCTAGTAATGTAACAATACCTTTATTATTGGTAAACTGCTACACTAGTACATTGGTATATTTATTAATTTCCCAGGACCTTATTGATCGCTATAGGAAATATTTCATATTCAATCTGGTGAACTTTTCCTGCCAATGTTTCAGGAGTATCTTCCGGTGTTACTTCAAAAGACTTCTGAAGAATAGCTTCTCCTTCATCAATTCCGGGAGTCACAAAATGTACCGTAGCACCACTTTCTTTTTCTCCGGCTTCTATCACGGCATGATGCACGTTCATCCCCCACATTCCTTTTCCTCCGAATTTGGGAAGTAATGCAGGATGAATATTGATTATTTTACCTGTCCAATTCTCACAGAATTCAGATTTTAAAATGGATAAGAATCCTGCCAATACGATTAAATCTGTATTTTCAGGGATTATCTTAGCCAGCTCACTGCTGAAATTTTTTCCTCTTGGAATGAGTACAGTATCTATATGATGTTTTTTTGCTCTTTCCAGTCCGTAGCATTCTCTGTCAGCTACTACCAAAGCTACTTTTGCATTTTGGATTTCTCCAGCTTCAATAGTATCTATGATTCTCTGCAGATTGGTTCCTGAACCGGATACAAGTACAACGATGTTCTTCATATTTTTTTTGCAGCCTTGTCAAGGTTTAGAACCTTGACAAGGCTTTCTTTAATTAGCCCCGATTGCAGCGGCATCCTTTTTTGAAATGGCTTTGTAAAAAAGCATTGGCGAAAAAGATATAGCGAAAAGCGGGATTAAGCTTCTAAAATTTTAAATCGATTTTTTCTGCTCCTTCAGTGATTTCTCCGATTTCGTAAGCATCATCCAAAAGGTGCAATACTTTTTCAGCATGCTCAGTATCAACTACGATGATCATCCCTACTCCCATATTGAAAGTTCCGTACATTTCTTCACGTGCAATTCCACCTCTTTTCTCCAATTCAAGCATAACACTTGGAATTTTAACTTTGGAAGCGTCAATAGAAGCACATAATCCTTCCGGAATAATTCTAGGAACGTTTTCGTAAAGTCCTCCACCTGTGATGTGAGCAATTCCTCCTACTTTCACTTCTTCCAATACTTTATGAATATCTTTGAAGTATAATCTTGTTGGAACTAAAAGTGTTTCATATAAAGGTTTTCCTTCAAACTCTTCTTCAAAGTTCGGGAATACTTTTCTTACTAAAGAGAATCCGTTTGAGTGGAATCCTGAGCTTGGTAATGCAATGATTTTGTTACCTGCTTTAATTTTAGAACCGTCAATAATCTGGTCTTTTTCTACAATTCCTACACAGAATCCAGCAACATCATAATCTCCCGGCTGGTACATTCCCGGCATTTCAGCAGTTTCTCCACCAATCAATGCACAGTTGTTGTCCTTACAAGCTTCTACCATTCCCAGCACGATTTCTGCTGCGATTTCTGAATCCAGCTTTCCACAAGCTAAATAATCCAGGAAGAATAGTGGTTTTGCACCATGACAAAGGATATCATTAGCACACATTGCAAAACAGTCGATACCAATGGAACCATATTTTTTGGTATCCAAAGCTACTTTCAGTTTTGTTCCTACTCCATCTGTTCCTGAAACAAGGACTGGGTTTTTATATCCTCCGATTTCATAGAAAGCACCAAAGCTTCCCAACTGATTCAGTACATTAGAATTATGGGTTTCACCGACCGCTTTTTTGATCTTGTCAACCGTTTTGTACCCTTCTTCTTTGTCTACTCCTGCTGATTTGTAAGTGTTGCTCATGTTTAATAATTTAATAATGTAACAATATATCAGTTTAGCAATATAACAATAGCTTCACTTTGGAAACCGGAGAATTGGTAAATTGGTACATGAGTATATTGGTACATTTTATTTTAATAATTACTTTTTATATTCAATTTAGAAAACAAAAAAGCCGACAATCTTTTCAGATTATCGGCCGTTATTTTATCTCAGAATTTCAGAGCCCACAGTTTTCCCTTTCTCAGAAAAACATTGTTTATAGGAGGTCTGAATTTTCATCTCTTTTCTTTTTGCAAAAATAGTAATTTTAAATGAATATTCAAATTCTATTTTTCAAGGATCGATTCAATGGCTGCAATCTTCTTAATTTTTTCTTTTAATTCGCTGTCTTTCTCTTCGTTAGAAATCTTCTGACCTGCTTTATCAAAATTATCATTAAAGAAAGGAAGTGAGAATGTTTCTACTACATTTCCACCGTGGAAAGGGAAACGCTTTGATGCTGCTTCCAAAACTCCGGCTCCTCCTCTACCTCCAGGGGATGTAGACATCAATAACATTGGTACTTCATTCCATACGGTTCTGTCCTTGATTCTCGATACCCAATCGAATACATTTTTAAATGCTGTAGAATAGGTTCCGTTATGTTCTCCTAAAGAAACCAGTAATAAGTTTGCTCCATCAATTTTGGCTGCAAAATCATGGGCTTCCTGAGGAACACCACCTGCTAATTCTCTCTCATGCTTATAGATGGGCATTTCGAAAGGATTCAAATCCACTACCTCTACTTCTGCATTTTCAAATAATGTTGATGCATAAGCCACCAACTGCTTGTTCATTGAAGCCTCAGAATTACTTCCTGCTATTGCTAAAATTTTCATATGTAGTATTTATTTTTTTGTATACAATCACCATCTGCAAGAATTTCGTTGATGATCATTCTATATTGTTTTTAATTTTTAAGGATACAAATTTAGTTTTTTATTTAAGATAAGCGGGCAATTCCATGGGCACTTCCATTAATAGTACTTCTGTGTCTTCCTCTGCTTCAATATTAAAGCTTTGGGTATCCCAGATTCCCAACCCGTCTCTTTCATTGAGGATACGGTCGCCCACTTTAGCACTTCCTTTTAAAACAAAAGCATAGACTCCGTTTCCTTTTTTGTTGAGCATATAGTTTTTACCGTTTCCTTTTTTAAAATTAGCCAGATTAAACCATGCATCCTGATGGATCCAAACTCCGTCATCATTTTTATTTGGTGACAAAATCTGTTGAAAACCATTGATCTTTTCTCCTTCTTTTATGCTTTTCTGATCATATCTCGGTTCAACATCCAATTCTTTAGGAAAAACCCAGATCTGTAGAAATTTTACCGCTTCATCTTTATTTTTATTGTATTCGCTGTGCATTACACCGGTTCCGGCACTCATCACCTGGATTTCTCCTTTTTTGATCACTGCTGTAGTTCCCATTGAATCTTTATGTTCCAGATCTCCTTCTAAAGGAATGGATATAATTTCCATATCTCTGTGAGGGTGTGTTCCGAATCCCATTCCCTGAGAAACGGTATCATCATTCAATACTCTCAAAACACCGAAGTTTGTTCTTTCTCTGTTTTGATAGTTTGCAAAACTGAATGTATGGTATGAATTTAACCAACCATGATCGGCATGGCCTCTTGAATCTGCTTTATGATATACTGTTTTCATTTCTGTGATTATTTATGGTACAAATGTACGGGATGTACAATAGGAAATTGTTGATGTAGGTTAAGAAAGGAAATTGTTGAGAGAAAAGGTAGGAAGCTAAGATTTCCTATAGGCTTATGAAGTTCCTGTATGATATATTGTTTACACGCAAGGACGCTAGTTTTTTTTCCTGCCTAATGCTTTAGGACGCAAGGATTTTATCTGTGATAAAATTTCATGCCGCGAATATCCTTTTTTTCCGAAGATTGAGCAGATTATATGAATAAGCGCAAATATCTGTGTTATCCGTGAAATCTGTGGGAGACTAATAGATTCTGAATAGTATAGATTTAAGTTTTGGCTAAAGCCCGCTCCTATTGATATTTCAAATTTTAACTTATTCAATGTTTAAAAATGCACCTGTTTGATCTCCTCTTCAATTTCCTTAGGAGTTTCATCTTCTGATTTAATAAAAATCATGGTCACTACAGCTCCTATCAGCATGCAAACACCTCCTACCACAACATAATCCATGGCCTGTTTTCCGAAAACACCGCTTACAACAGGACCTCCGAATAAACCATTGATGATCTGCGGAATGACAATAAAGAAATTGAATATTCCCATGTAGACTCCCATTTTTCTTTGTGGAATCACTTCAATAAGCATAGCATAAGGCATTGCCAGAATACTTGCCCAGGCAAAACCTAATCCAATCATTGATATCCATAAATTGCTGACATCTTTAATGAAATACATGGAAACTAGTCCCAAACCTCCACACAATAAAGCCAAAGCATGAGTTTGTTTCTTACCGATCAGTTTTGCTATAGGTGTCAATAAAAAAGCGAATGGAATTGCCCATAGATTATACATTCCGAAAAGCTTTCCGGTTAAATCTCCGGCATCATTAAATGCTTTGGAATGGGTATCTTCGGGAGAAAGTCCAAAATGATGGGTTGCCAGAGCACTTGTGGTAAATACCCACATCGTAAATAAAGCAAACCATGAAAAGAACTGGACGATTCCCAGCTTTTTCATCTGTACAGGAATTGCTGCAAAGTCTTTGAAAATATCCGAAAACTTAGATTCCTGTTTTTCTACTTCTTTCCCGTCTTCAAAATCAGCAAACTCCTGCGGTGAATATTCTCTGGTTGTCATGATGGTGTACAGAATTGATATAATAAGCAATCCTGCTCCTATATAAAAGGAATAGATCACATTATCTGCTACAAATCCTGCTGGGGCTTCGTTGGAAATTCCCATTTTTGTTAACCAATCCGGCAAATAAGAGCCCAATACAGCCCCGATTCCAATCAGAATTGTCTGTACTGAAAATCCTATTGTTCCCTGATGTTTCGGGAGCATATCTCCTACCAAAGCTCTGAAAGGCTCCATCGCAATGTTTACGGAAGCATCCATCATAGCAAGGAATATTACGGCTAATAAAAGAGCATTGGCTGCGAACATCTGAGTCACAGAAGCAGCATTGGGAAGAAGCACAAGCCCTATAGCACATAAAACAGCTCCAATTAAAAAGTAAGGTTTTCTTCTTCCCAACGGGCTCCATGTATTGTCTCCCATATGTCCAATGATAGGCTGAACAATTAGTCCTGTAACAGGAGCAACCAGCCAGAACCATGATAATTCGTGAACATCCGCACCTAAATTACCCAAAATACGGCTTGCATTTCCATTTTGTAATCCGAAGGCCATTTGAATTCCAAGGAATCCCATACTCATGTTAATAATCTGAAGCATGGATAAGTTTGGCTTTTTTCTTCTTCCCAATGCCCCCGAATTATATCTCCCCATCATTTCTGCCATTATGACTTCAGTTTTTGAATTAATGCATCTTCGATAGGTGTTTTTTCTATCACCACTTTATCCACTACCTCATTAGGAACCGTTACAGAAAGGACGTATTGCTTTACCTTCCAATTTCCATTGATTTTTTCTACCACTCCTGAACCCCTGCATATTTTCATTTGGGTATCCAATAACTCATCAAACCAGGCCAGCTTTCCATCTTTACTGAAATAAATATTTCTTTTAAGAGAGGTAAAGTTCCAGGTTCTCTTTTTGTCAAAGTGAGGTTTTGCCCAAACCATGAATTCTTTTTTATTCCAAACTTCGGTAGCATCTGTTCCAATAAAGGTAGATTCATCCGCAAAGAAATTAAAATAGACGTTGTAATCTGCTTTTGCGGCTGCTACATTAAAGGCATCAAGCATGGTACTGATTTCCGACTTTTCTTTTTCAAATCCATTTTTTGATTGTGCGGAAAGTACAGAGAATCCCAATAAGAACAGGATCAGTGTATGTACTGTTATTAATTTTTTCATAAAGTAATTATTTTTCAAGTTCGATGATCAATGGGGTTTTTGCAGAAATATTGATCGTATTTTGCAACATAAATTCTTTTCCTGAAATAACATCTTTTCCTTTTGAAAATCCTTTGAGTGATTCTGCAAAACGTTTTAAGTCTAACGTCTGATCTTTTTCATTATTATTCACAATCACCATTACGCTTTCTTTTTCGTTATATCTGAAATAAGTAAAAATACCATCCTGAGGAACGTAATTTTTAGTTTTACCGTTATGGATCACCTCTTTACCTTTTCTCCAGTTCAGTAATTTGCTGGTGAACTGAAAGAATTCTTTTTGTTCAGTGGTTTGTTCAGACGGATTAAATGCATTCTGTTTATCTGATTTCCATCCGCCGGGAAAATCTCTGCGGATATCTGCATCTCCTCCTTTGTTTTTATCTCCACGCATTCCTATTTCAGATCCGTAATAAATCTGGGGAATTCCGCGGACTGTGGAAATCATGGCAAGGCCCATTTTATAAGCTTTGGGATCTGCATTGAAGATTTCGTTCCACCTTTCGGTATCATGATTTTCAAAAAAAACCAGCACATTATTAATATCCGGATATAGGAAATCGCTGGTAAAGGAATCATAAATTTTTATCATTCCTGTATTCCAGCTTTCTTTTTCTTTAAAAGCTTTAGGCATATCTGCAAACAGCATAAAATCCATTACTGACGGTAAATTGGAATTATAGCCTGCTGCTTCTCCTGTTTTGGAGTTTTTCTGCCAGGCTGAAATTTGCCCTGCTGTATATAGCCAGGTTTCGCCTACGATATTAAATTTGGGGTATTCGTCGGTAATCGCTTTGGCCCAATTTGCCATCGCTTCTTTATCATTATAAGGATAGGTATCTACACGGAAACCTCCTAATCCTGCATATTCTATCCACCAGATCGCATTTTGTGTCAGGTATTTTAAAACTAAAGGATTGTTTTGATTGATATCAGGCATTGTTTTATCAAACCAGCCATCCAGCGCATATTTTTTATCAATATCTGAAGCATTGGTATCAAACTGTGTGGTGGTTTTATAATTGGAACGTTTGAAGCCTTCATCTCCGTCCTTAAACCAATGGATCCAATCTTTTGTTGGAAGATCTTTGATCATCCAGTGTGAAGTTCCCCAGTGGTTGGTCACATAATCCATCACCAGCTTCATATTCCTTTTATTCAGTTCGTGGGATAAACTTTTGTATTCTTCGTTGGTTCCGTATCGGGAGTCTATTGTATAGAGATCCGTTTGGGCGTATCCGTGATAGGAATAGACTTTTTCATTGTCTTCATTCACCGGAGTTAACCAGATTGCTGTGGCACCAAGGTTCTGAATATAGTCCAGGTTATTAATGATTCCCCGAAGATCTCCGCCATGTCTGCCATTGGGTAAACGGCGGTCTACTTTCTCTGTCAGTTCCGGTTTGGAATCATTCTTTTCGTCACCGTTGGCAAAACGATCCGGCATAATCAGGTACATGACATCTTTTGAGGTAAAAGATTCCCGGTTTGCAGAATTAGGTTCTCTCTGTTTCAGTTCGTATATATAAGAGGCTAGATTCTTCTTCCCTTTTTTGATATTGATGGAAAACTTAGGAACATTTATTTCACCTGTATTGACAGTAATAAAAACATAGTTTGGATTTTCAACTTTCTGAACACCCTTAATCTGTATACCATCTGAAAGAGTGATTTCATGATTCGCGATATCTTTCCCGTACACTAAAAGCTGTAGTTCGGGGGTTTTCATTCCCTTCCACCAAAATGCCGGCTCTACTTTTTCCAATGTTTTTTGAGAAAAAGCGGCAGAAGCTACGGAAAGGGCTAATGCTGCATAAATTGTCTTCATAGTAATGGACAATTTAGCATTAAAAATTTAAATACAGACATTATTTATAATTCAATCATTTTTAGAAGACTATTTTACTTCTTCATTTTCTCCTTTGAGAATATCAATAATAATCGGTTTATCCAAAAGTATCATCATTATCATGCCATTATCTGATTTTTTATTATAATAATAAAGCCAACTCTTCGAGTTGGCTTTATTAATTAATTTAAAGAATTTTTCATTTTAACATAACCTTCTTTATAATTCACTTTTAAAAGTCTTTCATTATAGTTTTTACTTTTTAAAAATAATATACTATCGTTAATAATGTTCAATTTGAATTTACTGTTTCCAATTTTTATACTATCGTCAAATATTTCCCATTTATTATCCGGATAAACTATATCCCCACTACTATATGGATGTATTTGCTTTTTATTTCGTCTAATAACAAACATTTCGTACTTACTATTTTCATTGAATTTGTACGCATATGAACGATATGTATTTTTATTATACTCATCATCTATTACCCAATATTCAGAAGGCTCTGTCATTATAAGATTATCTAGTTTATTCTTACAAGAATTAAGTGAAAATGCACAAAATAGGATAACCATTATATTTTTCATATATTATTCTTTTATGTCTTTTTTATCTCTTTTAAGTTGAAAGGTTCCTCCATTAGGACTTATACCTTCCATTGATGGTATTCCGTTAGAATTAAATTGAGTCACTCTAATTTTATATCCTCCAGAATTTGTTTGATTAAAACGCTCTATATAACTATTTAATTTACCAGAATTTGTTTCGTCTTCATTCATTTGTAAAAGGTAGTTACCAAAAGAACCTATTGATGCTCTTTGAAAAGGAGCGGTCCCTTTCTTAAATGTAGGATCTGCCATTTGGTTCAAATATACATCTAGATGATTATAAAGCTTGCCTTCTGTTTTATTTCCATCAAGAAAATCAATTTTATGAAAATTTTCATGTTTAAGTACATTTGTAAAATTGAAATAATCATTCATTTTATCACTTAGTCCTCCTTTTGTATTAATCCTAGAAGCATATGGGCTAGCTCCTATGGTATAACCAGGATTGTCTGCTGCTAAATTTCCTACAGGGGATGGCCCTGCCCCAAAAACTCCTGGCATTCCATTTTTAGAAGCATAATGAACAGCTATTCTCATTAGTGCAAGTGTGCTACCTTTAGACTGATCGAGCTGACTTGGCATAACTCTCTGTGAACCAATATGAATAATAATATTATGAGATCCATTGTGATCATCATATAAAAACCTTCCTCTTGCATCAAAATGATGATCCCAAGGACTACGTCCATCCGGATCTGTATACTTAATAGGATTTTGTAATGTGTAGTTATACGGATTCCACGCCGGAAACTTCTCCATCATCGGATCAACACCATACCAAATACTCAATCTAGGGTTATAGTATCTTGCGCCATAATAATACAATCCTGTTTCTTCATCCAACTCTTTAGCATTGAATTTATATGGGTTATTATAAACTCCCGTCATTTGTTCTGCCATTGTCTCCCCAAACGGTAAATTTAAGAAAAACTGAGTCGGTTTCATATTCTGATTCGTCACAAAAGTGGCAGTTCCCAAGTGATCTCCGTGTAGATAATATACACCTGCTTGTAATTGTGGCCCTTTAGCCAGCTCAACCTTCACCTGATTAAAATCTATTCCTGCCTTTTTTAGGTATAACTTCAAGTCAGTACCATTATCCTGATCTTTAGATTTATTTCCAAGATCAGAAGCATTTGCTTGTCTCATCGTTGGGAAATCAAAATCCATAATTCTGCTCGCTACTCTTTCGGAACCTGCATAATAATGTTTTGTCAACATTTTCTCTGAATTTTCAACATGATAAGCATTAGGATATATCTTGAAACTATTAACCTGAATTGTCCCCGGATCTATAATCTGTCCATTTTGATACAATTGAGCTCCTTGTTCAAGGTTGCATTTGATCACCCGTTCTCCTTTATCATCATAAACATAATACTGGAAAACACCCTGATTATCTTTATTAACAGCCTTCAGACGATCCTGCTCATCCCAAAGTAACTGCTCATCATCTCCTGATTTAGAATACCTTACTACATTTCCATTATAATCATATTCAAATTTCTCATAATTCCCATTATTGAGATTCTCAATAACCTCTACTTTATGTGTACCTGTAATATAATGATAAACATTGTCATAGGTATTAAGATCATTTACTCCTCCATCCTGATTATGCTTTTGATTTTTTTCTTTAATTCCCCCTGCTTTATTATACCCCATCGTCATTTCAAAATCTGAAGCGGTTGTTCCAAACTGAGTCTGCGGATCTCCGGTAAAGCTTCCGTCAGAGGAAGCAAGCCTATTCAGGTGATCATATTTATAATTAAAAGCATAGCTTCCACCCAATTCATTATATATTCCTGCACTATTTTTCAGTTGAGTAATATTACCTAGATAATCATATTTATAACTATTTCTGAGAAGCTCTGTTCCAAAATCATCTTTAAGGCGATGTACATTCAGTTTTCTATCTGCTAAAGTATATTCGAACTCTGATTTTGTCCCATTTCCTAATTCAATAGAGGTTCTTTGTTCATAATGATCATAAACAATTTTTTTAACATATTCATGCCCATCTTTGCTATATATTCTTTTAAGATTTCCACCCAAATCATATTCATATCGTACCATCTCTCCATCTGCATAGGTGAGATTTTGGATTCTGTTCCAGCTGTCATATTCGAATAAAGTTCTGAACTCCATATTGGGAATTCCATATCCTGAAATCGTTTTATGCTCCATTACCACTTCCCCCATATTTCCATATTCAAACTTGGTTGTTCCGGAATTATCTGACTGGAAGATAAGTTTCCCTGAATTATTTCCGGAGCCCGGAGCACCATATTGATAATGAACATTCGATGGATTACTTCCTGGTAAGTCTGGAAATTGTATATCGGAGAGCCTGTTAAAATCAAATTTATAATGAATATATTTTTGAGCAGGGCTTGTATTTTCCATATTGGATGTATACATTTTTATCGTATTCCCGGCAGGATCGTATTCATATTTATTTATACCACGATCAGCATGTTCCACCTGAATTCTACGGCCACCTTTGTCATATAAATATAATGTTTTTATACCCATTGGATCTTCCGTTGACTTAAGTTCTCCAATTGTATTATAAACAAATTTTGTAGTTAATGCTTGTCCATTCAGATAATCATTGACCTGGGCCGTCTTTCCTTCTGAATTTGTAAATGTTTCCGATTTAAGCTGGGTGTTGCTATTTTGGAAAAGTACTAATGTGCTCTTTACCATATTATTTTCAATAGAGTACATTGTATTTGCAGTATGGAATAGTTCATCCACAGTCACGGCAACCCTATCTTTAGTATCACGCTGTACGGACGAATAATAAGGAGAAGGTGCACTCATATTCAGCAACACATTTGTATGATTCGGATCATTAGGGGGATACTTATTTTCAAAGATAGGATGATGCTGTGAAATAGCTCTTCCCACCACGTCATAAATAGTTCTTCCTGAAACTGACATTTTCTCCTCCCCATTCAGTAGTATATCTTTCTTAGTTTGCACTACTTTCCCCCAACCATCTGAAAAAGTCATGGTTTCTACCGGGTTAGACGGATCCTGTGGATTATAGTTTTCTGTTAAGCACCAATAATAATTACTGATATATCCCAGATTTGGATTGGGTGTTGCAAATGTATTATAAGAATATTTAACGGTATATGGTGCTCCTGCCTCTTTTTCTTTAGGGGCCAGTATTTGGGCAATTCGACCTTTAGCATCATATTTATATTCTGTTATACTACCTGAAACATCTGTAATTTGTGTTACAACATCAAATTTCGGGTCATAATCAGCTGATGAGATATATCCAAAAACATCCTTTGTATTGACTACATATTTATAGGTGTTAGAGTCATATTCATAGCTTAAGTTATATCGGTCACCATTTTCATTTTCCGGATATAATACTGTACTTACATTTCCAAAGGAATCATAGGTAAACTCAGTCTTTGCCGTTTCGGAAGCATTAAGTTTCACCGAGACTTTGAGTAGCAAACCAGTGTTAGGATCTACTTCTGTAAATCTTTCGCGAATTGGATTTGAAGTGGATAATGCTTCATAAACCTTTATAGATTTAGGTACATTTAAAATATTATTAGGCAATGCATTATTATGATAATCAATAACGGCATTATAAGTAGCAGCATTACTAAAATGCATTAGTTGAGTAACCAATCCTTTATCATTATACGAGAGTCCTTCTGAAACTGTTATATTACCACCACTTTCTATATTTTTCTTTCTTGTAATGCCCAACAATGCTATAGCCATTTTTCGTCCTTCTTTTCCACCAGTATCGTAGGTTTCTGAAACAGAAGCACTCAAATCAATCTTTGTATTGTTGTTCTTAAATTTATATACATTGTATTCGTATTCTGTTGTAGAATTAAGATCACTTGTTCCAGTATAAGTTTCAACTTTCCTTAATCTACCATTCAAAAAATAATTCTTGTTGTGATAAAAATCTATTTGTGATCTGTATACACTATTACTGTACCACATATCGTAAGAAGTCACTTTTCCGAACCCGAAAAATTCCCTTTCACGTCTGTCATATCGTCCATCTTCATATTTAAAGGTTTTTACAATATCTTTGTTGTTTGTTGGAGATAAATAGGTTGGAGAGAAGATGTCAGGATTTACAATTCGAACTTCTTTCATTACCAGTCTTCCATGAGGGTCATTATAAGTAGGTTTTGTAAATTCATAATCCAGACTAAACACACTGAATGGTGCTTTATCTTTGAAGTTGATAACGTTTTTAAGCTTATTGGTTCTTCCAATTGTTGAATAATTTACTACAAATCCATCATCTTTAGAAACAACCAGATCCGGAAAGCCATCACCATTCATATCTTTAAAGGATTTATCTACTTCAGCAATGGAAAGTCCCATATTCCCGGTTACCTGACCTCCTATTTTCAGATAGATCAGTGGGATTGGAGGGAATGGCCACCATACAATTGGGAATGTATAGTAATAGCCTGCTCCTACAGAAACTCCCCCTCTATAGGTTTTAGCTTCATTATTATAATCTATTCCACCACCATTTCTAAACAATTCAACAGGATCGGAAAATCTGTTTCCCAGATTGTATTTCACATATGTATTAGAACTTCCAACAATTAAAATATCTGCCAATCCGTCAGCGTTAATATCTTCAAAAGTGGTTTTAGATGAACCCAATGCTGCTGATGCAGCCGCACTCACACTTACTGCCAAACCACTCATACCCCCGAAATCAAAACCCAGATTAAATCCAAGTGATCCCACAGGACCCGATGCAAAGGTTTCTGCGTTTTTATAGCTGTAACCATTATCCAGTCCATATCCTAAATTAAGGTAGTATTTCATATTGCCAGAACCACCACCAGTTACTCTATCCGCTAATCCATCTCCATTCACATCCATCCAATAAGATTCTCCCGAATCTTTAGAATCGTAATTTACAGAAGCCTGTGCAGACCATGATGCGGAAGTCTCGATTCCGCTATTCATTGCTACATTAGGGCTATAAGAATACTGATTGGTATTACTTCTTACTTCTCCATTTCTGGATGAAGCCCCTGTCTGTATAAATTTAGCCGCTGAATATTGTGGAGACAATGATTTGGAATAACTGTCTGTGTTCGATATATAAGCATTTACGAAAGGATTACGCAATCCTCCATGTCCTCCGGTAGAATTAGTGATCTGCATAGCATCTTTGTACACCACATCCGGATAACCATCACCATTCATATCCATAAAGTCCTGTAGTGCTATATTCCCATCTCCTACTAAAACAGAGCTTGCATTTTGAATTCCAAAATTAAATAAGCTTCCGCTTAATGTATTCGTTCTCGATTTACTGTAATATTTTTTATTAATAGAGAACATTTTGGTATCTACATTACCCTGAAGAAGCAAATTATCCGGTAAGTCAGGATTTGCAGTCTGTGGATTAAAGAAACCACTGGCTGTTTCATTATCCTTAAATGAATCTGCCATTGCATATTGTTCTGGACCTACCCCGATCCATTTTTCAGTATAGGTTATTACCTGATCCTCTCTTGGACCTGTTACCTGCTTATATACAGTTGGATTTAATACCGTTACCGGTTTAGGCCCAAAATTAGCGGGGTTTTGATAGAATCCTGTATTACTGATCTGCTGGGCAATACACTGTGCTGTTTCATCCTGTGTAGCAAGGTTATTACACATCGGGAAGTTAAGGTTTACCGGTATATTCACTTCCTGCATGGATGCAAGATTGATCAAACGTCCATAATTATCTGAAGGAGTTGCAGGATTCAGCATAAAACCATCAGTATTCCCAGTAGGAACTACATCAGCATATTCATTATAAAGGAACTGGCTCCAGTTATGATAAAACTGACCTATATTTTCTAATGCTGAGGAATTTATTGAGGTATGGTTAACAGCAGCTATGAATGTATTAGTTCCATAATAAATATTAAATGGATTATTTTGAAATAAAGCACTGTAAGCTTTATAAAAATCATAATCTGCCTTAGTTTTACAGTATACCTGAATATTTAAAGTAACTCCACCTATTGGTGCACTAAAAATATCACCTGTATAAAATTCAGCAGGAGAGTTACCAGAAATTATCTGATTATTATTGACCATATCTAGTTCAACAATACTTCCAGAGCTATTCATAGGAGACATTATTCTTCTTTTAGTGGCAATAGCTCCATTGCTTTTAACAATATAGTAAAAGCTACCAGTAGGAAGACCTGGATTAGAAGGAATATTTTTATTAATCCCAATTTTATAGGTATTCACACCACTTGGGAGATTAAGATACTGCATGTCTATCACAGGATTAAATTCTGTAATAACATCAGAAGGATACCCTGCTACAGCAGTATAATTTTGTGGGTTTCCTGATGTAGGAGAGTAATCCACATTGATTCTATTCCAGTTAACATCTCTAAAAGTAGTGTGAGAATCCGATTCCACAACAAAATTGATCGTAGCCGGAACATCATTTGTACTAAAGGACAAACTTGTTACATTTGCTACCCCCGGGTATAATGGAACGGTATCAAATGGAATATTACTTTTAGCATAGGTCTTAGAGTATATTACCTCTCCTGTAGTGGAGCTTGCCGTAGTTTTAATAATTTTAAAGGTAATATCATCCTGAGAATTTGGAAACGTAATTTTTGGAACTGTAATGCTAATGTTTCCCGGCGTATCTATAGAAATAGGTTTGGTATGATTATTTAAAAGGAAATTATAACTGTATGCACCATTATTAGCCCTGAACCCGTCCTGAGAAAGTCCTATAGAAATAGGTTTAGGAATTCCCACATAGCTTATCGTAGGATTAGACATCACTTTAAAGCTGTAATTGTCATTTTTATGCAGCCTTATAAATACTTTATCTCCCGATTTCACATATAATTTTGAAGCATCATTAATTCCTAAATGATCAATATTTGCAGGTGGCAGAGCCTGTATTTGAGAATAATACGCATTATAGCCGGTAATTGATATATATTCTGACGGCATTCCTGCTGTAAATTCTTTTAAATAAATTCTCCCATTTTTATCAGGAATAGCAGGATTTTTAATTTCCACCGAATACTGTGCCTTAGCATTAGGTACATTCTCAACCTGCACATTATCTTCAAACCTAATGTATCCGTCTCTTGAAGCTACCCAGACTTTAACAACATCATTTTTAGAGATATCCTGCCAGGTTCCTTCCAGTGGAGAATTATGCTGCATCATCGTATCTGCAACAATCACCATATTTTCTGTATTATCGCTATATTGCGTCATTTCGACCTTTCCGTCTATTGGATTGATTCTTCCGAACAATACCTGCCCATCCTGGGCTACATCCATCACTCCGTCAGAGTTAGCATCCAGGATAAAAGATGAGGTTTCACTTTTACTGGTGGCCCACATCTGTGAGAAGTTGAACCCAATTCCAAATACATTGATACCGGCATCATAGCCTATATTCTGGGTTTTAGTTTTGGTAAGGGAGAAGTTACTGTTTAGATAGTTGATCTGTCTTTCTTGCCCAAAACTAATGTTTCCACTGGCAAGATTTCCAGATCGAAGAAATAATCCGGTACTTGGTTTTCTATAGATCAAATCCGGAATCCCGTCGCCATCAAAATCCATAAGTTCCTGGGCTTTTTTAGCTTCTGCTTCTGAATGGCCCAAATTAAAAGATGCCATTACATGGCCATACGCTCTGGTAGGGCCAGGCAGAAGAAAGTCTAAACCAACCCCTGGTACTCTTCCGTTCACCCCCCATTCAAATGTATTGTTAGCTGAGATTTTAGAAGGTTTCAAAAAATTAGGTAAAATAGGAAATGCATCTCCCCCACCTCCGGCATTAATATCCACAGAACCTCCAAAATTGACAGGACTGCTATTGGGTGTACTTTTGATATCATCAAAATATTCAAAGTCAAATTGTTCAGTTAGCAAGCTATTATATGCAACATCGTTAGATGTATCCTTGTGTACTACACTTCTCAATAATGTTTTAAAAAACTGTCCTTCTTTGTATGAAAAGGTATAGGTTCTTATCAATTCATCATCATACTTTACATATATTTTAGAAAGTTTATATGGCTCTACCTCTTTCACACCTCTTTTAGCTGTGACACTAATATCCTGTCTGGTAATCCTGCTTTCTTTTTCAAATTCAACGGTATAATACTTGAGATTTTGACCATCCATCTTCGTATAAGTGATTTTACTGATATGGAAATATTGTCCTCCGTTTAAGTTTTCATTTTCAGCGGTAAGCCCCTGTAATTTTATATTTTCATATTCATATTCAACATAATTTTTGAGAACGTCTTGCTCTCTCCAAACTCCCCAATGAACAATATTTCCATTGCTATCTTTAATGACCGTATTTTCAATAACACCAGACTCATTCCCTCCATAATAGATTTTACCTCCACCTGCATTAGTTACTACCCATCTGTAATCTTTAGGAGTCGTTCCATATCTCTCAATTTTTGAAAAATCGTGATTTCTTCTAAGGAAAAATGTTTTTTTATTATCTACTAAAAGTGTATCTCTTTTTTGTTTTCTCGTAGTAAAAATAGTACTTGTTTCACTAATATCATTATGCCTATGAGGCAGATAATTCCCGTCATATACTAACGTCTCACCGTTTAATGAATACAATTCGGTTTCTGTGGCACTATCAAAACTCGGAGCTCCCCAACGGGTATCAATGCTAATTGCTGAAAGACCGCTAATATCCCATCCTTCACCCATCCAGCCATTAGATTTATTACTATCATAGGAAACATTGATATTAGGCTGCATCCCTCTTCTTCCTGATGGGATAACAATAGGATAAGCCACATTTGCTGCTCCTTTTTGATTGGCACCTGGAGGAGAAATAAAATTTCTTGCTGCTGCTGCATCACCCGCTTTCAGCCCGCTTATTCCTGTAGGATTAGAAGCTCCTAACTGCGGAGATTCCGGTACAGAAATAATTCCATTGATATAATCACCATCTCCTTTAGTTTCTACAGTTACCATTTTGGTTTCCGCATTCACTACAGAGGTGGGATCTGCAATCCATTTTCTTGAATTATAATCAAAATAAAATACTTTAATTTCTTTAGCTGATCTTACGCCAAGCTTTTTCTCATCATAAGGAAATGATAATTTCACTTTTTTAGTAAAATTCCCTGATCTGGTATTTACACGATATGCAGCAGCATTTACAGAAAGATTTTTAATCTCTCCATACACAGAAGGGTAATCCTTTTTTCTTAATTTCAGTATTTCAACCTGCCCGGATTCTGCTACTGAATTCTTTTCAATGCTTACCGTAGCATTCTCATACTTTTCATTGTATTCCGAATCTTTTGATACATTGACAATGAAAGGTACAAACCTGGCTTCATTTACAATTTTAAATGAAGGCACACTTTGAGAAAGCGGATATTGTGTTGTTCCAACAGAAGATGTAACAGATACAAATCCTCTTTTCTTATCTTCATCTGAAAGTTTAACTAGTGTTTCAAATTCTCCTCTGGAAGATTCCACTATCTGGCCATTGATGTTTACAGCCTGGGATCCCCAATGGCTATCCGAACCTTTTACATATAAATGGTCTTCGGAAAGAAGTGTAGAAATCCCGTTTTGTGGGTTCAGATTTTTTTCAAGTACTATTTTTACATTCTTTACCCGATATTTTATTCCGTTCAATGAAGAAGTAAAGAGAATCGTATTTTTTCCCTGATGTAATGAATTCAAACTAATCTCTTCTTTTTGTGCACTCCATTTATTCCCCGGAACAATAATATCCCCACCGAACGCAACATTTTTGTTGATGGATCTGGAGACTGATTGGTAAGAATCAAGCCCAAACAGGTCATACTCCAGATATGCTGCAACATTTTGGTTTTTAACTTCCGGAAGGTTTATGGTGAAGAAATTATCTGTTGCATCATCTGATTCATCATCAGAGAATTCACCGATAATACCTTGTTTTTCGATCGATTCAAATACATTCGCCGGTTTTTCAATACGTGCGGATACTATTTCATGGAATCCTTTATTCTGAACACTCAAGCCTTCTGCAGGAGAAGGAGCTGCTGATATTTTATTCAGCAGAGGAGTGGAATGATTAATATGATCAGATAAGGAGGATGCTGTAGTGCTATCATTTTGATGATAGACATATTTCTTCATAAGTTGAAGTTTGAAAGCCCTCACTTTCTGTCTGTCCTCTTTCGTAAAACTTGCAAAAGTAAATACTGAAGCAAAGAATACTAAGATGAGAAGATGCTTTCTTCTCAACCTAATGGGTAATTTAGTTTTCATATATTAAGGGAAATAGTATTAATTAATCAACGACCACTTTAAAAGCCTTAATCAGTTTTTTGTTTTGAGTAAGTACAACCAGGTAGGCCCCTTGTATCTTGAGGCTGTTTTGATATATCGTAATTTTCGAATCTATTTTTTCGGTAGAAAGAATTCTTCCTCCTCCGTCATAAATGGCAATCTCCAATCCTTCTGTCGGTGGGAATTTCACTGTAAAATTATTGTTCATTTTCACAGGGTTCGGATACAGCATATATTGGAAATCTGAAGTAGCATCACCCGGTCCTTTTGTATAGGCTGGATCATGAATATTATTTTTATCCGGTTGCTTTTCTCCGGTACTATTGGTAGCAAAAGTAAAAACAGCAGAATTTTTATCTTCAGGAAATTCTACTCCCGAATATTCTACCATTTCATCGTTAGCCTTTCCTTCTATTTTTTTTAAACTGCCATCCTCATTTTTAATAAGCATCCAGTAGTTTAAACGTGAATTTTCAGGATTCATCAGCTTTTTAGCGATCTGCAGCACATATCCTTTTTTAGGAATAGTATTGCCGATAAAATTGATTTCCCAATTTCTCTTCAGTACCCTTAAGTTTTCTTTCTCTTCAAAACTGAGATCTTTGTTATCATCAGACCATATCGCAAATGTATAGTTGTCTAACGGAGCATTATTTTCAAAATTAGTCCTTGAAATCTTTTCTCTTCCAATACTGATTGTCTTATCCTCCTGGTTGCTGGATTGCTTCTGATTAAGTTCGTTAGCATCATCCCTACCAATACCGGTAGGTCTGTTTTTAAAGTCTTTATGTTTTTCAGGGTCCCAGATGACATCCCCTTTACTGTTGACATATTTTACACCCACCAGTGAGATCCCATATTTAATAGACAAATAGGTATGAACCTTTTCCAGGTCTTTTTTTGAAAGCTTCCTGGGAACAAAAATAGCCTCATAAAGATTTTTATCTTCAAGGCCTATATTCAGACGGTCTTTAGGGTTGCTGGAAATTTGTTTAGATCCCAGATAAGAAAAAATACTGGGTTTCTTTTTCAGTTCAATAAGCTTATCGCTTCCACTGCTTTTGAAAGAAGTATTGCTAAGCTCTGCAATAATATCTTTATTATACCAGATGTTTTCGTCTTCACCTGAATGATGTACAACGATTAGAGATTGGGCATCATTTTTACTGTAGGTAATAGGCTTTGGAAAGTGTTGCCTTATATTACAGTTGAAGTTGAGCAATGAACCATAATCGCATTTTGAGGTTTCTCGCGACGATTCGGGTTTTGCTTTTTCCCAGATCTTATTTTTCTGATCAATAAGTTGTGCATTACCATAGAAGATACCTAAGCACAATGCAAGGCAGCTGCACACATTTAAACGGTACTGAGTTTTCATTCTCTATGAGGGTTATTAGTACAGCCAAATTAGCAAAAATTATGAAACGAGCATTAAAAATTTAAAAAAATTCAATATTTTAATAAAAAATAACCTTTACAAACCAATAAAACAAGTAAATAAATCTTATTTCACTATTGTAATAAAAAACTGAAAACAGCTTCAAACAGGACATTTTGTTAGAAAAAATAATAAGTATTGAGAGCTTAAAAATCAGTTAGGTTAGAAAGTGAAAAAAATATTTTTTTTCCCCTAAGAGAGAATTTTGACTTAACATAATAACAAATTATTTTGAATAAAAACACCTTAAAAAGTCAATTTACACATTGAAAATAAGTTAATTATGTTCAAAATTTATTATTTCGCATGATATAGTCCTCTATTTTTGAAAACCGTAACCATTATCCCCAAATAATGATCATCCTAAACCTTATTATTCTTTTTTTATAAATTTTTAAAAATATCATAGGAGGTAAACTGGAAACATATTTTAATTTATCTTTTCTTAAAACAACATCCTTTTATTCATAAAACATCATCGTTTTCCCATTTTAATTCATTTATTATGGATTTATATAAAAAATATTGTGTGGGGAAGAATATTTTTGCTAAAAAACTGGCTTACAATCTCTTTTATTTTTAGTTTTACAGAAAAAATGTTTGATTTTAGTACTATGTTCCATACTGAGGGCCCAGACGTTGTTTACACATGGACCATTCCTGTATTTGCTGCTATTATTTTTATAGAAATGGCCTACAGCCATTTTAATAAAGAGAAAATTTATGAAACCAAAGATGTAGCAACCAATGTTCTTTTTGCCCTGTTAAACTATGGACTGGACATTATCATGAAGGGCTTTTCTCTTTTTGTTATGATGTTTTTTTATCATCACCGCATTTTTGATTGGGAAGTTGGGATATGGTATTGGATTGCTGTATTTCTTGCCCAGGATTTCGCTTATTATGTCCACCATTATGTAGACCATCATTCACGGGTGTTCTGGGCTGTACACATTACCCATCACAATTCTGATTATTTCAATATCAGTACAGGCTTCAGAAGCCCTGTATTCCAGCCTTTGTACAGGTATTTATTTTTCTCCCCGCTAGCATTCATGGGATTCCATCCATGGCATATTTTGGTAGCGTATTCGGCCATACAAATCTATGGTACCTTTGTGCACACCCAGTCTATTAAAAGCATGGGATTTTTAGAGTACATTTTGGTAACTCCTTCGCATCACCGTGTACATCATGCCTGTAATATCAAATATTTAGACCGCAATATGGGAATGGGACTGATTATCTGGGACAAAATCTTTGGAACATTTGAAAAAGAAGATCCTGAAGTTCCTGTAAAATATGGAGTATACCCAAAAATAAAGTCTAAAGACCCTGCTACCATGCTCTTTTACGAATGGAGAAGAATAGGAAAAGACATTCGCCAGCCCGGGCTTTCCTTTAAAGACAGGATAAAATATCTTTTTTACTCTCCGGGCTGGAAGCACGATGGCACCGGAAAGACGGTAAAACAATACCAAAAGGAATATAACGAAAAGATAAAAAATAAGCCGTTACCTGAAAAAATAGAAGTTCCAGAACCAGAATATCAATATTCAGATCAATAAAATATTCAATGAAAAATCAATACTTTATTTAAAAAAATAACTGCCCCGGCTCAGAGAGCCGGGGCAGTTTTATAATTGTTTATAAAATTTTATTTTACAGGTTTGATAGAAACCGCGAAGCCACCGCTTCTTACCATTTTAAAATTAATTTTAGACTTGCTGGTAATCTCTTTCTTATAGATATTATAGCTTTGAGGATTGTCGATATAATCAGCATCTTTTCCATCTTCATAGATTGTTGCTTCATATTTCTTTCCTTTATCCAGGAATGAGAAATCTACGGTATACTCACGCTTATTTTCGTCTGTAATACCACCTACAAACCAATTTTCAGTACCTTTTGCTTTTCTGGCAGTGATCACGTAATCTCCTGGCTCTGCAGATAAGATTTTAGTATCATCCCAGTCTGCAGCTACATCCTTGATAAACTGGAATGCATCCATATGCTTCTTATAGTTTTCAGGAAGGTCAGCTGCCATCTGAAGAGGCATATACATCGTTACATATAATGCTAACTGCTTAGCCAATGTAGTTTTTACAAAACGTTTATCTCCAGGGAAATAATAGTCTAATTTAGTTTGGAAAATTCCCGGAGTATAATCCATTGAACCACCCATCCATCTTGTAAAAGGAAGGACAGTCTGGTGATCAGGCTTATTTCCTCCGAAAGCCTCATATTCCGTACCACGTGCTGCTTCTGCAGAAATATAGTTTGGATAGGTACGGCTTTCACCGGTAGGACGTACAGATTCGTGAGAGTTGACCATAATCTTATACTCATTGGCTTTTTCAGCAATTCTGTAGTAATGGTTGATCGTCCATTGAGAGTAATGATGTTCTCCTCTCGGGATAATATCTCCTACATATCCTGTTTTTACTGCATCATACCCATATTTATTCATCAGCTGGAATGCTTTATCAGACCATCTTTCATAGTTGGCTGCCGAACCGGATGTTTCGTGGTGCATGATCAGCTTTATTCCCTTAGCATGAGCATAATCATTCAGCATTTTGATATCAAAATCCGGGTAAGGAGTAATGAAATCAAAAACAAAATCTTTAGAGTGTCCGAACCAGTCTTCCCAACCAATATTCCATCCTTCGATCAACAGTCCCTGGAATCCATTCTCTGCGGCAAAGTCGATGTATTCTTTAACTTTTGTATTGTTGGCAGCATGTTTTCCGTTTGGAGCCAGTTTCGAGAAATCCGTTTTATCAATATGAACATTCTCCGCTGTAGAATACGCCCACTGTGATTTTCCGATGATCATTTCCCACCAAACACCCATGTATTTTGTAGGGTGAATGTAAGAAGTATCCGTATACTTTGTAGGCTCATTAAGGTTAAAAATCATCTTAGAATCCATCACCTGTTCCGCTTTTGGAGCGACAATAATTGTTCTCCACGGTGTTGTTGACGGAGTCTGAATATACCCCTTCGCTCCCTGTCTGTCTGCTGTCAGGTGCGTTTTGAATCTGAAGTTCTTTGCGTCAACTTCCAGATGGGATGCAGGGTAATCCAATACTGCAGCTTCAGCAACATTGATATACAAAGGTTCTTTTCCTTCTCTTTTAAGCATTAAGGGTGACTGAACTGCATTTTTCACTAATGACTGTGATGCATTGGCATCGAATGCCTGATCCCATTTAGCAGGAATTTCAGAAACTTTAGTTTCCTGATATTGATATTCCTGAGAGTCATAGTCTGCAACCAACCACCAGGCTTTCATATCTGTTGGGAAATCAATTTCAGAATCCTCTTCTCTGATAACGAAATAATTAAGATTTTTCTGTTGTGGAAATTCATATCTGAATCCCAGACCATCATTAAACAATCTGAATTTTACCACAATACTTCTATCTGTAGAAGCCTGATTCAAAGTAACTGCCAACTCATTGTAATTGTTGATGTAGTTTTTCTTTTCACCAAGAACCGGCTGCCACGTCTCATTTTTAGAATCTCTCTTTTCATCTACCTTTGCAAAACCGTTGTTTAAGTCGAATTTTGCATCTTCCGGTTTAGCAATTTCGGAAGCGAATTTTATGGCTGTGTCTTTAAATAATCTTAATCCTAATTTAGAATCTTCAACCACTACTCCTCCATTATAGGTAAGGTTATAGTAAGGTACTCCATTTTTCAGCTGAAAATTCATTTCAAATTTTCCATCCGGAGATTTTAAAGATTGTGCTTTCACACCTACAAACATCATGGAGAGCAACATTGCTCCAACTGTAATTTTCTTCATATTGACTATTTATAATCTTAAAAATAGATAAAGTGCTACGGTAAAGCAACACTTTACTATATAATTCATTTAACTTATTATAATGGCTCGATTTTGTAGATTCCCAGTTTCAGGTCTACAGAAATTTTATAGTTTCCTCCGTTTCCGTTAAACATAATATTTCCATTATTTCCTTTTGGAGCCAGATATCCTGTATTGCCATCTCCTAAAAGATTTCCCCAATCCAGCTCTCCAAAGCTTTGCTGGCCCAGAAATTTAAACTGAGAGCCTGCCGGAAGGGCAAGGGTATGCTCAAACTTACCATCCCCCATGTTGGTCATAGCAATTGCTGTTGCAGCATTCCATGAATTAATCGTACCTACGATGTACAGGTTTGCAGGATTCCAGACTGTGATTGGAGATGCAGATACTGTGATTGTTTTTTTTGTAGCTTCTGCATCAATAACAATTTTATACATTCCAGTGGCTCCGTTAAACTTAATATTTTCCGCCGGTGCAGCAGATAAATTGGAAGACCAGGTTTTAAAATATTTGTTTTCCTGTTTCATTCCTGCGAAATCTAAGCTGTAATTTAATGGGTTCCAGTCCTTCTGTCCCAGGAATCTGAATGTTTTACTGCTTTCCAAATAAGTATATATTGTAGAGATATTCTCATTTTTATATAACAATTGGGCCTTACTTGCATCCCAGCCTATAGCAGACGCTTCACCTACTAAATAAAAAGAAGGGTATGTAGTCAAATAAGGAGTTACCTTCATTGAAATCACATTAGAATAAAATACCGCATTCCCTACGGAGGCCTTCATTCTTATTTCAATATTTTCTGCAATTTCAGGAAGAAATCCCGCATCGATAATAATTTTATTAAAATCTTTTACGGTATAAGTAGCGGTCAAATCACTGGCTATAAGATCTGTACTTTTAGCATCTTTAAACCCAGTTCCGGCTTTGGCAATCTCCAGCGCATTATTGTTTACGACAGCAAGATTAAATGTCGGATTAGTCCAGGTAAATTTTACAGCTTTATCATTTTCGTTAGCCTTCAGCATAACCAATGTAGTAGCATCCGCTGATAAAGTCGGAGTTTTTGTCATCTCCAGTACAGCTTTGTCTTCATCCTTCTCACAAGAAATCATGAATATCCCAATGAAAACCGCAGCTAATATCTTGAATAAATTTTTCATTTTAAACGGTATTTAAAGGTTAGTAACCAGGATTCTGGATAAGATTAGGATTCGCAACAATATCCCTGTTCGGAATAGGGAAAAGGTTTCTGTAGCTTTCCACCGCTTTTCCTTCTTTTACATTTCCCTTCCAAGGCCAAAGGTAATCCCCTGTGGTATACTTGTTGAAACGAATAAGATCTGTTCTTCTGGTAGTTTCCCAGGAAAGTTCTCTTGCTCTTTCATCTAAAATGAAATTCAGATTGATAGAAGTTACATTTCCATTGGTATTACCGTACGCACGTTCTCTCAATTGGTTAACGTAAGTAACTGCAGTTGCTACACTTCCACCAGAACCACCTCTGAGAACGGCTTCCGCATACATAAGGTAGATATCGCCCAAACGGTATAAAGGAATATCCGCCTCTACCCAGTTATCGTGGGCGCCGGGAGTTCCGTTACTTTTAATGTTTTTATACTTGATAAATGCATATCCATCCGTAAAAACACCTAAATTATTAATTTCCAGATTCTGCCCTGAGGTAAAGAACCTTCCTCTTTTATCAGCTCCATCGGCAGGAAATAAACCTACAAATGCCTTTGTGGTTCTCAAACCACCCCATCCGCCACTGACTCCAAAATCAGAAGCCTTCATATCTCCGCCTATTGCCGCATGCACCAAATAAGTAGTTCCACCGTTGGTCTGAGTATTGATTCCGTCAAAATTTACACTTAGAATTTGCTCAGGGTTATTGATGTTGTTATCTGCAAGGAATAGCTCGTCATATTTTGGTTTTAAAGAATATCCTGCTGCAATTACCTTATTGCAATAAGTGATACAATCTGTATTTCTCGGTGTTCCCGTATATACTTCTGCATTCAAATATAGTTTGGCAAGCAGTGACCATGCCGCCGCTTTGTCTGCTCTTCCATACTCATTTGTTTTAGGGTCTTTAAGTTCACCAGCTACAGCCAAGAGTTCAGACTCAATAAAAGTAAACAAAGCCTTTCTCTCTATTCTCTGTGGAGGAGTTAAGGATCCCGGTACGTAGGTTTCATCTACAAAAGGAACATTCCCAAACATATCAATTGCATGATAGTAAGACTGTGCTCTCAGGAAACGTGCTTCAGTTCTCATCAGCTTAGCTTGTACAAGATTGTCACCGGTAATATTATTTTCCGCTAATTTTTCATCCGTCACATTTCGCAGAAATTCATTACAGAAAGCAATTTCCGTGTACACTCTGTAATACATGGCTGTGATAAATTCGTTGGAAGAATCCCAGGTCATTTTATGCAGTGTGTGAAGATTTCCGTCATTCCAGCCGATTACAGCTTCGTCCGTCGTTAAAACATTCAGGTTGTACATCAGCCTCGTGTATTGGGAAAAACCTCCGTTGATTCCGTTGATATCACTGTCTGGCTGGTCACCGTCACCGCTTATCTGCCCTCCCATAGCAAGACCTCCATATAGTTTTGCCAGAATATTTTTATAATTGGAAAAATCTTTATAGATCACCTTAGCTGTAACATCCGTAATTGGTTCTCTTTCCAAATCATTAACGCATGACGCTGTGGTCAGTAGAAAAGCCGCAGAAAGAGGCAGTACTATATTTTTAAGTTTGATTGTATTTAGTTTCATCGTAATTATTATTTAAAATTGAAAGTTAAAGCCTAAAGAATATATTCTAGGCATCTGATAGTATCCGTTATCGATTCCGCCAAAAACTTCAGGATCTACTCCTGTGTATTTTGTGATCACAAAAACGTTTTGCGCCATACCGTATACTTTCAGATTACTTCCTTTAGAAAAAATTTCTCCGAAATTATAACCTACGTTGATATTGTCAAGTCTTAGAAAGGATGCATTCTCTACATAAATATCTGATTTGTATTGAGGTACTGAAAACTTATATTCCGGTGCTGTAGAAAATACATTCTGAAGATATTCGTTGGTAGATGCAGACTGTAAAGAACTGTTGGATGCCATATTGTTATACACATAGTTTCCTAACACGGCTCTTGCACTAAGGGCAAAGTCCCAGTTTTTATGAGAAACCTTTGTAGAAAAGCCCAAAATAGCATCCGGAGTAGTCGATTTATAATAATACATATCTTTCGTATTAATTACCCCATCTGCATTTCTATCTACATAAGCTCCGTCTACAGGTTTTCCGTTCGTATCATATACCTGCTGATATACCCAGAATGCGTTGGGAGCATACCCTACCGCATGAGCCTGAATTCTATTTCCAGAACCACCCTCAATACCTCCAACTTCCATATTGAAAGATTCATCAGCTCTGTCTTTCAACTTCGTTATTATCGGCTTGTAATGGGTAGCATTGAAACTTACTTCCCAGGTTGTTTTTTCATTTTTAACAGGAACAATAGTAATACTTCCTTCGATCCCTTCATTTTTCATGTCCCCTACATTTTGCCAGCTGGCGTTGCTCAAACCTCCTGCAGGCTCATCAGCATACACTAATAAGTCTTTAGTATCTTTTCTGAAAAGATCGATGGATCCCGTAATTCTATTGCCCGCAAAGCCATAATCTATACCTATATTCTTTGTAATAGTAGTTTCCCAGGTAAGATTTGGGTTATAGTTGGTCGGTCTGAACATAAAATAATACTCATTCCCAAATTGATAGCCCGCTCCGGGATAACTTGGATTATAGGAAGCAAAAGCAGGGTAATTATTGGGTTTATTCCCATTAACTCCCAGTGCCGGAAGTTCTTGCTGTCCTGTTTTCCCCCATCCTGCTCTCAGTTTCAATGTGCTGATTGCAGAAATATTTTTGATGAAACTCTCTTCGTTAAGCTTCCACGCTAAGGAAACCCCCGGAAAGACACCCCATACATTATCTTTCGTTCCGTTAAAGAATCGCGAAGAACCATCTCTACGTACAGATCCTGAAATAATGTATTTATTAGCTACCGTAAAAATTGCTCTTCCATAAAAAGAGATCAGTGTATTTTGCGTTTCAAAATTCAGGTCCTGTGCATTGATTCCGGTTCCTCTATAGGTAACGGCTCCTGGAATACTCAAACGGAAATCCTGATAAGCATATCCTGCTGTAATGTCTACACCAGTATTGATTGCACTTATATTCTTTACATAATTAAAGTAGGTTTCCAAGAGCTTATTATTCTTTTCCATAGAATAAAAATTCGAGCTCCCTTTATCGGTATACCCTTGTCTTAAATTACCATCCTTAAATTTATGTCCTTTACTTTTTGTATAATCATATCCGGCATTTACGTTGAAATGCAGGTCAGGAAGAAAATGAAATTTATAATCTAACTGGATATTCCCCAGTCCTCTTGTTACTGATGATACATCTCTTACCCCATTAATCATTCCCAGCGGGTTTGAATTCGCATTGGCATTAAATCCGGTGGCAGCTCCTGGATCCAGCCACTCATAGTAACCTCCATACTTAGTATTTCCTGAATACACCGGCTGTGTAGGATCAAAATAAGTAGCCGCTTTGATCACTCCACCGTCTACAAATTGGTTATCCGTAAAAGTTCCTTTCGCATTTACATTCACTGATAAATGATTGTCAAAGAATTTTGGATTTAAGTTCAAACCTACTGAAGTTCTTCGGAATGAATTTGATTTTACAATTCCATTCTGCTCGTTATAGCCTAATGATAAGCGGTAAGGCAGTCCCTTAATACCTCCTGAAAGGGCCACATTATTATCTGTACCCCATGCTGCCTGATAAATCTTGTCTTGCCAGTTGGTATCTGCATTTCCCAATTTTGTTTTGTAGCTGTCCGGAGCATAAGTATTGACAAAGTCTCTAAATTCCTGCGCGGTCAGTACATCTACATTTCCCATTTTGGTAGACACTGAGGTAACAGTGGAAAAATTCAATTTGAACTTTCCGGAACTTCCTTTTTTGGTTGTAATTAAGATCACACCATTGGAAGCTCTGTTACCATAAATAGCAGTAGCTGAAGCATCTTTCAGGATATCAAATGTTTCAATATCATTAGGGTTGATGAGAGATAACGGGTCAGAAACCCCATTCATTCCTACAAAATCCTGAGGAACTCCATCAATAACAATCAATGGAGAGTTTTCCCCACTTAAAGAAGAAGTACCCCTGATTCTGATTTTTGTTCCGGAACCCGGAGCACCACTGTTATTGGTAATCTGTACCCCGGGTGTTTTCCCTTGGATCAGCTGTCCGGCAGAAGTTGCCCCTCCGTTGAAGTCTTTTGCAGTGACAGAAGTAATAGAACCGGTAAGATCAGATTTTTTCTGCTTTCCATACCCAATCAAAACCACTTCTTCAATCTTTTTTTCTTGAGGAATAGAATCCTTGTTCTGCGCATGCATTACTGTACTGGCCAGTAAAAAAGCAGGCGCAATTTTTAATACTGTTGTAAAGTTATTCACAATCATATTTTTTTATAGTTTCGTTTTTTCAGTCATATTTTGGCCTGAAGCCAGACTCGCAATTTATAAAAAAAATAGAATTATTATAAATTTAATATAATTTTAGTTAAAATTATGTATATTACGAAACCTATTTTAGTTAAAATTTTAAATTCCAATATTTTACAACGACTTATGCATAGCATAGTATTTATACTAAATTAACAAATTGTTAAACATATGTTTAACTTTATTTCATATCCACATGGAAAAAAATAAAGGTGTCAGGCATAATAACTCCACAAAGAGCGGTATTCAAGAGATAATCCTTATCTTTGCAGTCAAAACTTTACTATAAATGTCAAACAGAAAGATGATTACGGCAGCTTTGCCTTATGCAAACGGACCGGTTCATATAGGGCATTTGGCAGGTGTCTATATTCCTGCGGATGTTTACGCAAGATTTCAGAGAAGATCAGGAAAGGATGTAGCGTTTATCTGTGGATCAGATGAGCACGGAATTCCTATTACCATAAGAGCTAAAAAGGAAGGGGTTACCCCACAGGATATCGTGGATAAATATCACGAGATCATCAAAAAATCCTTTTCAGATTTAGGAATCTCTTTTGATGAATATTCAAGAACAACTTCCAAGAAACATTATGAGACCAGCCAGGATTTCTTTAAGGTTCTCTATGAAAAAGGAAAATTTACTGAAGAAATTTCTGAGCAGTATTTTGACGAGCAGGCAGGAGAATTCCTTGCTGACCGTTATATTGTGGGAACCTGTCCCAACTGTGGCAATGAGAATGCTTATGGTGACCAGTGTGAGAAGTGTGGGTCTACCCTTTCTCCTTCAGAACTGATCAATCCGAAATCCATGCTCAGTGGAAATGTTCCTATTCTTAAAGAAACGAAGAACTGGTATCTTCCTTTAAATGAATATGAAGACTTCTTAAATGAATGGATTATTGAAGGGCACAAAGATGACTGGAAACCGAATGTATACGGACAGGTTAAGTCATGGTTAAATGACGGACTGAAACCACGTGCGATGACCAGAGATCTGAACTGGGGAGTTCCTGTTCCTCTTCCGAATGCGGAAGGAAAAGTACTTTACGTTTGGTTTGATGCTCCTATCGGGTATATTTCATTCACTAAAGAATGGGCTGAGAAAAACGGAAAAGACTGGAAGGATTACTGGCAAAGTGAAAACAGTGACTTAGTACATTTTATCGGAAAGGATAATATTGTATTCCACTGTATTATTTTCCCTTCGATGATGAAAGCTCACGGAGATTACATCATGCCAGCTAATGTTCCTGCTTTTGAATTCCTGAACCTTGAAAACGATAAGATCTCAACATCAAGAAACTGGGCGGTATGGGCACATGAATATGTGGAAGATTTCCCTGGCCAACAGGACGTATTAAGATATGCTCTTCTTTCATCAGCTCCTGAAACAAAAGATAATAACTTTACATGGAAGGATTTCCAGGCTAAAAATAACTTTGAATTGGTTAATAAATTTGGAAACTTTATTAATAGAGTTATTTCTTTTACAAATAAGAATTTTGAAGGTAAAGTTCCGAATGGTATTTTAGATGAAGAAAGCAGAATTGCTATCAAAACCGGAATAGAAGAAGTAAGTAATCACTTAGAAAAATATGAATTCAGAAATGCTTTAAGTGCTTTCATGAGACTTGTAGATTATGGTAATCTATATCTTCAAAATGCTGAACCTTGGAAAACAATAAAGAACGATCCAAATGAAGCAGGACAAGCTATGTTTGTTGGAGCTCAGATTGCAGCAGTTGTTGCTCAATTGTGTGAACCATTTATGCCATTCTCTGCTGAAAAATTATTTGGTTACTTCAATATTGAAAAAAAGGATTGGAATGATTTACTAAATACTAAAATCCATATTGAAGCAGGACACAGAATTGAAGAAGCTCCCCTATTATTTAATAAGATTGAAGACAGTGTAATCGAAGCTCAGATCCAAAAGCTGGAAGACACTAAACAAAACAATAAAAAAACAAACCCTAACGCAAACCCTATGAAAGAAGAGATCACATTTGATGACTTTACTAAAATAGACCTTAGAACAGCAACCATTTTAGAAGCTGAAAAGGTAGAAAAAGCAGATAAACTATTGAAACTTACTGTAGATACGGGAGTAGATGTAAGAACTGTTGTTTCAGGAATTGCCGAAAGCTTCACTCCGGAAGAATTGATTGGAAAGCAGGTAATGATCTTACTGAACCTTGCTCCAAGAAAAATCAGAGGAATTGAATCTCAGGGAATGTTACTATTAACGACTAAACCTGATGGAAAATTATCTTTCGTAACACCGGATGACAGCAATGTCGAAAACGGTATTGAGATCGGATAATTACCCATTCACTCATATACAAAGAGGCTTTCTTCCAAGATAGCCTCTTTTTTGATGTTATAATATGATCCGCAGTATCATTTATAAACACAGGATAAGGTAAATATTTCAATATAAAAACGTTTTTACAAATATATATGGTAAATAAAAGCGTACTGAGGAAACTCTCAGATTCCGAATTAGAAAAATATATAAAAGAAGGCAATCGTTTTGTGCCAGAAGCCGTCTCGATGGCTTTTGAGCTATTAAAAGAAAGAGGACGGGTTTTTACAGAAGAGGAAAAAACCGCCGTTCAGGAGTTGATTCAAAGTAAAAAAAATGCAGAAGAAGCAAAGCTTACGGAAGAAAAAGAGCTTTGGAAGGATCATATTACAGAAGATCCTACTGCTATCAAACTGTATTCTAGAATGACCGTTTTTATAAGCAGTGTTCTTCTGGGTACCATTCCCGGAGCTATTTTATTGTGCCTGAATTTAATAAAATTAAAAAAATATTTCCCGGCTCTCCTTACATTGATATTCGGCTTTCTTTTTTTCTTTTTGCAGGAATATGTATTTCAATCTCATTTTGACTTCACCACCACCTCACGATCCAGTCCTGAAATGGGAATTATAGTAATCGGAACATTAAGCCTGGTCGGTATCTGGGTAGCTACTATTCCCAAAAAGCTTCCTTATCAGGCAGAGTCCTATATTTTCCCTGTTATTTTATGCATTGGAACGGCTGTTCTGATGTCCTATTATTACCGGGATTGGTTTTCCATATATCCATTGCTTAAGATTCTCCGTTTATTCAGATAAAATATTGGTTTTACCATACGTTTTTAGAAGCTGATTCCCGCTATCCACTTTTACTCCTCGCGCCCAAGCTAAACAGTCCAAATCTGGCTGCGGGGTAACCGTTTCTATCGGGGCTAAAAAAATCATTCCGTAAGATCCAGTCTTACGGAATGACAATATATATGAACATCGGCAAAATTGTTTCGTATGCCAATGCTTGCTATTTCTTGGTCAGTTTTGCCAAATAAGAGTCCTCATCCTTCAGAATCCGTTCTACTCTAAATCCATTATGCTCCGCTGCATTTTTAAGGGTATTGAAATCGAGATACAGCCATGTGATTGGCTCCTCAGATTCCCCTTTATAATGAACCACATAGTCTAGCTCCCCATAATATCCACCGGCAGGAATATACACACCACCATCTTCATCCCGGTCAAACATATAGAGAATATCAGTACTGTCGATCAGAATTTGCCCGTTATCATTTAATAAAGCATGTAATTTTTGAAGATAGGGGTCTATTTTAGGTAGACTTTCAAAAATTCCGGTACCATTCATCAGTAATAAAACAGTATCGAAAGTTTCTCCCGAAAAATCAAGAATATTTTCACAGACAGCATTTTTGATCCCTCTCAGTTTACAAACTTCAACAGATTTTGGTGAAATATCCAGCGCCACTACCTCAAGGCCTTTTTCATTCTGAAGATACAAAGCATGAGAACCGGCCCCTGCCCCTATATCCAAAACTTTTCCTCCGGATAACTGCAGTGCCTTCTGCTCAATACCATTCATTTCTTCAAAATCTCTGAATAAGTAATCTACAGGAAGTTCATCCAGTTCAGAAATTGATGTTTCAGTCTGCAGATCTTCCGGATTGTCATTGTGATAATAATCCCAGATTGCTCTGCCCATTAAATCTTTCATGCTGCAAAGATACAAGTTAAAAATGGAGAATTAAAAGTTGAAAATTGAAAATTTGTCGTCCCAATCTCAGTAATACAACATCCGCAACACTGTCAACCGAAGGCTTTTCTTCGGTCTTTAAATGATAAAGATGAGTGGAGTAATTACTATTTTGGGGGTTGGCTAAAGCCAGATGATATTTGAGGGATATGGTAAGCGGACTAAAGTCCACTCCTATTGAATTTTAACAGTACATCCTTATTCTTTACTTTTCTTCTCTTCACCACAACCTATCACCTATTACCTATTACCTATTACCTACTCCATCGAATCCTTCTCCCTATGTCTGTCCGCCTGGGACTCATTTTCAGCAACTCCCGCTTTCCAGTAAGAATACGCATACAGTTCCTGGGAAGTCCAGTTTTTATCTTTTCTCAGATAAGTACGGATTTCTTTAACACTTGAAAACTCGCAGGCCACATAACCAAACTTCCGGGTTTCAGGAATTTCGATATTTTTTACCGCTTCCGGCATCTTACTGCCGGTCTGAGGTTGCGCATTATGAAGCCACTTAAAATCAATATCTGCTTGAGTTGCTAAGAGCTGCTCATCTTCTTTTCCATGAACTTCAATGATACAGACCCCTTTTGCAGTTGCCGGCAGGGTTTCTAAAATAGCACTTAAAACAGGAATTGCGGTAGCATCTCCTGCTAATAAATACCAATCGGCTTCAGGATACAGCTCTTTTCCATCCAGCCGCATCATCACTCCCAGTTTGGAACCAGCTTCCGCATCTCTCACCCACTTTGAGGCCGGACCACCGTCTCCATGATCTACAAAATCAATGATCAGCTCATTTTTCTCCAGATCAATTCCTCTATGTGTATAAGTCCTGATAGCCGGAGCAATTTCCTTAGCAGGATATACCCATTGATGATTTTCATCCAGGGTTGGAAAATGAATTTCGCTTAACCCAGCCGGAGGAACTGCAATTTTATTATTATCTCCTACCACTGTGTTTTTAAACAAATGGACTTCAGGTGAATATAAATAAACCCTGATAAAATGGTCAGTGATGTATTCTTTTCTGGTCACTTCGGCAACAATCTGCCCTGTTGAAATTTTCGCCATAACTGAAATTTTTTTTTAAAATTAATATCCGGTTTCCAGCTAGCGTCAGAAACCGGATGTCTAAGAAAATATCATTCAGATTAAGGCTGTATACCCTAATCTATTTTTAAAAATCAAATGTATAAGACAGGTTGAATGTTCTTCCTCTTCCTTTGTAATTAAACAGTTCAGGAAGTCCGTAAGAAGAATATAAAACCTGAGAGCGCTTGCTCCATATCGTCTGATAATCCGTATTAAACAGGTTCTGGATTCCTACATTGAATTTACCCCAGTTGAATCGGTAGCCAACCATTAAATCAGAGGTATTATACCCTTCCACTACATTATTAAGCTCGTCTTTCTGTTTGAAATTCTGTAGCGACTGAAATCTGAACGACCAGTCCTTAATAGTATATCCGATATAAGTCACTAATTTTGATGGAGAAGCGTTATAGATCTCCTGCTTTTGCCATTCTCCTTTATTATCTACCTCAGATTTAATCAAAAGTCCGCTGGCTCCGAAGTAAAACCCATTGCTTAAAGCATAGGAAACCTCAGCTTCAATTCCCATATTCCTTAATTTCAAATCATTCACCAGGATCTGAAACGTCTTTTTATCTACTGCAACACTCTTGTCAGAATTACTTAAAAACCCTGCAACCTGTGCTCTCAATCCACCTTTATTGACACGGTACCCCACTTCAAACTGATTGGTTTTGATCGCCTGTAGTGGCTGATCTTTTACATTGATACTTGATACCACATCCCAGTTCGTTCCATTCAATTTATAGGTCCCGATTCCATAAAACTTTGCAGGATCTGCCAAACTTGCCCCCTGAGAAAATGTTCCCCAAACCTGGTGCTGTTCATTGAATTTATACAGTAATCCGGCATTCGCAAGGGTTACATTGTAAGAACTCTCCCCGCCGGGAATGGCAGATGCTGATGTTCCGTATCCCATTGCTACCTGAGTCTGCTGCTCAGAGCCCACAAAATCATCCATTTTTACAGTGATATTCTGATAACGGACTCCTGCATTAACCTGTAACTTGGGAAGGATATTGTACTTTGCCTGAACATATCCTGCATAACTCTGAGAATGGTTGGTAGGATATCTTCCTAATCTGTATTTTGTTTCATTGATCAATCCACCGCTTGACATTGTTTTAGCAATATCATAAACCGACTGATTTCCTTCAAATTTTTCAAAATCAATATCCGCTCCATAAGTAACATTCAGTCCTCTCCATGATTTTGATAATAAAGCTTTGATCCCTGAGTAGTCGGTATCCTGCTGTGAAGATGACATATAGGCTATTTTTCCGCTCTGCAATGTCACATTTCCGGGGAAAGGATAAAATCCTAATTTCTCACCACGGGTAGCCAGCTGTACATATAGGTCCTGTCCGCCAAGAATTCCGGTTCCGGTATAGGCTACGGTTCCCATATAACGTTCTGTTCCTACATTTTTATCGGAAGAAAAACCGTCTCTCATTTCCAGCAAAGAAGCATTTTTCTTTGTAAAAGCACTTAAATTTTCTCCTAAAAACAGGCTTCGGTCTCCATTAAACTTAGAGTTATAATACTGAAGGGAAGCTGTTATTTTATGTTTATTATTAAACTGGTATCCTCCTGTAGCCATGATGTCAACAGACTGGTTGTACTGAAGGTCGGTTTGTGTAATATCGGTAAAAAGCTGATGCTGGTCTGCACCATAGACTCCCCCATTTTGCTGGTAAGCAATTCCCAATCTTCCGAAGAATTTCTCTCCTTTTCCTGCAATAGACTGTGCAGTACGGAAGTCATGGTCATCTTTACCCATAAATCCTGAACGTGCTCCCAATTCAGTTTCTCCACTGATTCCTTTTTTGGAAGGGGTTTTTGTAATAATATTGATGATACCCCCCGTTGCATTTCCTCCATAAATGGAACTTGCTCCGGAAAGCACTTCAATTCTTTCAATATTAAACGGGTCAATAGCGTCCAGCTGACGACTGATGGCACGAATACTGTTCAATGAAACTCCGTCAATCATTACCAGCGCAGAACGTCCTCTCATATTCTGTCCATAGTTAGTTCTTCCCTGTGGACCAATATCCATACTTGGAATTAGGATGGAAAGCATTTCTTTAATAGGAACCCCGCTTTTGGCCTGTTCCTGAATTTTTTCTTTCTGAACCACCCAGACTGTTCCTGGAATTTCAGAGATTTTTGTAGGTTTTCTGGAGGCTACGATCACCACATCATCAATACCTTTAGAGGCTATAGAATCCTTAGCGGTCTGGGAAAATAATAATCCTGAAGCTAACAGACCTATGAATGCATACTGCTTTTTCATTCTTTCTACTCGAAGTTTTATAATCCAACAAAGATAATTTTTATTACTTCTAAATAAAAATAACTAAAGCTGAAATTATTCATAATTTAAAAGGCTATGCAGTCCGGATTTCATGTATAAATTCATAAAAAACGTAAAATCCCAGCCTATACAGGATCCGGGATTTTACTAGTGAAAAACAAGGTTATTTTTTATACCGCAGGTCCGGCTGCGTCTTTTATTTCTTCTAATAATTTTTTTCGTTCATGAAGTCTTCTTCTTGCAATAACAGATTTTCCGCCAATTACTCTTACAAATCTCAGGTATTGGAAACGCTTGGCTCCAAAATGATGGGTAATTACATAAAACAATACTCCAAAACCAACCATAATGATATATCCGAATATCTTTTTGGTAGCAATAATAATAGCATTCAGCTGGATAGCCTTCATATTGGCAGCTACATTCTGAGGAGTAACCGTCATTCCATCCATATAGACAGCAAGGTCTCCTACTGCTGTAATCTGAAACCGGTATTGAAACCACGAATACAGAGTTGAAAAAATACCTACAGCCAAAAAGGTTCTCCAAACCAATACCAACCCTATTGCGGCAAGCATTTCATCCATTTCAAGCTTATCTAAAGTATAGAACCATACTGAAATAAACAGTGAACACATTCCATAGCCTTTTAAGAACATGGGCAGATACCAATGATCATAACTAAATTCCAATACCATCGAGAAATACATAATGATAGCATATCCTATCATCCCGGCAAAACCTGAAAATATATACATCTTCAGCGGTTTTTCCTTTTTAAACCAGAAAACGGCAATAGCTCCGGCTAAGACAATTCCGGGAATCATCAGTAGACTAAGACCGGCATTCGTCACTTGGTCATATCCCAAAACTCCCACTGCAAAAGTATTCTGAAGAGAGGCTGTTCCTAAAAACATTCCCAACCAAAACAACATAAACAAACCATGCTGAACATTATTTTTGGTAAATATTTTAAATGAAAGGTAAGGCCGTTTTAAAGTTAACTGACGTATACTAAGCAGTGCAAAGCTTATAAAGGCCGCAATACTTGCATTAATGATATGTTTTGAATTCAGCCAATCCTGTTGTCTTCCAAAAGCATACACATATGCCGAAAACATAAAAGTGGATATAAACAGCAGTATACTTAGCCAGTCGATGTAGTGCAGAGGGACTTTCAGTGCAAAATACTTATTGTGCATGAAGATCCAGTGGATAAGCGCCAATGCAAAACATAAAACTGCTGTAAAGATGTAAAACTGTTGCCAGTTGTACAGAAGGGCAAACTTAGCAGCGTAATAAGCTGCTACCTGGTTCATTACCAGAACAAATGTATAAAACAATCCGTAAAACATTCCCCGGTTACCGATCATCATCATTAATGGCAGAAACAGCTCTATAGTCACCATCATTTTCATAAATCCAATCAGAAGAGAGGTAGAAACAAAAATCATGGGTTCTAAAGTAGTGGCATTCACATAGCTCAAAAGCCCCAAAAGCACAAGCAGCAATACCATTTTATCTCTTACTTTGAATCTCATTTTCATTCTGAGAACAACCGGCATACATGCTCCCATCCCAATGGTAGTGGCATAATTTGCCCACATGAAATATTCTGTTAACGCTCCGGTACCGCTCACCAAATGGCTGATATTCCCGGTATACACCCCACCAAGCGGCATTACCACTGCAAGCAGTAATACAATCAGTAGCAGCTGTACGGGTTTAGGTACCCAGTCGTTATATAATCCTTTATTGTACATGTTTTTTTTAGATAATAGATTTCAGATATCAGATAACAGACTTTTAATTCATCTTCAGTTTTCATTCAAAGCATTTGGTCTGAAATCTGACATCTTCCACCTTTTAGTCTTAATTAATATTCACATTCATGTTCATTCCTGCGCTTAGTTTATCCATATCTTCTTTTTTATTGGAAGCTGTAAATTCAATTCTTACAGGGATTCTTTGCTGCACTTTGATGAAGTTTCCGGTAGAGTTATCGGTAGGTACGCTTGAATATCTTGATCCGGTGGCCGCAGACACTGCTGTCACCACTCCTTCAAACTTTTTACCCCCCAAAGCATCTGCCGACATTGTTATTTTTTCACCGATTTTAATATTAGGCATCTGACTTTCAAGGAAGTTAGCGGTAACCCACTTCTGACCGTTCAGTACAATGGTAGCTACCTGTTGTCCCGGCTGAATCAGCTGTCCTTCAGAAATCGTTCTTCTTCCCATTACCCCATCATAAGGTGCTGTGATGACCGTATAAGAAAGGTTGATTCTTGCCATGTCCAAAGCAGACTTCGTTCTTTTAATTTCTGCATCATTGATTCCTAATCTGCTCTTCACTTCCGTTGTAGAAAGATTCGCCGACTGCTTTTGATTGACCAATGTTTCATAAGCTGCTTTCTGGGCATCATATTCAGTTTTTATCTGGTCATATTGCTGTCTTGTCACTGCTTCAGCGGACAGAAGATTTTTATATCGGTTTAAGTTTTGTTCGGCATTCCAAAGTCTGGCTTTGGCACCGGCAATATTGGACTCCATTACATTAATGTTGTTGGAAACTGTGTTTACAGAAGAACCTGTAGCTGTTTTCTGAGCTATTGCATTCTGATAAGCAGCTTCAGCTTGTCCCAATTGTGTCAGGATTTCACGATTGTCAAGAACCACCAGGGTATCTCCTTTCTTTACCTTTTGGTGTTCTATAAACTTAATGTCTTTGATATAGGCAGAAACCCTTGTATTGATTGGATTAATAAATTCTTCAACCTGAGCCGCTTCCGTATAGGTTTTATTCCCGATATGAAAATATTCACGGATTAACCAAAACAATCCGAAACCAATCAACATAAAAACGATGATGTTGGAAATGATTGCTCTGATCTTATTTTTTTTATTTTGCTTTTTTTTACCTTCTCCACTTGGTTTTGCAGGAGTTTGAGGTGTATTTTGAGTCGTTTGTTCCTTGTTTTCCATTGTGCTGATTTTCAGTTTAAAATTAAAGTGTTCCTGTAGATTTCAAAAGGTTATAGTACTGGTACAAAACATTGATCTCCGCATTGGCATAATCAAGTTCTGACTGCAGTTTCTGGTTCTGGGCATCAATCATTTCTGCCTGCACGGCCAATTGGTTCAGATACTTAGCTTCCGTGATTTTATAGTTCTCTTCCGCCAACCTTTTTGAATCATTCAGGATATCCGCCTGCTGAATTGCTTCCTGGTATTTTGTATAGGCTGCATTCACTCCCATGTCTATATTCTGCTCTGTCAACGTTATGACATCATCAGCCTGGTTCTTTTGCAGTTCACCTAATTTTACCTTTTCTTTTGTTTTATACAGTGTATCTATATTATAGCTAAGGGAAACACCGGTCTGCCATCCTCCGGAATACATATCCAACACAGGGTTTCTTGTGGTAATCGGCCTTTGCAGGGTATACCCCCCAAATCCAGCTATGGTAGGCATGTTATCAGTCTTTATAATTTCGATATTCTTGTCAGCTATAGCTCTGTTTTTCTGTGCTGATTTCAGCAGTGGATTACTGTCGTGAGCAAGGCTCATATAATAATCCATCCCGATTCCTGATTCTTTATTTTCAATACTTTCGGTAGGAACAATCTCAGTATCAGATGGTAGGCCTAACGCAATATTTAAATTATAGTTAAGGATCTTTTTATTGTTGGAAAGGGTTAGAATTCCCTGGTCCAGGTTTTTAATAGCCAACTCACCACGGATCACTTCATTTCGGGTTACCATACCCTGCTGGTAGAATTTCTGGATATTTTTAAGACGTTCCTGAGCCAGCTTTTTGTTGTTTTGAAATACTTCTTGCTGATTTAGGGTTTTGTATACATCCAGATAATTTGAAATCACTAATAATTTCACATCCTGCTTGTTCTTCTCCAGATCCAATTCTGAAAGCTGCTCCCGAAGACTGGCCATTTCAATAGACTTATTCACCAATCCTCCTTTGAAAATCAGCTGTGTCGCCTGTACCGCATACGAACTTCCGTAATGAGGCATGGGAATAGTGGTGGAATTTGAAAAATCTTTGTCAATAGCTACTGCATCTCCCAAATAGAACTGGCTTGTAGAAGCCGTAATGGTGGGCAATTTTTGAAGTTTTACAACATTGGTGTTCTGTTTGGCGATGTCAATATTCTGTGCAGAAACTTTTAACTGCTGGTGATTTCGGACTGCCAGTTCGGCAACCTCCCCGGCGGTCATCTGTTTAATCTGTTGTGAAAAAAACAGCGCAGGAAAAGCTGCTATCAAAAGAGATAGTGCTGTTTTTATTTTCTTTGTCATTTTACCTTGTTTTACGGATACAAAGTTAAAGCAATACCAAAATCAATCAAATGTTTGATTTTTGGAAAAAGATGTTCAAATGTAGGATTTTAGTTTTCAAACTGATGCCTGTATTGTTTAGGGCTTACCTCAAGATGTTTCTTAAAAAAGTGTGAAAATGAGTATTGATCACTAAATCCGAGAATAGAAGAAACCTCTGAAACCGGTTTATTAGAGGAGTTTAAAAGCACTTTTGCTTCATTAATGACAATAACTGCAATAATCTGGCTGGCGGATTTTCCTGTAATAGACTTCACGACTGACGAAAGATGTCTGGTTGTAATGGATTGCCGTTCTGCATAGAATTCTACGGTCCTTTCTGTAAGATGATACTCTGCAAGATCGGTAAGAAATACAAAAACAATCTCTTCCTGTCTGGACATCTGGTTCATAGAGTTGTTATCCTCTTTGGAGATAATTCCTGCCATCTGGTAACAGAAAACAGAAAAAAGATGTTCCACCATTTCTTTTTTGTACAGCATTTCCGTTTCAGAATCCAGGATATACTTCAGGAAATTGACGCTTTTCCAAACCACCTCCATTTCACTTTCCAGAAAAGGGACTCCTTTGTTCATCTGCTGTCTGAAATAACGATAGGTGATCAAGCGATTGAATTTCAATGATAAAGTAGAAATAAATTCTCTTTTATAGGAAACCATTCGGGATTGGAAATCATCGCTTACCGCTACAACTTCATAAATCGTTTGTGGATCGGTTACCATAAACATATTGGATGAAAGCTCCAGGTCATTGAAATGCTGCCTAAGCTTTAGAGTTCCAGATTTAATAAAAATAAACGCCGGATTATCGGGACGGAACGGCTTGTCAACAGCAATTCTCTCAAAGATATTGCGTTGGGTAAAAATTTCAACTCCGAATTTTTCTAGGGCAGACATATCACAAATTTAAGCAAACTTATTCCCGATTACAAAATTTTATTATTTTAGCATTTACCAAATTCACTATAACTATGAGAAAGGTTGATTTATTATTTGCAGAATATAGCAAGAGCCATAGAAACGCAACCAACAAATTGATCCACTGGATCTGCGTACCTTTGATTTTCTGGGCTCTCCTGGGCTTCGTTTCTCTCATCCCATCACCACATTTCTGCTTTTATTACTTTGGATGCATCAGTATTGTAAGTATGATTACCGTTTTATTGGTTACTTTTTTCTATCTACGGCTTTCCTTCCTGATCAGTGTCATCATGATTTTCATGATGCTGGCAACGGAACACTTTATCTATCTTACTAATGTCCAATTTGGAAAACAATCATGGATCATCTATCTTACCATATTTATTATTACATGGATCTTCCAGTTTATCGGTCATCAAATTGAAGGTAAAAAGCCTTCCTTTCTAAAGGATCTTCAGTTTTTATTGATCGGGCCAATCTGGCTGCTGGGTTTCATCCTTAAAAAAACAGGAATCAGATACTAACCTTCTTCAACATTTACACTTATCACCGAACAATCTCTTATCTGCCATTCAGAGTTCCCTTAAAATATTATTTTTATTTGTTTGCCAAAAATAATTCGGGTTCCTTACAACCTTTACAATAATAAAAGCATCCTTTATAGTATATTAGGTAGTATTGCCTTGGAAATAAATTTTTCAAGCATACTTTTTGATAACATTATAATAAACTATCTATGAGAACTCTATTGTTACCCTTATTTTTTATTATCCTTATAAATTGCAGTAAATCAAATGCTGACAAACAGGCCGTGAGTGTAGATTTAATGGAGGTAATTCCTGAAGATAAGGTTTCTTCTGCTCCTCCACCACCTCCACCACCCGCTGAAATTTCAAAAGCATCTGCATTAACCTCTACCGGTATTCCCAAGAAAATAGATACGATTTCAAGAAAAGTGATTAAAAATGGAGACATGAGAATCCAGGTAGGAGATATTAAAAAAGCACAATCTCAGATCAATGATATCTTAAATAAGAATAAAGCTTATATTCAAAAAGAACAGTTTCAAAATACCGATACCGATGATCATCTGGACCTGACCATTCGTGTTCCCCATAAAAATTTTGATGAACTTGTTAATTCTTTTTCAAATGGGGTGGGCTCTGTTCTTTCCAAAAACATTTCATCCAACGACGTTACTGAAGAATACACTGATATCTCCATAAAACTTGCCAACAAGAAAATATATCTTGAAAAGTACCGTGATATGCTCAAAAGTGCTGCCACCACAAAAGATATGCTGGAAATCCAGGAGAATATCCGGGAACTGGAAGATGAAATTGATGTAGCAGAAGGAAGGCTTCGTTTTATTGACGACCGGGTCAATTACAGTACCTTGGAGGTAAGTTTATATAAAGAAAAAGTAAGAAGTTCAGCGACTTCCAAAATAGGATTTGGAAGCCGGTTCATAGACTCCCTTACAGAAGGCTGGAATGGTTTTGTAAGCTTTTTCCTTGGGATTATTTCATTGTGGCCCTATTTCCTGCTTCTTCCATTCATTGTTTTTCTTTGGAGAAAATGGAAATCACGTAGAAATAAATAATGGAGTTTTCACTTTATAACACCTATAAATACAGAAAAAATCCGGGCATCGCAGATGCCCGGATTCTTATTGCACTATCACAATGTAATCATTAAAATAACTTAACTTATCTCTACATTTTTGTCATCCGCATATTCTTTAAGTTATATGATAATAGACAAGAATGATGCAAAGGATGCGTTAAGGGCTGTTAAATATTATGAGATAAAAAGATAAAAAAAACTTAATAAATTCATCCTATGAATTATTGAGTAAAACAAGCCAATCCTAATTTTTTACCGCTCTCAGATTAAATACTTAGATTTTATTAAACTCTGTTTTCATTTCAACAAACCTGCAAACTAAAATACTGATTTAAAAACACATACAGAACTCAACACTCACAGATTGAGCAGATCCCGTATTTTTTATTGCTGAAATCAACTTTATTTACTCAATCTCAGAGAGAACTTATTTTCCAAGAACAAATACTGCCGGGATCTTATGAAGTTCCGGCTTTTGTTTTTGCCAGTCTTTTATTGTTTTTGTTTTTATAAATTCATGTTCAGGATCGTTGATATTGGCAGCGATACACAGCTTCGTGTTGGAGGGTAAGAATTTCGTTAAATCTTCAAAAAGCTGATTATTCCGGTAAGGTGTTTCCATAAAGATCTGTGAATACCCTGTTTTTTGAGCCAAACTTTCCAGGTGCATAATCTGTTTCTTCTTCTCTCCTTTATCAATAGGGAGATAGCCGTGGAACGTGAATTCCTGTCCATTGAATCCGCTTGAAATCAAGGCAAGAATAATGGATGATGGCCCGGAAATAGGAATAACTCTGATATTCTTCTCGTGACACCATTTTACAATCAGGTTCCCCGGATCAGCAATACAAGGTAGCCCGGCCTCTGAAAGCAACCCAAAATCCTGTCCTTTTAACATAAGATCCTGTGCTTCTTTAATATCAGCTCCTTCCGTGTATTTATCCAGTAAGAACAGCTTCAGATCAGCCTGTTTCTTTTCCGGAGCAAAGAATTTAATCACCTTTCTCGCCGTCTTTTCATTTTCGACGAAGAAATAGTCCGTCTGCATAATATAATCCTTCAAAACGGGCGAAAAATGGTTAATAGAGGTGTTTTCTGATAAATAAGCTGGGAGTAAAAAAAGCATTGTATTATTTTTTTGTTCTTTCGTTGAGTGAAGGTTGTGGGAAATATTTGGTAAGATCCATGGAGAAGGTAACGGAAGTGATTTTCCAGACGCCATTGATTTTCATTAATGTCCAGATCTCTTTTCCCCAGTTTTCCATTTTACCGTCATACCAAAAGCTGTAATCAAAATTGGCCGACGCTATGGCTCCGTCTTCAATAATCTTTATATTGTCAAATTTTTCTTCAGATTTGTCATCTGAAAAACTCTTGATAAAGTCCTTATAATCATCTGCAAAGTATGCACTGGCTGTAGGACTTTTTTCCAGACGTTTTGCCTGGCTTCTTTCTTTATAAATCCCTGTCCAAAGTACGGGTTCCTGGAATAAAGATAAGTATTTAGCTTCATCCCTTGTTTTGATGCAGGTCATAAAGTCATCCATCAGTTTACGGATTTCGGTTTCATCTTTGGTTTTGGCAAAAGAGAAACTGAAACTCAATAGAAATAACAACACTAGTTTTTTCATGATTATTATTTTGGTATTTGTTCTTTGATGGCATTACAGCCTTTTTCCAATAATTGAAAAACGTTTTCAAAGTCTTTCATATCGCCCCAATAAGGATCCGGAACTTCTGCATTTTTATGATCTCCTGCGGCTTCTAAAAATAAGGATATTTTCTGGCGCTCGTCTTCATTTTTAGCTTTTGAGACCACATCAGCATAAACATCGATATCCATACAGTAAATCTTATCAAAAGTCTCAAAATCAGTTCTGGTGATTGGTCTTGATCTTTGTTTAGAAATATCAACCCCATGGTTGGCAGCTGTTTTTATCGCTCTTTTATCGGGATGCTCCCCTTCATGCATAGAAATTGTTCCTGCAGAATCTACAATAAAGCTTTCCGGAACTTTTGTTTTCATAATTCCTTCTGCCAAAGGACTTCTGCATATATTTCCCAAACAGACCATTAGTATTTTCATTCTGAAAAAAAATTAATTATAAGACCCTTTTACTTCAGCAAAACTAAATAAAAAATGAAGAATAAACCTATTCTTCATTTCTATTATTTTATTTCAGTGATTATTTTCTACTGTTTGATTCTTTCTGTAAGGTCTTTGACGTACTTCTTTACTTCTTTGTCTATTTTTGATACATCTTTAATGGTATCACAAGCATACATTACAGTTGAATGGTCTTTTCCGCCCATTTCTTCACCAATTTTACTAAATGTAGAGTTCGTGAATTCTTTTGAGAAATACATAGCCAATTGTCTTGGAAGAGCAATTTCTCTTTTTCTTGTTTTGGATAAAAGCTGTTCTTTTTTGATTCCAAAATAGTCACATACCACTTCCTGGATGTAAGGAATATTGATGATCTTCTTCTGGTTGGCAGCAATCCTGTTGATGGTTTCTTTTAACAGCTCTAAACTTAAATCTGTTTTATAGATCGTAGAATAAGCAATTACAGAGTTGATAATACCAATAAGCTCTCTTACGTTTGTTTTTGCTTCAGAGGCAAGGAACTCAAGCATATCGTCAGGAAGAACAATTCCGTCTCTGCTCAGTTTATTCTCAATAATTCTCTTACGTGTTGTTAAATCCGGAGATTTTATTTCTGCAGAAAGTCCCCACTTGAAACGGGAAACAATCCTGTCCTGAATATCCATAATATCTGCAGGAGCTTTATCAGAAGTAAGGATAATCTGCTTTCCATTCTGATGTAAGTGATCAAAAATGTGGAAGAAGCTGTCCTGCGTGGCTGATTTTCCTGATAAGAACTGAATATCATCGATGATCAATACATCCACCATTTGGTAGAAGTTTGCAAATTCTGTTTGTTTATGTGCTTTAGCAGCAGAAATAAACTGCTGAATAAATTTTTCTGAAGATAAGTAAAGAACCACTTTATCCGGAAACTGGCTTTTTACTTCAAGACCTACAGCCTGCCCTAAGTGGGTTTTCCCAACACCATAACCTCCGTATAAGAATAATGGGTTGAAAGCGGTTGCTCCCGGTCTCTTTGCAATTGATCGGGCTACTGTAGCCGCAAATTTATTACTTTCTCCTTCTACATAATTATCGAAAGAAAAATCTGCCTTCAGATTAGAATCAATATTAACTTTCTTAATTCCTGGAACTACAAAAGGATTTACAATATTGGAAGAAAATCCCTGAGGCATTGTTTCCTGTACTTTTGGGGTAGGAACGCTTTTTCCTTTCATATTCATGGTAACAGGTTTTTCCAGTCCGCTTGGTCTGTTTTCCATTACCGAATACCATAATTTCACTCCTTTTCCAATATTTTTTTTCAGGGCTGCAGAAAGAAGGGATAGGTAGTTGTCTTCTATATATTCTTTGTAAAAATCACTGGGAACAATTAATGTAAGGTTGTTGTCAGCAAGGGAAAGTGGCTGTACTTTATCAAATAACAGGTCGAAAGATTTCTCAAGCTTTTTCAAATCAGAATCATCCTCAGCTGCGTTTAAATTATCACGCATAAACTGAAGACACCTCTGCCATATCATCATTAAATTTTCGTCCATATTTGGGCCCCGATTAATTGTTTGTTAGTATTGTTTTTAGAAGGATGACAAAGGTCCAATATTTTCTTTTTAAAAAAAAATATTGCAGGTATTGATTATTTAAAAATATATTTGTATGTATAATTTAACGCTAAAAATGATACACACAACACACTCAATACGAGTACGTTACGCAGAAACCGACCCTATGAAATATGTCTACTATGGCAACTATGCCGAGTATTTCGAAGTAGGGAGAGTTGAACTCTTCCGAAGCATAGGAATTTCATACGATGAAATTGAAAACCAAGGAATTTGGCTGCCCGTTTCAGATTACAAAATTAAATATATTCGTCCAGCTTTGTATGATCAAAAATTAGAAATCCATACCTATATCAAAAAAATTCCGGGAGTAAGAATTGAATTTGAGTATGAAATATACAATGAAGACCGTGTTAAGATTACTGAAGCTTCCACCACGCTCTTCTTTTTAGATGCAAAAACCAACAAGATTATAAAATGTCCTGATTTTTTGATGGAATTCATTGAAGCCAACTGGAAATAGATGACAGATGTGTCTTCTATTTTATCATATAAACTCAGCATGAGAACGTACCTAAAGAGCCTGAATCTATTACTATAATACAGAAGTAATTTTCCAGGGAACTACAAAGAATGCCTTTTTAGAGAATTAAAATATTACTAAAAATATAATAAAACAGAAACAAAAAAATAAGCATTACTCATCTTTCCGATAATAGACAGTTAAAACTTTTATTATATTGAATCGTAATATTTTACTCTTACTACTTTCTTTTAAACTCCTAAAGAATACATAAGCCCTATTTTATAGAAAAAAAATAAATATATTATTTAAAAATCATATAAAACTCCTTGCAAACAGGCAAGTTAAAATGAAATAATAATTCAAAATTTTGTGAATAATTATCGTATTTTTGTTATGAACTTTAAAAATACATGTAATGAAAACAAAAACTTTACAATTAATCTGCATTTTTATTGCCACCTTTTACGATGCACAGATTGGAATTCTTACAAAGGATCCAAAAGCAACACTGGACGTTAATGGGAATACCATTATAAGGCAAGTTCCCCAAACCAATACCCTGCCTGGATATCAATTTTTGCTCATGAATCAAAACAATTCAGAAGTATCTCAAATAAATCCAAGCGAAATAAATTTTTCAGACACATTAAATCCATCAGTTTATGCAGCCCAAAAAAAGGAGGGCATCAATCTGCTGAGTTTGGGGATTTTTCCTTCAGGATTCAGGTCCGTCAATTTTACAACTGCCGAAAAAACGACAGGAAATTCAACGCTTTTCTCTGATACAGAAAGTGCTTATATTGTGCCCTCCACCGGAGTATATCTTATAGGCTATACTTTTCGTTATGGCACTGGTCTGCAAGCATCATTATTAGCCAATACTCCGGGGATAGGGATAGTCATAACAAGAGCTAATACAGCCACTATATTGGACAGCCGTGTTTTCAGTGGCATCAATTTGTCCATAATACTTAGCTTAACCATTTCAGAATCTACCATAAATTCACTGTATACATTACAGGCAGGTGATAAAATCTCTTTCGGGCTTACCGGTTCCGGTTTATTAGATATAGGATTATTAGAATCCAGTACCTCATCTTTTTATATTTACAAAGTATCCAACTAATGCAATAGAGAGATTTTCAGAGATTCCCCCTCCCCTTTTTAAATGGAATTTATTGAGGTAAACCAGAAATAGCTGGCAGATGACAGATTGCAGATAGCAGGGACTAGAATTAGAGATCAGGAAAAAGGCTTCTATTCAATGATTCTTACGTTTAGTATTCCACTTTAGGCTTTAAACCTTGAATTTTTACCCTTATATATCTGAATTAATTTGCACCTTTGCATTTCAGTTTAAACAAAACCTTATATAATTTATGAAGATTGCATTTTTGGGGCCTCATGCCAGTTTTACACAGCTTGCGGCAGCCCAGCTCTTTCCGGAAGATGAAATTTTACCTCAGGCGAGTATTTTAGATTGTTTTAATGCAGTGGAAACCGGTGAAGCTGTAAAAGCGGTAGTTCCTTTGGAAAACTCTATAGAGGGAACCGTTTCAATGACCCTGGACTATTTATATAAGACTCCGTCCATCAAAATAGAAGCAGAAGCGGTAATGCCTATTGCTCATCATCTGATGATTCATCCTGAGAACACCATAGAAGAGGTAGAAAGAATATATTCTCATCCGCAAGCTTTAGCGCAGAGTTTCCATTTTCTGGATACTCATTATAAAGGAATCACTAAACAGGATTTTTCCTCCACTGCGGCGGCAGCAAAATATGTTTCAGAAAATAAAGATCTTAAGATTGCCGCTGTTGCCAATCAGTTTGCAGCCAATTTATATGGTCTGAAAATAATCAACCGTAATATCCAGGATTTTGAACAAAATCATACACGGTTTATTATTATTTCCAAACAACAGAGCCCATATCATAGTGATCATCTTGAAATTTTAGGCGAAAAATCAGGGATGCTTATCACTCTTCCTGAAGATCACGCAGGGGGCTTACATCAGGTTTTATCAGTTTTTGCCTGGAGGAAGATGAACCTTAGTAAAATTGAATCCAGAACTTTGAAAACAGGATTGGGTAATTATTTCTTCTTCATTAATGTTGTAGGTCAATGGGAAGAAATCCTGCATGGGAATGCACTTAAAGAGCTTGAATCCATCAATGCAGAAGTAGATTTTCTGGGAAATTACAAAGAATTTCTTTTAGAAAGCTAGACTATACATTTTATTACAAAAAACATAAAAAACACTGTCATTATGGCAGTGTTTTTTGTTGTTAAATACACAATAACTATTTAAATATCAACGACATACAAATAAAACCCATGAGTTTAAATCACCCCAATGAAAAAAATACAATTCAAAACTGTAAGATATATTATATTTTTTATTAAATTTGATACAGTAAAATTTAAAGAATTCAAAACCGTAACCAAATTATGAAATACACTAAAAAATGATATAAACATATGTTTAATATATTATCAAATAATTAATATTAAACTTACGTAATCAGCAACCGAAAGCAAATCACTGCTTTTACCCAAAAAATAGAAACTAATTAAAAAAATTCGATCATGAAAACTAAAATTTACAGCTTACTACTAGCTTGTTCCACCCTATCCCTATTTTCCCAGGTTGGTATTAACACAGCAACTCCCTCAGCAACATTAGACGTCAATGGAAATGCTAAACTACGTACCACCCCGGCAGCACCCTCATTAACAGGATATCAAGTGTTAGGTCTTAACACTGCAACCTCAGAACTAACCAGCATAGATCCTCAACTTCTCTATGCCGGCGCCAACACCAATTCTTCTCTTTATGCCGCAAAGAAAACTGCAGGAATCAGCCTTTTGAGTCTTGGATTATTCCCTTCAGGATTCAGAGCTGTTAACTTCGTAGCAGCAGAAAGAACTATTGGATCTGCAGCTTTATTCAATGATACAGACAACACGTTTACAATCCCATCAACGGGTGTATATGCTATAGGATTCGCTTTCCGTTATGGAACAGGATTACAGGCTTCCATATTAGCAAACTCTCCGGGAATCGGTATTGTAAGAACAAGAGCCGGAGTAGCCACTACTATTGACAGCCGTGCATTTAGTGGTGCCAATCTTATCTTGTTAAGTTTGACAATTTCTGAAAGTTCTCTTAGCTCAGTATATTCATTCCAGGCAGGAGATAAAGTTTCATTCGGTCTTGTAGGATCCACAGCTTTGGACGTAGGTTTATTAGGATCCAGTATTGCTTCCTTCTATATCTACAAGGTATCCAACTAGTAAAAACATATTGTTAGTTATTTATATAGTTAATCCATCACATGAATTGTGGTGGATTAATTTTTGCAAGTCATTTCAAACATTTAGCTATATTTGATAAAAACTAAGAAATGAATGAATATCTCTTTGCTATATTAATTATTATCATTGCAATTATTTTCAATAATCTGAATACTAAAATCAGAAAACTTGAAAAAGAGGTATCGGATCTTAACTCCAAAATCAACCCGTTATCGAGTCATTCTCAGCCTGTTCAGGAAGAAGCTCCTGCTGAAAAAAGCAGTTCTCCGCAACAGATTCAGCCCCATGAAATTTATAACAGAGAAAGCCCGGCGCATGTCATCCATGAGGATCCACCGGCTCCTCAAAAAGACTGGCTTAGTCCGGTTTTTGAATTCTTAAAACAAAATGCACTCACCATTGTAGGTATTTTCACCCTTGTATTAGGGATTGGCTATTTTGTAAAGTATGCTATTGATAAAAACTGGATCGGAGAAACAGCACGGGCCGGAATAGGACTTTGTACAGGTATTGTCATTATCCTTACCGGACATTTCTTACGAAAAAACTACGCAACATTCGCCTCAATTATCACAGGAGGAGGGATTGCCGTTTTATACTTTACCGACACCATCGCTTTTCGGGAATATCATCTTTTCACCCAGAATACTGCATTTATTATCACTACTTTGATCACAGCAGGTTCTATCGCACTATCCTATTATTATAAAAGCGAGGTACTGATTATCTTTTCTCTGTTAGGTGGATTTTCAGCTCCTTTAATGATCAGCAGCGGACAAAGTAATTATACTTTCCTTTTTATTTATATCAGTCTTTTAAATATAGGAATGCTTGCTACCGCTTTTCTTCAGCATTGGAAAAGTGTTGGCTGGACAGCCTTTATTTTCACCAGCCTCTATTTATTTTCCTGGACTACAGAAAAACCGCAACTTTTAAGTATTGTATTTTATAGTATCAGCTATATTATTTTCTATATTTTCGCCCTTCAAGACTATATCAAGAAGAACAGCCTTTCGACTTCAGGGATTTTAATGCTTGCCTTAACTAATTTCTTTAGTGTGATAGGCCTTGTTTATATTTTCAATGAATTACAATATGAGCCCGTCATTATATTTCCTGCAGCGTTTGCCATTATCAATGCACTGCTTTTATTCAGAGAATATGGAAGAAAAAATTCAGGGATTTCTTATTCTGTATTTGCGGGAATAACAGTGAGTCTTATGACTATAGCCACCGCACTTCAGTTTGAAGCCCACCTCATCACCAGTGTATGGGCTATAGAAGCGAGCCTTCTGCTTTTTATCTGGAAAAAAACCGGACACAAAATTTTCAAAAACTGTTTTTATGTTTTATTTCCCCTTGTTATTATTGCACAGATAATCACATGGACAGAATATTTCAATGCAAAAAATCTGAACATCATATTCAATCCCGTATTTTTAACCAGTCTGGTAACGATTGCTTCAACTATTATTAATTTATTCCTATTAAAACAAACACAGGAAAGACAAACCCCAAAGAGCAATATACTTGAAGAACTCATTACAATGATTAGCTATGGAACCATCTATATGGCTTTATTGTCTGAAATGATTTACCATATTTCCGGAATGCCCTGGGAAGCCATCATCAATGCGGCACTGTTATTTAGTATATATTACGTTTTCATCTTATTACTTTTCAGAAAAAAACTGAATATCAACCAAAGTCTTCAGACTGCATTTATTTATCTTTTCCTTTTTTTACTGATCACCATCTCATCTGTTTCCACCCTATCAGTGGTTACAGCAATACTGTCAAAAAAACTTCAGACCGGATTTTATTTCATCCATCTGCTGCAATGGATTCCTTTTATTTATATATATGTCAGCGTAATTCCTTCATCAGATTTCAACAAAACAAAAATCTCTTACTGGATCTTTGCACTGGCACTTACTATTGCCGTTAGCTGTGGGCTTCACCATACCTATCTGTTGGTTAACGCCAACGATGTTCTTCACTCCTATAAGATCACAGAACACTTCAATATTTTATATTTACCTATAATATGGACTATCTTAGCCAGCGTTTTTATCTATGCAGGGTTAAAAAAGAATATTCAGGAATACAGCAAAATAGGTTTTGCCCTTATTGGTATCATGGTCCTCAAGCTCTACAGCTATGATGTATGGCAGATGGATAATATATCAAGAGTGATTGCATTTATTATCCTTGGACTGATCTTGCTATTAAGCTCATTTACCTTCCAGCGCCTTAAAAACATGATCACAAAGATGGTGGATAAAAAAGATAAAAACACAGAAGAAATACAGCCCCCATCTGAATAATCTCTATTATCAGTAAACAAAATTTAAAACATCCTGAAATTACATTCACATTTCACAAAAAAGAACTATATTTATCACGTTTTTAACAGTTACATATTCTGATTATGAAAAAAATACTCTACTCTTTTTTACTTCTTTCATCTGCAATGTTATTTGCACAGAAAAATACATCTGCAAAGTTTGCAATCGCGCATGATATCGTCGGGACAGTAGATATGTTTAATGCAAACAAAAGCATTATCCAAAGTTCAAAAGTTTATAACACGCCAGCCAGCCTACCCCAAAATCTGAAAAAATACAGTTTCATTTCAGAAAACGGGATTACTGAATACAAAATCAAAAGTAACTATGGACTGGACAGAATTTCATTAGCCTCTCTGAATAACCAACATAACCTTCCGGAAACCAATCCGGTATTTATTGAAGGGTATGAATTCACGGATACCAGTACTTTAATATATGGAGATATCCTGGCAAGATCGGAAGTCAAAGACTATAACGGGCAAAAAACACTGTATATTTATACTACCCGTTAATTTAATAATATAAAAAAGGATACTGCACTACAGTATCCTTTTTATTTTAATATTTATTATTCCATTTTTTCTTGAGCTCTTCATAGATTTTCTTTTCCGTTGCATTATTTCCGGGCTCATAAAGCTTTATATCTTTTATTTCTTCCGGAAGAAAAGTTTGATCTACAAAATTTCCTTCATACGAATGGGCATATTTATATTCTTTGCCATAATCCATATCTTTCATCAGCTTTGTCGGGGCATTTCTCAAGTGGAGAGGTACAGGCAGATTTCCGGTTCGTTTTACCAATGCCAAAGCTTCATTAATAGCCATGTATGCAGAGTTACTCTTGGGAGAGACAGCCAGATAAACAGCCGCTTCACTTAATATAATCCTTGCTTCAGGGTTTCCGATTACATTGACCGCCTGAAAACAGTTATTGGCAATAACCAGAGCATTAGGATTGGCTAACCCAATATCTTCTGCTGCCAGGATAAGCATTCGTCTGGCAATAAATTTAATATCTTCACCTCCAGCAATCATTCTGGCCAGCCAATACACGGCCCCATTAGGATCACTCCCGCGCATAGATTTGATAAAGGCCGAAATAATATCATAATGCTGCTCTCCATTTTTATCATACAAAGCCATTGTCTCCTGAAGGATCTCAAGCACATTAGCATTATTGATTTCTTTAATTGCTGAATTTTTATACTGATTCAAAACCAACTCTACAGAATTGATCAGCTTTCTGGCATCACCACCGGAATATTGTAATAAAGCTTCTTTCTCAATAAATTTAAAATCCGTTTTCTCATCTTTATTATACCGTTCAGAGGCGGTATCGATAAGCTCTTCCAGTTTTTCATAGCTTAAAGCTTTCAAAACATACACCTGGCTTCTCGAAAGCAAGGCCGAAACCACTTCAAAACTTGGGTTTTCTGTGGTAGCCCCTATTAAAACAATCCAGCCTTTTTCTACCGCATGCAGTAATGAATCCTGCTGGGATTTATTGAAACGGTGAATTTCATCAATAAATAAAATGGGTGATTTTCCCGAAAACAAATTCTGCTTTTTAGCATCATCAATCACATCACGTACATCTTTCACCCCTGAAGAAACCGCTGATAACTTATAAAACTTCCTCCCGGACTTCTCAGAAATAATTTCCGCCAGTGTGGTTTTCCCCGTCCCGGGAGGCCCCCAAAAGATCAGAGAATTCAGGGTATTATTTTCAATCATCTTCCTGATGGTCCCTTTTTCTCCGGTAAGGTGCTCCTGCCCCAGAACTTCATCCAGGTTTTTGGGTCTTAATTTTTCAGCTAATGGAATATTTTGATTCAAGGTAATTTTATTTTTTATGATCAATACTTCAGATTTCAGATCCCTGAAACTTCTAACAAAATTAAACTAATTTTAAATTTTTTACCCTATTTTTGCATTGTTTTGAAACTTACATTCAATAAAATCATTACATTTCCGTTGGTAATTTTGATAAAATTTTACCAGTGGTTCATCTCGCCATTACTTCCCAAAAACTGCCGTTATGAACCTACATGCTCTCATTATATGTTGGAAGCTCTTCGGGTTCACGGTATCTTTAAAGGATTCTGGCTGGGGTTCAAAAGAATTTTAAGGTGTCATCCCTGGGGAGGAAGCGGATATGATCCTGTTCCCCACAAACATAAAAATCAGTAAACAAACTATTAAATCAATAGAAATGAATAATATTTTTTTCAGACTCTACCTCGTAATGCTTGCATTCGTCACACAATTCCTTTTTGCACAGCAATATCCGGGAGGTTTATCTGACGGAACTTTAGAAATAAACGGAAACAATGTTCCTGTAAAAATCTATTCTACGACGGAAGTTGGCGACCTTAATGCTTTTCCGGAAAGAGGAATCAATAATGTTCTGGTCATTCTTAATGAGTCTAATTTTGAACCTGCCTATTTTAATTACAGTGCAGAAACCCTAACAAGATTCAAGGATTCAAAATATCAGTTTTTTGATAAAAATTTTAAACTACTAAATTCTCCGGTTACCCAGGATAATATTACAGATTATAAATATGCAGTAAAGTCTGATAAAGTTATTACTCCATCTGATACAGTAGCGCTTGAAACTCCTTTTAAAATCTGGGACCCTTCAAAAGGGATTAAGATCTTTTCATTCACCCTGCATTTCTATAGTCTGATGTTTGTGTTTGCATTTGGTTTCGGATATATTGTCATGACAAGAATATTCAAAATCGACAATATCAACCAAAAATACCTGGAACCTCTTTTTACATGGACATTGATAGGAACCATTCTTGGAGCAAGATTAGGACATGTTATTTTCTATCAGCCTGAACTATTTAAAGAAGATTTCTGGAGTGTATTTTTACCAATCAGCACGAAAAACGGTTTAAAATTCACAGGTTTCTCAGGACTGGCAAGTCATGGTGCTGCTATTGCTTTAATCATGACTACTTTATACTACTCGTTTAAAATCATCAAGAAAAATCCTTTTTGGGTATATGACAGATTGGGTATTGTAGTGGCTTTAGGGGGAACATTTGTAAGAATGGGAAATTTTTTCAATTCGGAAATCTTAGGAAAACAGGCAGATCCAAACTCTCCGTTTGCTTTACTTTTCCCTCAGCAAAGCAGTGAATATGGTATTACAGTACCACGCTACCCAAGCCAGTTATTTGAAGCTGTGGGATACCTTGCTCTTTTCATTTTACTATGGGTGTTATATAGAAAAACAGACAAAAAATACCAACAGGGCTGGTTATTTGGTTTATTCTTTATCATCCTTTGGGCCATCAGATTCTTTGTAGAATTCTTAAAAGAGCCACAAGGTGATGAGTTCATCCAGATTGGAGGTTTGAATACCGGACAAGTTCTTTCTATTCCATTTATGATCGCCGGAGTTATTATCATGATTGTTTCCAAAAAATTCAAAATCACTCCTCAAGAAAACGGAAAACCGGAATAATTTTAAAGACAAAAACAGATTCGTTCAGCAGGATGACAACATCCGATACTGGCAGATCTCAGATACTATATAAAAAAGGCAAATTTGTAATTACAAATTTGCCTTTTTATTTTTCTATCATTGAATTCAGTAGTTCTTAAAAATTCTTAGCCCTCCTTTTGTTCAGTTCCTTAAAAACACTTCCTAATTCATCAATAACATCGGTAGGAAGCATGGCTTCTTTTGAATATTTCACAGACGCCCAATCAGCCGCTTTTCCATGAAGCCAGATCCCCAGTATACATGCCTGTTCTTCTGAATACCCTTGTGCTAATAGGGATGTGAGAACTCCTGTAAGGATATCTCCGCTTCCTCCTTTTGCAAGACCGGCATTTCCTGTTATATTATAAAAAACGTTTCCTTCCGGAGTAACAACCTGCGTATGATGGTCTTTTAAAACAATATAGATATTCAGTAATCTTGCTTTTTCCCGGGCCAAATCCAATCTTTCAAAAGAGTTTTTGGTAGTCCCGAATAATCGTTCAAATTCTTTTGGGTGTGGGGTAATAATTGATTTCTCAGGAATTAAACCATTTTTCTTCTCTTCTTTTGAAATGATATTTAAAGCATCAGCATCCAGGATCAGAGGCTTAGCATAATGTTTCAGAAATTTCAAAAAACTTCTTTCCGTCTCCGGATCAGTTCCTAAACCAGGGCCAATTCCACAAACCGCATCTGAATCTGTATCAAAATTCTTTATAAAATCTGCTCCTCCTTTTATAAACATAGCCTCAGGACACACGGTTTGTAGTACTTCATAACCACATGTAGGAGCCAAAGTAAATGTTAATCCCGCTCCCGCTCTTAAGGCAGCTTTTGTAGCTAATACTACAGCACCTATTTTCCCATAACTCCCTCCTACAATATTCACTTTGCCATAGTTTCCTTTATGAGAAAATTCTTCTCTGGGAATAAAGACGGAATCCACGATTGGATCATCAATAACAAAATACCCGGTATCGGTTTCTTCAGAATATTCTTTATTCAGTCCAATATCGAGAATAATCACTTTTCCTGTATATTTTCCAGCTTCAGGATGCAGAAAACTTCTTTTCCAGCATTGAAAGCTCAGGGTGTAATCAGCTTTCAGAATCACCGCATCTCTCTCCAACATTCTATCAGCAAACATTCCGGACGGAATATCTATTGAAATTTTAGTATTTCCTTTTGCATTTAGCTGATCCACCAGTATTTTATATTCTCCTTCTAAAGGTCTTGACAAGCCAGTTCCCAAAAGAGCATCAATAATAAGTGTTTTATCATCCAGATAATGGCTATCAATATCCCGGAATTTTCTGACGGAAATCCCGGAAAAATCCCGGAGTCTTTTCAAATTCACTGATGCATCTCCTGAAAATTTTCCTTTCGGATCATATACAAATACATCTACATCAAAACCTTTTATATAAAGCATCCTTGCAACAGCCAAACCATCACCTCCATTATTCCCATTCCCACAAAAAACAGCCAGCTTTTTGTGATTCTTACAGTTTTCAGAAATCCACCCGGCAACAGCCATAGAAGCTCTTTCCATCAGCTGAACCGAAGAAATTGACTCATGGGAAACAGTAGCCAGATCCCAGTTTCGTATTTGTTCTGTAGTAAATATTTTCATAGGCTCCCTCAAAATTGTAAGCAAATTACAAAAGATTTTCCATTGTTAACTGCCTATTCAAAGAAATGAGGTATCAAAAGACGGCTCAGTTTACGATCCATTATTACCCATATCTTTCTTTATCATTCTGGGGTAAAATTTCGGCCACTTTAGACCTGACCCCATTTATTGAGGTACCAGCCTGCAGTATATCTACTGCCCCACTTAAAAGATTATAAGGAAAAGGCAATTGAGGCATTGATAATACGTTCAATAATTCCAAGTCTTCTTCAGACAGTTTCAGTTCTGAAGCTTTTATATTCTCTTTCAGCTGATCCAGGGTTCTTGCTCCAAGCAAAGTTGAGCTAACACCCCGTTGCTGCATTACCCAGCTAATAGCTATGGCAGAAACCGGCATATTTCTTTCCTTTGCTATCATGTGAAGCTTATCAATTATTTCATACGCTCCTTCAGAAAGCTCGGGGCTTAGTCTATTATTATTTCTTTGACTCATCTTTTGCCCCTTATTTTCTCTGGTATACTTGCCACTCAAAAGACCTTCCTTTAATGGAGACCAGGGCATTACCCCTAACCCCATTTCCAGAGCCATTGGAATCAGTTCATTTTCTACTGAACGTTCCAATAGAGAATATTCCAATTGCAGACCAATAAAAGGTGCCCATCCACGGAATTTGGAAATCATTTGAGCTTCTGTTATTTTCCATGCAGGGGTGTCTGAAATAGCAATATAACGTATTTTACCATCCCTTACCAAGTCATTAAGTGTTGAAATCGTTTCATCAATGGGGGTATGCGGATCAAAGGCATGCATCCAGTACAAGTCAATATAATCCGTTTTCAAACGCGTTAAGGAACTCTCTAATGCCTGTATAATACCCTTTCTTCCTGCACCTCCGCCATTGGCATCGTAGGGGAACATATTTCCCCAGAATTTGGTAGATAAAACCAATGAATCCCGACGAACATTCTGTTTAGTTAAAAAGTTACCTATGATCTCTTCTGAATGTCCCTTAGTGTAAATATTAGCTGTATCAATTATATTTCCACCCTGATCAATATAGTGTTCTAAAATTTGATGGGCATCTGCCGGACTCGTTCCCCAGCCCCAATCTTCACCAAAAGTCATTGTTCCTAAAGTAAGAGGACTGATTTTCAATCCCGATTTTCCTAACGTTCTGTAATCTGCCAAGCTCATATTATATTTTTTAAATTTTAACCAAAATTATAGCAAGCCCCAGAATAAGAATAGCTGTAATCAAGCCAAGGCTATCGAAAATCAATCCGCATTTAATATACCAACGCTCTATTTTAATACATTTGTAGAATGAACAATTCTGACGCAATAGCTGATTTCTACAAAAAGAAAAATATCAACATCCCCACTCATTATCAATGGGGTACAGGATATTTTGACATTATAAGAATTGATAATCTGCAAAGACGGGAAGAGCTTATTTCACTGATATCCTTTACGAGAAAAAACTTATATAAAATCAAATTGGTAAAAGGAAAATGTAAGTGTCATTACGCTGATAAAACTATTGAAATAAACCAATATGCGCTCATGTTTATCAATCCCACTATTCCTTTTTTACTGGAAGAAAGTGATGGGTCCATAGAGGAATATTTCTGTTTATTTAATGAAGAATTTTTCAGTAATTATGGGAATATAAAAGAATATCCTGTATTTCAAAATACACAGGAAAATATTTTTGATCTGTCAGAAGTACAATATCTGGAATTTGAAAACATGCTGAACAAAATCCAGGCAGAACTTTCATCAAATTACGATTTCAAATTTGATGTAGTCCGGAATCTAACTTATGACCTTATTCATACTACTGTAAAAATGCATAACTGCCTTAGTACATCCTCTATAAGAAAAAATGCCTACAACCGGATCACTTTACTTTTCGAAGAACTGCTTGCCTTACAATTTCCATTGCATACAGCAACAGATTATATCAGGTTCAAAAAGCCCAAGGATTTTGCAGCCCAGCTTTCCATTTCTATTAATCATTTAAATAAAGCGGTAAAGCACACACGGAATAAAACCAGTTCTGAAATCATCACAGAAAGAATCTTGCAGGAAGCCAAAATCTTGCTAAAACTAACGGATTGGTCAGTTTCTGAAATAGCATATCTCCTGGGCTATGAAACACCTTCCCGTTTTACCTTTACATTCCGAAAGAAAACCGGTATTCCTCCACTGCTGTATAGGAAGGATCAGGCAAATAAATAAGACGCTCACCATATGAATGTTATTCATATTTTAAGAACCTTATCAATGAGATTACTTTTACTTCAGATTCTTATTTTTCATGAATAAAAAACATGAGTTTTTAATGTTTTTACATTTATAAATTATATTTTTGTGTGTATACTAATTAAAAAAATATAAATTATGGGATTTATTAAGGAATTTAAAGCTTTTGCTTTTAAAGGAAATGTTCTCGATCTGGCTGTCGGTGTTATCATTGGAGCAGCATTTGGTAAAATTGTTACTTCTTTAGTAGAGGATGTTGTAACTCCTTTATTACTAAACCCGGCCCTGAAAGCTGCGGGCGCTGAGAACATCTCTAAGCTTACCTGGAATGGTGTTGCTTATGGTAATTTTCTTTCTGCCGTTATCAGCTTCCTGTGTATTGCAATGGTTCTTTTCTGGATCATTAAAGGAGCCAACAAAATCAGCAAGAAGGAAGAAGCTGCCCCTGCAGGACCTACAGATGATCAAAAATTATTAGCAGAAATCAGAGACTTGTTGAAAAGCAAGAACAATCTATAATAAAAGATATCGATGCTGTCACACAGCAATCATTTGAAAAACCGGAGAAGCTTTGCTTCTCCGGTTTTTTTGTCCTATCCGAAATTTCAAATTGTTCAGTTGATTTTACTTTCTGCCCACAGTATTAGTCCGTTCAGCAGAGAATGTCAGCTTTGCTAAGTGAATCGCTATTGCAATCCTAGTTGTTAAAACACTTTGTACTCTATACCACTTAAAGAAACTGTTTGTTAATATCTTATACTGAAACCTGATAATATGAATAAAAAAGCGGATTCAAAAAATGAACCCGCTTCTATTCTATTGGCTTTAGCCTAAACTTAATATAAAAAAGTTAAGAGTTAGGAGTTGACAGCGCTATTGCCTACCATCTATCATCTATTACCTATTTCAAATTCTTGATTATTGAATCTGCAAAATACTTGAAATCTGTTCTGCTAAGGAAAGTCCTATTCTATCCTGAGCTTCAAGTGTAGAAGCTCCTGTGTGAGGAGTCAGAGAGATTTTAGAATGATTCAGTATCTCTTTGGAAGGTGTCGGCTCATTAATGAAAACATCTAATCCTGCAAATTTCACTTTCCCGGAATCCAATGCTTCAATTAATGCTGCTTCATCAATCACTCCACCTCTGGAACAGTTAACAACAGCAACCCCGTTTTTCATGATTTCAAACTCATTCTTACCTATCATATATCCGTCTTTCTGAGCAGGCACATGCAAAGTAATAAAATCTGAATGTTTCAGGACATCCTGTAGAGGTTCTGTTTCTATATCTACATTGATAAACTGGTTATTGTAAAACTTCACCTTAATACTGGCTTTTCCTACATTATTATCAGCAGCAACGACTCTCATACCAAGACCTAAAGCAATTCTGGCAACTTCCTGTCCTATTCTTCCCATTCCCACAATTCCAATTGTTTTTCCTCTCAGTTCAATACCGGCAGCATATGCTTTTTTAAGTCCAGCAAATTCTGTATCTCCTACTAAAGGCATTTTTCTGTTGGAATCCTGAAGGAATCTTGCTCCTGAGAACAAATGTGCAAAAACAAGCTCAGCCACTGATTCTGAGGACGCAGATGGAGTATTGATCACATGGATTCCTTTTTCTCTAGCATATGCTACATCAATATTATCCATACCAACTCCTCCTCTTCCTATAATTTCAATGGAAGGACAACCGTCAATAATATCTTTCCTTACCTGAGTTGCGCTTCGTACCAATAAAGTACGGATCTTATGCTCATTAATGTAATCCACCAAAAACTCCTGTGGAACTTTTGCTGTAATAACTTCAAAGCCTTTTTCTGCTAATGCATCAATTCCTGATTGATCCAGGCCGTCGTTTGCTAAAACTTTCATAAATACAACTATATTTAAAATTAAAAAGATTTAAAAATTAAAGAGATAGGCTCTCATTTAATCTTTAAATCTTTGAATTATTTTTTTATTCTCCGTCTTCTTTGAATACTTCGATCGTCACTTGCTTCTCTACCAAATCCGTAAATCTGCCTTTGTATCTTGTTGCTCTTACCAGGTGATTATCTATCCAGTGATAATTTCCGCCTCTTGGTTTTCCGCAGAGTACACTGTGGTACTTGAAGCCGTGTTTATCCAGCCAATCAATGGTAATTTGTTTAAGATTTTCTGTTCTTGAAGTAAAAAAACAAATCTGGTGTCCTTCGTCATACCATTTGTTTACTGTTGCCAATGCATCCGGGTAAGGTTCACAGGTAACCATTCTTTCCGGTTCTTCATTAGGAACATCATCTGTAATGGTTCCGTCAATATCAATTAAGTAATTTTTTACTCCATCCTTAAGAATAGGACTTATGTGCTCTATGTATTCTAATTCCATCGGTTAACATTAAGTAACAAAGTTAGGGTTTTTACAACTATCAAGCACATGAATCTTAGTTTATGTTAAAAATTTACTACAAAAAACGTTATTTAATGAATAATATAAACATTTTATTCGTTATTTTACCATTTATGATTAAAAATTTTCGTTTCAGAAATTCATTTTACACAGGAAATATAGTATTTAGATAAGAAATAAGGTTAAAGTTCATTTTAAAACACCAGAGTCCGAATTATACTTTTTATATAAAAGCTTGAAACCGCTGTTTTATTCTTTTTTCAAGCCTGATCCTGTCCCTTTACTTCTCAATTTCATTACAAACGCATGATGTTTATCTAAAAATTTCCAAAATACATTTATTACGCTTACATTTGTAGAAATGGAAGAATTAGTAGTTTTAGTAAATTCTAAAGATGAAGTTTTGGGTCTGATGGAAAAACAACAGGCTCATATCAATGGCTTATTACACCGTGCTTTTTCTGTTTTTCTATTTAACAGTAAAGGAGAAATGCTTCTTCAAAAAAGAGCTTCGGGAAAATACCACTCCCCCAATCAATGGACCAATGCAGTGTGTTCACATCCCAGAAAGGAAGAAACCTATCTGGAGGCAGCAAAACGCAGGCTGAATGAAGAATTGGGCATTGAAACAGAACTTTCAGAAAAATTCAATTTTATCTATAAAGCTGATGTAGGCGGAGGTCTTTGGGAGCATGAACTTGATCATGTGTTCGTAGGAAACCATGAGTCTGAATCTGATTTTAATTTGAATAAAGATGAAGTGGAAGAAATAAGATTTATATCCGCGGAAGATCTGGATAAAGAAATTGCTGAAACTCCTGAAAATTTTACAGAATGGTTTAAGATCATTCTTGAAGAATACAAACACCATTTTTAAAGATGAAAAGAATATTGCTTGTATCTGCTTTATTTTTTGGAAGTCTACTTTTTGCACAAAAAGCAAATGTTTACGACAGTCCCAATTATTCTATTAATGTTCCTGAAGGCTGGAAATCTACCAATGACAGTGATATTGTCAACATTTTTCCTACCAGCGAAATCGGAGCTATTACCATTTCTGAATATCACGATCTGGGTCTTCCAAAAGAAGAAATGAAAAAATTTATCCTGGCATTGTATAAATCAGAAGATTCTGAGAATAAAATAAAGCAAAATAAGAGTAAAAAAGGATACACAGAATATTTCTACGAATATTTTGATGAAAAAGAGAAGCTTTTCTGGACTACCAGAGCTTTTCAAAAAGACAAAGATCTATATCTGGTAACAATCAACTGTGGTCAGAAATTCTGGAACGGAAATTATATGACCCTTTTTAATGAAACTTTCAACAGTTTTAAAATAAAGAAATAAATTAAATATGAAGAAAACAGCCTTGTACGACACTCATGTTTCTTTAGGAGCTAAAATCGTACCTTTTGCAGGTTTTGAAATGCCTGTTCAATATTCAGGAGTAACGGAAGAGCATTTTGCAGTAAGAGAAAAAGCAGGATTATTTGATGTTTCCCACATGGGACAATTTTTCATCGAAGGTCCCGGTTCAAAAGACCTTTTACAGTGGGTAACAACCAATAATGTAGATGCTTTGGAAAACGGAAAAGCTCAATATTCATGTCTTCCTAACGAAGATGGGGGTGTTGTGGATGATCTTATCGTTTACAAAATGGAAGATGATAAATATTTCGTGGTTGTCAATGCTTCAAATATAGATAAAGACTGGAATCATATTTCAAAATATAATACTTTCGGAGCTACAATGACCAATGCATCTGATGAGATGTCATTATTGGCAATTCAGGGACCTAAAGCTACGGAAATCCTTCAGAAGCTTACAGAAGTTAATCTTTCTGAAATCCCTTACTACCATTTTACAGTAGGAAGTGTGGCTGGCGTAAACGATATCATTATTTCAAACACAGGATATACCGGAAGTGGAGGTTTTGAGATTTATTTTAAGAATGAAAGCGCAAAACAGCTTTGGGATGAAATTATAAAAGCAGGTGAAGCTGAAGGAATTATCCCATGTGGATTAGCTTCCAGAGACACTTTACGATTAGAGAAAGGATTCTGTCTGTACGGAAACGATATTGATGATACCACTTCTCCTATTGAAGCAGGCTTAGGATGGATCACAAAGTTTGACAAAGATTTTGTTTCCAAAGATATTTTTGCAAAACAAAAAGAAGAGGGGGTTACAAGAAAGTTAGTTGGATTCGAATTACAGGATAAAGGGGTTCCAAGACATGATTACCCTGTAGTAGATGCAGAAGGCAATGTAATTGGAAAAGTAACTTCAGGAACACAGTCTCCAATGAAAAAGATCGGTTTAGGTCTTGCTTATGTAGACAAGCCTCATTTCAAATTAGGTTCTGAGATCTTTATTCAGGTAAGAAATAAAAATATTCCTGCAAAAGTAGTGAAAGCTCCTTTTGTATAATATCAATACACAAAAAACCGCAGTTTAATAAAGCTGCGGTTTTTTTATCAATTATTTTTCAGACAGGTGGATACCGGATTATACATTATCTCCTTCACCATCCATCCATCTTCTCATCTGCACTCTATGAGCCGGGGTCTCCTCTATTCCTCCAGCTAAAACATGTAAGATTTTATCCCATAGATTTTTCTTCTTAGACTGTAATTCTTTTATTTCGCCATAGGCAACCAGATATTCTTGTTCATACTGATAGGCATCTTCGTCAGAGTAATTCCACGGGATATGATTAAGAATGTCCTCTGTTAAGGTATCAATCTCATCAGGTTCCAGTGTTTCCATCATTTTTAGCTTGAGATGATAGGTTTCAGATATTGACAATATTTTGTTTAAAGAGGTCTTTATATCTTTCCAGATACCTCCCCATTTTTCAAGATTGGCATCCATAAAAATGGTATTCCCCATTCTTTCCAGTGTCACAAAATTGTCCAACACCAAATTTTTATATTCTTCGTGGGTTTCCCAGATTCCGACCAAACTTGAAGCATCTTTTTCTTTAAATTTTTCTTCAATTTTTTCCAAAACCTTAAGCAAAGCATTAGAATTCTCTACCAGTTTGGCTTTTTCTCTAATCCATAAGTTAATAACCATACTATCATTTGTAGTGGTAATTAGCTTTCCGCAGTCTTCAATTTTCCGTCTTATTTCATCATCACTTGTTTGAATTTCTTTATTTGTGGTCTTAATATCCAACGAAAGTTTCCTTAAGCTTTGTACCGCTTTAATTACGGGATTGAATTGTTTTTCCATCATAATCTGTTTTAATTATTTTATTGTAAAAGAATGAATGTGTTTTTTAAGGGAGCCAAGAAATTCAATGTCTTGCGGTCACTAATTTACGAACTTCCTAATAAAATAGCCAATTAACAGCCGAAAACAAATCAATTATGAATCAAATTCAAATTATCAATATAAAAAATCACAATAAAATAATAAAACACAAATAAAAAATAATATAAAAAATCATAATGGATAATTTTTTTAATCACCCTACTGATAGAAACTTCTATTTACTTTCAAATTCATTAAAAAAAAGAGGTTGTATTTTCTACAACCTCTTTTTTTTTAATAGCAAATACAGCAAATCTTTCTGTCCGGGCTACAGGCGTCACCTACTCCCGGTGTATTGGAAATGACACCCCCTGCTGGTCCACATAAGGTATAGCAGTTAACAATAAGAGGTCTTGCTCCTCCATCAATCTTCTTTAATGCTGACCTGTTAAGACTTTTCATTTTTAAAAAACTTGTTTTCATGATTTTATTTTTTAGTCATCATAAAGATAAGTATTTAATAATTAAGTATTTAAAAATAAATCACAAAATATGGATAAGAAAATTACTTCTTCAGCAAAGGAAAACAGACAGTATTTTTATGCATGGGTTCCAAAGAACTCATGCAAAGCTTCCACATTTTTCTTATCATTCCCTACAAAAATTTCTTTATCAGTAAGGAAAACCGGTCTTTTTAAGAATGTATAATGATCCAGCAACAGTTCCTTATAATCTTTTTCAGTTAAAGACTTCACATCCAGCCCTCTCAATTTGATCTGAGTAGACTTTTTGCTGAACAATGCTTCATAAGACTTTGTTTTCTTATGCATCTCTGCAAGCTCTTCTTCTGTAATCGGTTCTTTTTTGATCTCTCGAAGCTCCCAGCCTGTAAGGTCAAACTGTGCTAATATTTTTCTGCAGGTATCGCAGGTATTGAGATGAAATACTTTTTTCATTGTTGTTTATGAATCTTAAATTAATAAAAATTCTCGTCTGTAAGAATTTAGTCTTTCAAAAGTAGGATTTAATCTAAAAATTTGAAAATTATTAAATAACTTTATTCAAATTTTATAAAGATGCAGAACAAACCTATTACATTTCAGTTTATTTCAGAGCCTTCGGATGTTAATTACGGAGGAAACGTACATGGCGGAAGCGTTATGAAATGGATTGATCAGGCTGGTTATGCATGTGCTACTACCTGGAGCGGAAATTACTCCGTAACAGTGTATGTGGGTGGCATTCGTTTTTATGACCCTATTAAAATAGGTGAGGTAGTAAAAGTAGATGCACAGGTCATCTTTACCGGAACTTCCAGCATGCATATCTCGATCAATGTTTTTTCACGAAATCTGAAACAGCCAACATTTGAAAAAAAGACCCATTGTATCATTGTCTTTGTTGCGGTGGATGAAAACGGAAAAAAACTCCCTGTTCCCAAATGGATTCCTGAAACCGAAGAGGAGAAACAACAGGAGAAGTATGCCAAGCGCCTGATGGAACTGAGAACACAGATTGAGGATGAGATGAAACCTTTTCTGTGAATACGGGATAAAAAGCTAGATAATGAGCAAGTATAAAAAATTTGCTATTTAGATTAATATCATACAACATCATTTTTAATATACATAGTATGAGAAATATTTTCACATTATCTGCTTTACTGCTTATCATTTTATGCCCGTCCCAGATACATCGATTTATCTATGAAATGCAATACAAGATGGATTCTACAGAAAATGGGCTTGAAAAACTGAATATGATCCTGGATATTGGCTCCAAAGAAGTGAAGTTTTATGGGCAAAATCTGGCCATTACGGATTCTTTGAATAAAAAATTCGGAATGAATTCTGACTATACAGACATGTCCGGCCAAGTGATAAAAAGGAGAATCAACTCTTTTGATAATGAAAATTACATCAATATCAAACAAGGGTATTATTCTTTTAAAACAATGGATAAAATCAATTGGACTATTTCTGATGAAATTAAAAAATCTGAAAATTATATTTTGCAAAAAGCAAGTACAAGATTCGGGGGAAGAAGCTGGACGGCATGGTTTTGTAAGGATATTCCTTTTAATGAAGGCCCATTTAAGTTTCGCGGACTTCCAGGCTTAATTTTTGAGCTCTCCGATGCAGGGAAAAATTTCATCTATACTCTTGTCAGAAGCCAGGTACTTCCAGATTCCTATTCCACTGAAAACTTTGTAGAATCTAACTTTGGAAATAAAGCAGTCCCTATCAACGAAAAACAAAAGCATAAGCTAATGATAGAGTTTTACAATGATCCTTTTGCTTTTGAAAGAAATACTTTCAGCAAAACAAATAGTGATTTAAAGATTAATATTAATGGAAAAGAGATCCATAGTGTTGATGAACTCAATACTCAGACCAAAAGTATGCAGGAAGTGATTAGAAGGTACAACAATCCTCTTGAAATTGATAAAGCTGTTCATTATAAAGAATAATAAAATTTAAAACTTCTTTAATTCTTTTCAGTTTTTTTGAAAAACAGATTCTTCTTTTTATATTTGTATCATCAAAAAGGAAATGGTGTTCTTCCTTCCCCAACCGCTCCACAAAAGCTGATGACGCCTGATTGAAAGATTATTAACAATAACTGATCAGGATTATTATGTCAAAAAATCAAAGAACACTTGCTAAAAAAGCAGTTTTTCACACCCATCTTTTCTTCAGAAAATTTCCGGCACTGCCCTATATTTTAAAATGGCTGTTGATCAGTATTATTATCGGTATTTTGGCAGGAACCGCTTCAGCAGGATTTTTACAGTCATTGGAATGGGTCACCCGTTTTAGGGAAAACCATCTTTGGATGATCGCTCTACTCCCTGTTGCCGGTTTTCTGATTGGGCTTTTATATTATTATTGGGGGAAAGATGTTGAAGCAGGAAATAATATTCTGATCGATAATATTCTGGATCCGAAAGAAATTATCCCTTTTAAAATGGCTCCCTTTGTTTATCTTGGAACAATGGTCACTCATTTATTCGGAGGTTCTGCCGGCCGTGAAGGGACCGCTCTTCAGATGGCTGCGGCTCTTGCGGATCAACTTAGCAAGCCTTTTAAACTTGATCGAAATGAAAGAAGAGTATTACTGATTGCTGCCATTGCCGCAGGTTTTGGGTCTGTTTTCGGAACCCCGCTGGCTGGTGCCGTCTTTGGACTTGAAGTATTTCTTATCGGAAAAATACGTTACAATGCTATTTTTCCAGCTTTTGCTTCGGCTATACTGGCAGACTGGACAACCAATTTATGGAACGTTAAGCATACTCATTATCATATTGATTTTATTCCTAAATTAGAATTTTTGCCCATTTTATACAGTATTCTGGCTGGAATAGCTTTCGGAATCTGTGCTGCAGGCTTTAGCAGAATAATCCATTGGGCAGGAGCTTTTTTCAAATCAAGAATTCAGTATCCGCCATTTCGCCCGGTAGCCGGAGGTATCATAATAGCTTTGGCTGTTTTTGCGCTGGGTAGCACAAGATATATCGGACTCGGTGTTCCTGTCATTGTAGAGTCTTTTCAACAACAACTTCCCTTATATGATTTTGCCTTGAAAATGATCTTTACGATCGTTACCCTCTCCGCAGGATTCAAAGGAGGTGAGGTCACTCCACTGTTCTTCATAGGAGCCACACTGGGAAGCGCTTTATCTCTATTTATTCCGCTTCCATTTGGATTATTGGCAGGAATGGGCTTCGTAGCTGTATTTGCCGGAGCCACCAATACCCCTCTTGCCTGTATGCTAATGGGAATTGAATTGTTCGGAGCTGAATCTGGTGTGTATGTAGCGATTGCCTGTATTGTTTCTTATCTTCTTTCGGGGCATAACAGTATTTACAGTAAACAAAAAATAGGAGCTGCTAAAAACAGAAGATATGAAAGCCAACAGGATAAATCTATTTCGGACTTTTTATAGGAGACTGTTTGTGTAATGTATAGTGTAATAAAATAATACTGTTATACTACCCCGCTAAAATTCCAGACTCTAAAACTCAAATAACAGCTGCTATTTCTTAACTTATAAGTATAATTCTTACCTTTGCAGCATGTTCGATTACAGGTTAAAAGTTTTTCATACTGTGGCTTCAAGACTAAGCTTTACCAAAGCTTCGGAGGAGCTTCATATTTCTCAACCGGCTGTCACAAAACACATCAAAGAAATTGAAAATCAACTGTCTGCAAAATTATTTGACCGTAAAGGAACTTCTATACAACTGACACAAAGCGGAAATATCCTGTATGAATATGCTGAAAAGATCAGAGGACTTTATCGGGATCTTGAATTTGAAATCAGCCAGGTCAATCAGCAGCACAAAGGAAAACTGATCATTGGAGCAAGTACAACCGTTGCCCAGTATATCCTTCCGGAAATTTTAGCAAAATTCAATGCTTATTATAAAGATATTAAGATTGAACTTCTTACGGGGAATACTGAAGCTATCTCTGCTCTTTTAAAAGATGAAAAAATAGATCTTGGCATTATTGAAGGAGAATCCCAATCTTCTTACTTTGATTATAAATCTTTTAAAGCTGATGAAATTGTGCTGGCTGCAAAAACCAATCATTCATTAGCCCACAAAACACTGAATATAAAAGACCTGTACTCTATCAATCTGATTTTTAGAGAACAAGGTTCAGGAACACTTGAATTCATTCAAAACAGACTTCGAGATAACGGAGTCAATATCAATGAATTAAACACTGTTATTCAGCTGGGAAGCAGCGAAAGTATCAAAAACTACCTCCTCCATTCAGACTGTATGGCTTTTCTCTCCATCAGCACGATCCTTACCGAACTGAAAAACAATATTTTAACTGTCGTAGACATTAAAAATTTCAGTATTGAAAGGGATTTTCACTTCATTCTTCCAAAAGGGGAACAATCTGAGCTGATAGAGCTTTTTTTAAGGTTTACGGAATTATAATGTACAATGTATAAAGTACAATGTAGAATGTCCTTTGGGGTATTATTTAAGTTATAACCTGTAGTTATTCAAGATAACAAAATACGATTTACTTTGTAATACTATATTGCCGAATTTTGAAACATAATTTAAAGTTCGCAATATGAAAGATTTCATTCAACATGAAACAATACGCAAAATCGTTTTTATCATACTGGCTGTATTATGCCTTACTCCACTGATCTCCTCTCCTATAGCTCTGGCGTTAGGATTTTTACTGGCTGTTTTTATCGGAAACCCTTTTGAAAAACATCTTCATCAATATATTCATCTACTATTGCAAATTTCCATTGTAGGCCTGGGATTTGGATTAAAATTGGATGAAGCTTTACATGCAGGAAAAACAGGGTTAGTGTTAACAGTAGTGAGCATTCTAACCGTGATGATTCTAGGATATTTTTTAGGGAGATTATTCAAACTTGAAAGACCGCTATCCTATCTTATTTCTGCAGGAACCGCCATTTGTGGAGGGAGTGCTATTGCAGCTGTTTCTCCTATTATTAAACCCAGCACAAAACAGATTTCCCTGGCTTTAGCTATTGTTTTCACGTTGAATTCTATTGCTTTATTCGTATACCCGGCTATTGGACATCTGCTTCATCTCTCTCAGGAACAGTTTGGTCTGTGGTGTGCCGTGGGAATCCATGATACCAGTTCTGTAGTAGGTGCCGCCAGTAAATATGGCGATGAAGCTTTAAAAATTGCAACCACTGTAAAGCTGGCAAGAGCATTGTGGATCATTCCCGTTTCCCTGATCACGATGTTTATCTTTAAAAATAAAGAATCAAAAATAAAAATCCCTTGGTTTATCGGGTATTTCATCCTTGCTATTCTGTTGAATACTTATTTTCCTTTTATGGACCGTTTCAGCAGTGAGATCACCACCTTTGCAAAATCAGGATTGAATCTGACATTATTTTTTATAGGCTCCAGCCTTTCTATTCAAACATTGAAAACAATAGGGATTAAACCTTTAGTGACGGCGGTACTTCTTTGGATCACCATCAGTATAGGCAGCCTTCTTTATATTATTCAGTAAAAGCAGCGGGACCCTTTTGAAATCAAAAGGGTCCCGCCTGTTAAATGTGGAAATGTTTATTTCAGTTGAATAGTATCTTAAATAACCAATCGGTTAGCAAGTCATCACCTGTGGGCATCCAATTAGCTCAACACAGTATTTAGGGCCTGTTACAGCTCCCGTACAACTGCATCCGCAAAGTGAAGCATCCGGAGTTCCAATTCCGGAACCTCCAATACCACCTGTAATATTCTTCAGATCTTCTTTTCTTAATTTTTTAGCATTTTTAATAATGTTCATGTGATTTGATTTTGATTAAACAATATAATTTAGTTGCCTCCCAAAGTTAAACAAATATTAATTATTCGCAACATAATTTAATATATTTTTAACTAATACATTGATTTAAACCCAATTAAACTACTAAAAAACAGAGATTTTATTTTATTAATTATTAAACAGAAAATAAATCACCCTTTATTATTGTCCCTATAAGAGAAAAAGTTCTCTTGATCCGGGTTTCAATTCTATTCTGTGAATTCAAGATCTTTATCATGGGTTTCTGAGATCGTAAGTGCAGAGTAAAAGGCAAGTCCAAATACAATCACTCCCACGATAGCGGCACTCCCAATTACAGAAAAATAAGCTTTCAGGGAATCAAAAGCCAGAATCATGACAGGAACCAACCCTCTTACCATATTCGGAACCGTAGTGGTTGCTGTATTTCGGATATTGGTTCCGAACTGTTCTGCTGCCAATGTCACAAACATTGCCCAATACCCCGTTCCAAGGCCCAGCCATATGCAAAACAGATAATATTTTGTTTCAGTATTGGTATTTCCAAACAACATAATTGCGGCTCCAATCAGAGTAAAAATCAACATATAAAATATGGCCATTTTACGGGATTTTAATGCATGAGAAATAAAACCACTCATCAGATCACCGACAGAAATCCCTACATAAGCCCACATGATTGCTTTTCCGGGATTAAGATCCTTAATTCCAAATTCAGGAGCAAACTGATTGGCTAAAACCGCCAGAATACCTATGCAATACCACGTGGGTAAGCCTACGGCAATGCATTTTAAATACCTTATCAAACGGTCTTTATGGGTAAAGAAGGAAAGGAAATCTCCTTTGGAGACACTTTTATGTTCAATATTTTTATAAATTCCGGATTCTGAGACGCTTATTCTAAGCACTAATAACAAGATTCCCATAACTCCACCAATGATGTAAGAGATATTCCATCCCCCTGATAATTCTACGGTCAGCTGAGCAACTACCGCACCCATTAATCCAAATCCGGCAACAACGGATGTCCCAATCGCCCTTAAACTCTTCGGCAGGCTTTCAGAAACAAGGGTAATTCCGGCTCCAAGCTCTCCGGCGAGGCCAATCCCCGCAATGAACCTTAATCCAGCATATTGATACACTAAATGTTCTTTTGGAAAATAAGGCAGAAAACCACATGCTATATTTGCTATAGAATACACCAGAATAGAGCCGAAAAGTACAGAAAGCCGTCCTTTTTTATCTCCAAAAATACCCCAGAAGACGCCTCCAATCAGAAGTCCTACCATCTGGCAGTTGAGAATAAAAGTACCGTCAGCATCAGGATTGAGCCCTAAAGCCTTCAGGCTGGGAATCCTTACAATCCCAAATAAAAGGAGGTCATAGATATCTACAAAATAGCCTAGGGCAGAAATAATAACAGGAATAGAGAAAATGTACTTCATTTTTGAAGACAGGGACAGTTCTTGCATTTTTAAATTTTGATAAAAATAAAAAACCTTTCAATTTCTTGAAAGGTTTTTATATAATATCTTAATCCGATTATTATCTTGCAATATTCACAGCTCTCGTCTCTCTGATTACTGTTACTTTTACCTGACCTGGATAAGTAAGTTCGTTCTGGATCTTTTCAGAAATATCGTAAGATAGCTGAGAAGCAATTTCGTCATTTACTTTTCCGCTCTCTACCATTACTCTTAGCTCTCTACCTGCCTGGATTGCATAAGCACTGGACACTCCGTCAAAGCTTAATGCAGCAGATTCAAGGTCTTTCAGTCTCTGGATATAAGATTCCAATACCTGTCTTCTTGCTCCCGGTCTTGCTCCTGAAATAGCATCGGCTACCTGAATGATCGGAGATAATAATGATTTCATTTCAATCTCGTCGTGGTGAGCACCAATAGCATTCACTACTTCCGGATTTTCACCATATTTCTCAGCCCATTGCATTCCTAATAAAGCGTGAGGAAGTTCAGACTCCTGCTCAGGTACTTTACCGATATCGTGTAACAGACCAGCTCTCTTAGCTAATTTTACATTTAATCCCAGCTCAGCAGCCATAGTTGCAGCAATGTTCGCTACCTCTCTTGAGTGCTGTAACAGGTTTTGTCCGTAAGAAGAACGGTACTTCATTCTCCCCACAATTTTAATCAATTCAGGGTGCAATCCGTGGATTCCCAAATCAATAATTGTTCTTTTTCCTACTTCAATGATCTCCTCTTCAATTTGTTTTCTTGTTTTTTCTACTACTTCTTCAATTCTTGCAGGGTGGATTCTACCATCTGTAACCAATCTGTGAAGTGATAGTCTTGCGATTTCTCTTCTTACAGGATCAAAACATGAAAGAAGAATGGCTTCCGGAGTATCATCAACAATAATTTCTACTCCTGTAATCGCTTCCAAAGCACGGATATTTCTACCCTCTCTACCGATAATTCTACCTTTTACCTCATCAGATTCAATATTGAAAACTGATACTGAGTTTTCGATAGCCTGTTCTGTTCCGATTCTCTGAATCGTCTGAATAACAATCTTTCTGGCTTCATTCTTAGCATTCAGCTGAGCTTCTTCCATAATACCCTGAACGTGAGCCTGAGCTCTGGTTTTAGCTTCAGCTTTCATGGTTTCTACCAATTCTGCTTTGGCTTCATCTGCGGTATAATTAGAAATTTTTTCAAGAACTTCAACCTTTTTAGCGGTAGCAGTATCCAATTCCTGTTGTTTTCTTTCTAAAACTTCATTTTTCTTAGAATAATCAGCAATCTGCTTATCTAAGTCTTTTTCAAGTTTTCCTACCTTGCTAAGTTCGTCATTCAGTTTGTGTTCTTTGTCTTTTGTTCTTTTTTCTACTTCCTGCATTTTCTTTTCGCGAGACTGAATGTCAGCATCATGCTGAGACTTCAATTCCAGGAATTTTTCTTTTGCCTGAAGGTTCTTTTCTTTCTTTATGGATTCAGCTTGTACATTAGCTTTTTCTATAAGGTTTTCGGCATTTTTATTGGCATCATCGATGATGAATTTTGCTTTAGTATTCAGTGAGCTTTTGGAAAAAAACATTCCAACGACAGCCCCGATTACTAAACAAACAACGCCGACTATAACTTCTATCATAATTTATATTGAGTTTTAATTGTATTTATATTTTTCAATAAAAAAAGCCCACAATAATCCAGGGATTGAGAGTAAACTCCTAATCAACACGATTTGAACTGATTTCCACTATCTGTAATCCGGGAATCCGGCACGCCATTTAATGGACATTCGTTCGGCAATTGCTTAGCGTTGAGTTTACCTTTAATGTGTTAGAATTATTGTAGGCAGTCTTTTTCAGGAAAAAAAATCTATTTCCCGATTTCATTCAACGATTGATTAATCTGTGCTAACCTCTCGTTGGTAGAATTAATATTTTTTTCGTAGTTAACAGAAACTACTTCTGCATTGGTTCCCAGTTTAAGGGCACACATGGCTAAAGCATCCTGTTTATCTCTTACGTCAAAGTTTTGTTCAAAATCTTTAATCATATTCTCTATCTGCTTCCCTACTTTACGCAACGTTTCTTCTTCTGCTGCGGGTACGTTCAGCGGATATACTCTTCCTGCAATGTTTACGGTTATTCTCCTTACCTCCATTATAATCCACTGTTTTGAAGCTGTGCAATACAGAAATCTATTTCTTTCACCAATCTGTTGATATGATTTTTCATTAACCTATTGTGTTCAGGATTTCCTGATATTGCTGAATAAAGTTTTATATTTTTTTGTTCTTCTGCTAATACCTGATTTCTTCGTCTTTCCTCATCATATTTCACTTTCAGTTCTTCATGCTCAACACTTAGTTCTGATAAACTTTCAGTAAGATTTTTATAATTCTTTTGTAGAGCCAAAATCTTTTTTTCTAATTCTGAAAAATTGTTTTCTAAATCTTGAAGCATTTCAGGTTTGTATATTCTAACTAGAAGCAAAAATAAAAAAATAATAACACTAACAAAAATAAAAAGCCTTATATTTTGGTATACCCACAAAAAAGGAGATGCTAAAGCACCTCCTTTGTATTTTTAATATGAATTTTTCTTATTCAAATTTCAGAACAAACATGATTGCTCTTGTCTGTAATGTAGAAACTGCGGACGCCCAGTAAGGAGGTGTATTGGCATTATCAGCTACTTTTTCGTTATTCATGAAAAATGTTCCTCTAATGGCAGGAGTCAGTTTAAATTTGTTGAAATAAAACTGGATTCCCATTTCAGCAGACCATGCAAAGTTGTGCGTGGTAGATCTGAAAATTCCCTGCATATTATCATCCGTAGAAGCTGCATTAGACTGAAGATTTACGATATAGTTTACCCCAGCTGCAACGTAAGGCCTTGAATTGTACCATCTTTGCCCATGAAGTTCCAAAAGCACGGGAACATCAATCAATGTAGATTTGATTTCTCTCACTTTATCTTTATCCTGCAAAGGGAACGGCATGAAAGGAGGATTGGTTAAAGATCCACCTGCATAGATGTCATTAGATTGAGTATTAAAAGTCAACTGTCTTTGTGCAAACTGTAAACCTGGTTCTATTCTCACGTCCAGATAGTCGTTCAGTCTCCATTTTGCAATAAGCCCGGCACCGAAACTGTAGCTTTCTTTAGAAGTCACAAGATTCTGATTATCGTTCATCCCATATCTTGGGTGCAATACGATGCGGTAGTCCAGTCTATTCCCGTTCAAATAAAAACCCCAACTGAATTTCTGCTCGTCGAAGTCTTCCAACTTGTCCATTCTGTTTCGGGTTCTAAATTGCGCGTCTGCAAAAACGGCAACATTTACTGAGGCTAAAACCAGTGCTCTTAATAAAAATTTATTCATAGGTTACTTTGTTGCTTTATAAATTGTGGCTATACCTAAACTTAGTTTTTTATATTCTACTTTCTTAAATCCCGTATCTAAAAGAATTTGCTTCATCTTCTCCCCGAAAGGAAAAGCATTTACAGAATCCGGAAGGTATGTGTATGCCCTATTATCTTTGGAAACCATTCTGCCAATGGCAGGTAATATATTTTTAAAATAAAACATATACAGTGGTCCCATCAACCCCTCAACCTTTGAAAACTCCAGTATATAAACACTTTTGTTATCCTTAACTACTCTTCTTAACTCTGCTAAACCTTTGGTAAGATTTTCAAAATTCCTTACTCCAAATGCAACGGAAACAGCATCAAATCTATTGTCCTCGAAAGGTAAATTTTCCGCATCTCCTTTTTGCATGGAAATTTTGCCGTCTAATTTAAGTTTTTTTATTTTAATAACGCCAACATTCAGCATTTGTTGTGATAAATCTAAACCAACTACTTTTGAGCCGGTTCCTTTTTCGATGGTAATAGCCAGGTCTCCCGTTCCTGTAGCCACATCCAGCACTTCCTGCGGGTTATCATTTTTCATCCATTTTACCAGTTTATTTCTCCATAAAACATCAATTTTCATGGATAAAACACGGTTTAAAAGGTCGTACTTCGGTGCAATATTGTCGAACATATCCTCTACCTGGCTCTTCTTAGTAGCCTCTGAATTGTAGGGAGTAACTTTGGTGATATCTTTTGTCAAAACTTAAAACTTGTAATATTCTTTATAATAATTTAGGTAATCCTGCTTTCTGAAGATTTTGGATCTTGATTCCACTTTCTGGATATTTTTGATCACTTTATCGTAATCTTCATCCACATTGTAATAAAAATCTTCAGTGTAAAGCTTATTGAAGCGCTTTGCTCCTCCGAAATAATCTTTTCCGTCAATTTTAGTCTTATCAAGCGCTAAAAGTAACGAATCTTTTTTAAGGTTATATCCGTAGTACTGATCGTTAACATAATAATCCTGGTGGGAAATGTTAATCAAACCACGAAGTTTGTTTACTTCAAATGCTGAATCGTAAAGCATTTTTTTATTCTGATCGAAAACCTGAATAGAGTTTTTTCCCTTATTCAAATCCACATGCACATACTGCCCCGCTGAGATGATTCCTTCAGAACCGTTATTGATTTTAAAGTAATACGTATTGGGGGTAGGATTATCTACAACATAATAATTCTTCTTGGCTAAAAAAAGGAAGTAGATCCCAAAGGCAACGATAAACGCCACAGCTGCAATGAGTAAGCCTTTTAAGGACGAGTTGTTTTTCATAGATTGTAAAGTACAATTTTTGCAAATTTAATAATATTTTTAATTCTCCGTTATTAATATTAATTATTAACTTTGCATCTTTAAAAAAATCATATAAACGAATGCCGAATACGATCATTATTGGCTCTGGATCTTACATTCCGAACAGAGTTATTGGTAGAGATTACTTCATGAATTCTGAGTTCTACACAGAGGATGGGGTAAAGATAGAAAAGCCTGTGGAAGAAACTATTGCGAAGTTTGTAGAAATTACAGAAATAGAAAACAGGAGATTCATTGAGGACGGTCTTTCCAATTCACAGATCGGTTATGAAGCCGCAAAAATTGCCCTTGAAGACGCAAAAGTAGACGGCGAAGAACTGGATTATATTATTTACGCGAGCAATTTTGGAGAGGTTACCGAGAATGGATATGCTGATTTCATGCCTACTATGGCTGCAAGAGTAAAGAATAAACTAGGCATAAAAAACAGAAAATGCGTAACATACGATATGCTTTTCGGGTGCCCGGGATGGGTAGAAGCAATGATTTTAGCAGATAATTTAATTAAAGCTAAAGTTGCAAAAACCATTTTAGTAATCGGAGGAGAAACTCTAAGCCGTGTTACAGATCCACACGACAGAAACAGAATGATCTTCGCTGACGGTGCCGGAGCAGTCGTGGTAAAAGCTACCGATAACGAAAATGTAGGAATTATTGCCCACAATACAATCTGTGACAATGGCCCTGAATTAAATTATCTTGAGAATGCACCTTCTATCAACAAAGAAGTAGATCAAAGACGTCTTTATGTAAGAATGCTGGGAAGAAAAATCTACGAGTACGCTCTTAAAAACGTACCTGTTGCGATTAAAGATACAATTACAGATGCAGGACTTTCTATTGAAGATATAGATAAAATCCTTATCCACCAGGCCAATGCCAAAATGGATTATGCTATGATTGAAAGACTTCACAGGCTTTATGACATCAAAGAATACGATCATTCAATCTCTCCAATGACAATTCAGGATTTTGGAAATACCTCTGTAGCAACCATTCCAACCATGTATGATTTAATAATTAAAGGAAAAATGGATGGTCAATCGTTTAAAGAGAATGGGAATGTTGTGATGACTTCGGTAGGTGCCGGAATGAACATCAATGCTCTCGTTTACAGATTTCCTTAAAAGATAATTTTTAACATAAAAATATAAAAAGCACAAAGGAAGTCTTCTTTTGTGCTTTTTTTGAAAACAGACTTATGCAAAAGAACTTTTTAATCATTGCCGGAATTTTCCTGTTTCTGGAAATTTACATCTATCAGGCCATAAGAACTCTGACCGATAATTTTTGGTTAAGAACTGGATATTGGGTAATATCATTACTTATTTATGGAGTTTTCGCTTATGAAGTAACTCATTATCAGAGATCGGACCGCAGTACGATAAGACCTCAAATTATGATTTCATTATTTTTGATATTTATCTTTCCGAAAATTTTCGTGGTTTTATTTTTATTAATTGATGATTTATTCAGAATAGGGGGCTACTTTGTAAATATGATAGGCTCTAAGGAAACATTCTTCCCGGAAAGAAGGAAATTTCTGAGTCTTGTAGGTCTGGGAATGGGAGGTGTTCTCTCAGCCCTTTTCATAGATGGAATTACTTTTGGCAAGTATCGCCATACCGTAAGAAGAGTTAAGGTAAAGTTCGCCAATCTTCCAAAGAGCTTCAAAGGATATAAGATCATTCAGATTTCTGATGTTCATAGCGGAAGTTTCTCTGATCCGGACAAATTGAAGCATGCAGTAGATCTTATCAATGAACAGAAGCCCGATTTGGTTTTATTCACAGGAGATATGGTGAATAATGTAGCTGATGAATTCAAACCTTTCATCCCTCTTTTTTCAAAAATAAAGGCTAAAGACGGCAAGTTTGCAGTCCTTGGAAACCATGATTACGGTGATTACGTAAGCTGGACTTCTCCGGATGCCAAAAAGAAAAATCTTGATATGCTGATCGACTATGAGAAGCAGGCAGGTTTTGATATGCTGAGAAATGAAAACAGGGTTATTGAAAAAAACGGAGAAAAACTGTACATCCTGGGCGTTGAAAACTGGGGACTGAAACCATTTCCACAATTCGGAAAAATCGATGACGCTTTAAAAGGAGTTCCGGAATCCGCTACAAAGATTTTAATGAGCCATGACCCTACCCATTTTGATTATGTGGTAAAAAAACACCCCGCAGACATCCACCTGACCCTTTCAGGACATACACATGGGATGCAGTTTGGGTTGGATCTAAAGAATATAAAATGGTCACCGGTTCAGTACCGTTATCCAAAATGGGCAGATTTATATGAAAGTGAAGGTAAATTCCTGTATGTCAACAGGGGCTTTGGAGTGCTTGGATATCCAGGAAGAGTGGGTGTACTGCCTGAGATCACTCTTTTTGAATTGAGTTAGTGGGAATGGAGTGAGAGAGCTGGAGCGTTTGAGAGCGAAAAGGTTTGAGCATGCAGAAGCAGCGTTCGAAGCTCAAAGTTTAGAGTAAGAGAAATCAAATGGACTTGCAATGGAAAAAGGATTCCTAACCTCTATCACCTAACCTCCACTACCTATCATCTGCAACCTGCAACCTAAAAAATATAATCTTTCATACGGGAAACGGCAAGTTCTTTCTCGTTGATAAAAGTAAGGAGGGCATCTAATTTGTCCTCCATTTTTTTGCCCGAAAACAAGCTTCTGTAAAAGGGAATATCAAAACGGTATTTTTTAAAATCTGTAAACTGCCACGAGTTCAGATAAATCAGTACAAACTCTTCATTCTGCAGGGTCTCTAAAACCATATTCTGATAATACTTCATGGGTAGAATCTGAAATACAAAATCATTGTATGGGAGCTGACTGTAGGGAGAGATGCTTTCCGGGATAATACTTAAGCCATCCTCTTCTGTAATTTCCGTATCTCTTTTGAGACGTTTGAAAGGGAAAAGTATATCTGCATTATCGATATTGGAGACATAATTAAACTCCAATAATTTCAAATTTTCCTGAGGTACTTTTACCTCCTTCTGACGAATTCCTCTGATCTGTTTTTCCAAAAGATCCTGAATTTCTTTCTTGGCATTTTCAATTTCTGTAAGGTTGGAGTCTTTATTATAAAAAGCAATTTCATGCCCTTTGGATGAAATTGCTTTTATAAGATTCTGCAGTTTTCCGGAGAGAGAAACCTCTACAAAAAAACTGGCTTTAATATCATGAATATCTAAAATTCTAAGAATTGCTTTGGTGTTATCTTCTGTGATTTTCAGTCTTTCTTCATCGGTAATTTGAAACCCTTTTTTGGGGTCAGCATCAATATTTACCATGTTAAAAGTTAATAATATCATTTAAATTAAATTTTATATAAAAGTTATAATATATTAAAAATCAGAAGTTAAAGCAATTTTTAATTAAAGTATTACTTTACATTATTAATCCTTAGCTAATTTTACTTTCAGATTCTTGATCATGTCTTTTGACATTTCAGAAATTCCGAAATCATACGTCAGCCCCCAGTCTTTTTTAGCCACTGAATCATCAATTGAAGCCGGCCATGAATCTGCAATTGCCTGTCTGAAATCGGGTTGATAATCGATGGTAAAATCCGGAATTTCTTTTGCAATTTCCTCCGCCAATTCTTTTGGAGTAAATGACATTCCACCCAAGTTATAAGAAGAACGAACCGTCAGACTTTCTTTTGGAGCTTCCATTAATTTTAGTGTGGCGTTGATCGCATCATCCATATACAACATCGGCATTCCGGTGTTCTCAGAAATGAAGCTTGTATACTTCCCCTCCTCTATTGCCTTATAGAAAATCTCAACAGCATAATCTGTTGTTCCTCCACCTGCAGGAGTCTTCCAGGAAATTAATCCGGGATACCTGATGCTTCTTACATCCACCCCATATTTATCAAAATAATACTCACACCATTTCTCTCCTGCCATTTTAGAAATCCCATACACTGTAGTTGGATTCAAAACAACATCCTGCGCTACATTCTCTTTTGGAATTCCTTTTCCAAACACAGCAATAGAACTTGGCCAGAAGATCTTTTTAAGAAGCCCCTCCTTTGCCATTTCACAAAAATGCAGCAGAGGTTCCAAATTCAGTTTCCATGCAAAAATAGGCTGCTTTTCTGAAGTTCCGGATAAAAGCGAAGCCAGGTGATACACTGTAGTGATATCATAATCTTTCACTACCTGTCTCACCAATTGCGTATTGGTAACATCCATTCTTTCATAGTGTCCCGCAGCGGTAATTCCCTCTTGCCATCTGTCCAGTCCTGAAGCAACTACATTTTCTGCTCCGTGGATTTCAACAAGTCTATTCGTCAGTTCGGTGCCGATTTGTCCCAAAGCACCCGTAATCAGTATTCTTTCCGTATAGGATTCCATTTTTAGATTTTTTTTAGAATGGTACAAAAGTAAAAAAAACATGTTAACCATAATAAAAAAGGTGTATTTAAAAATACACCCATGGATTGTTATAGAAAATTATTTATATACTGAACTCAGGATAAGGCATTTCTATATTATAATTAAGAAAGGAAGCGGTTATTAAGAATATAAAAAAATGACTGAACCTTATTTTATTAGCTTTTAAACATTTACAGATCAGCAGCATCAACCAGTAACTTCTAGCCCTTTTCCCTGTCTAAACATGACTAAAATTTATAAGCTCAAATTCATCCTTACAAACAGAAACCTTCCATTCATTCCAAACTGTGAAACATTTCTGGAATACACAAACTGATCCTGATTGGAAAGGTCTATACTATTAATTGGATTCCCAGAGGCATCTACAGAAGGTGTTTTCAGAGATCTGGGTCCATAATTCTTATCCGGATAAATATCAAATAAATTATTAGCACCAATGGTCAGCCTTAAGCCTTTTGTAAATTTATACCCAATCGACAGATCGGTAATGACTTTACCTCCCCAAACCGGATGCTCAACAGGCACCTGCTTCCCATTGATCATATTGCTATCGACAATACCGTCTCCATTCACGTCTGTTGTATTAGGATCAGTCACTTTTCCAAAATATACATTCCTCACAAGGATACTAAAATTATTAAGCTCTAAAGCATTATTCAATGACACTTTAAATCTTGGGACTGCCTCTTCCAGGTAGACGCGACTGGTTTCAGAATAATAACGGTTTACCTGACCAGCCTGAATCAGAATATCCGAACCATGGATCTCTCCCACCCTATTGGTTTTGGATACCGTTGCCGCTAAATCAGAATTCAAAGTAACCTTTTCAGAGATTTTCAACCTGTGAGAAATTACACCTTCTATCCCTTTGGTCTGAGTGTCAATAGCATTGGCAAAGAATGTTGCCGCGGTGGCATTAGCCTGATCAAAGCCTTTCTGAAGATTATATTCAGGGCTGTCCACCGGAAAAACTCCCGAAGGTCTGGAAAACTGATCTGTTAATACTACTCTGTTTTTTATTTTAATATAATACCCATCTACCGTAAATGTCAGGTTAGCACTTGGTATTTTAGCGGTAAAGCCTGCAGAAAAGCTATTAGACTCTTCCTGCTTCAATTGGGGGATTCCTAAAATCTTTGCCACTTGAGAATCATTAGAAAATGTCCCGACTTCATACGCTGTCCCTCCCACAAACTGGGTAGCTGTTGCATTGAAATAAATTTGCTGTAAGGAAGGCGCCCTGAATCCGGTGGAATGCGCTGCCCGGATGTTAATATGATCCGTAAGTTTATATCGGGATGCAATCTTATAATTGAATGTAGAGCCAAAATCTGAATAATTTTCAAACCTAAATGCTGCACTCACCAACCAACGATTGGTAACATCCAATTCCGTATCCAGGTAAGCCGCTACAGAGCTCCTCCCTTTTTTCAATGCATTCTCCGGTCTGAAGCCAGGAAATACCTGTGCCCCGCCGGGTCTTGTAGCCCCCATAAAATCTGTCGGTTTCAACGAAGCTGCAGTTTCGGGATTCTGAATATTTCCGTTAATATCATAAAGAGCCCATGAGGCTTCTTCTCCACTTTCTATTTTATATCTTTCCAATCTCACCTCTCCGCCAAATGCCATATTGAAGCCCTGCAGCCAATCAAATTTGGTGTCAAAATCAGCATTGATCGTATTCTGTAAGAACCCCAGTCCCCCACCTCTAAACTCCCTTTGCATGGAAGACAGCATGGATGCATTAGCCGTATTTTTTATAGTATAATCAAAGGTATTCTGTCCAAAGGTATTACTGATATCATAATTTACATTTCCTACTTTGCCTTTAAAACCCGCCGCTAGTGAAAGGTCAATCACATCAGATGCAATCTCCGGTAAAAAACCGTTGGGATACAATGAAGTTGAAGTCCTGCTTTGGTTAGGTCTTCTGTAAAATCCTGCAGCATTTCCGCTTCTATAAGAAATTCCTCCAAATGCATACCCACGTACTGATGAAGAAATATCAAATTCGGAATTCATAAAAACCTGTCCCGATCCAAGCTTAGACTGCCCTACTCTCATATTAAAATCATTTCTCTCAAGCCCTCTGTAAGTTAATTCATTAGCTGTAACATCTGCTCTTAAAATCGCTTGCAGTTCCGGAATCGTATTGGCATTCTGAATACTCATCAGCATCCCTGGACTGAAATAGTTTACATAAGGAGCATATTGATGAATGTAATTAACGATCTGTTGAGTATTGGAAGTGTTTGTAATATTCCCAAATAGAGAATTAATATTAACTCCATTTTCAAGTGCTCTCTGCTCAATAGCGTTGTAGGCATTGAAAATATCTCCCGTAGCCGTTCCGGCTCTTCCTGTAGCGGCTCTGTTCAGAAAACTGGCTGTAAAATTCAAAAATCCTGTAGCACCAAGCTTTGCACCATAATTAAGATCCAGCTGATATTTTTCCCCATCCCAGCCACCACTGTGGTCATTAGAGCCTTTCGAATTATACCCTCCTGCTGTAATGGCTGCAGTGAGGTTATTTGTACTTTTCTTCATAATAACATTGATAACACCCGCAATAGCATCAGAACCATATTGCGCTGAAGCACCATCCCTCAGTACCTCTAATCTTTCAATCGCAAAGGCAGGGATTGCATTTAGGTCTGTTCCTACCGAGCCTCTTCCCGGTGAACCATTGATATTCACCAATGAAGAAGTATGTCTTCTTTTTCCATTAAGCAATACAAGAACCTGATCGGGACCTAATCCTCTCAACTGTGCAGGATCTACATGATCTGTACCATCTGCAACTGTGGTAGAATTGGAGGTAAAGGAAGGTGCCGCATAATTTAAAATCTGATTAAGATCTGTCTGAGGACTCAACACTGACTGTGATCCAATATTAATCACATCTACAGGAACCGGTGTGTCGGTAGCCACCCTACTTTTGTTTCTGGATCCCACTGTAATTTTAACTTCATCCACAGTTTTCACTTTAATTGAATCCCCGGTTTGTGCATAAAAATTTACAGAAATAAAGAATAACGCCCCTAAAGAGACAATTTTTTGATTGTTTTTTCTCATGTGTTTTTTTTCAAATGTACAAATCATTTTAAAAACAACACAGACATTATCAATAAAATATCATAAATTATTGAAAATAAATCAACAAAAACAACTAGTTATTGATTTTTAAATATGAATTTTTAATAATAAATACCAAATAAGCAAAACCAAACAGTCCTAATCCTGCCAGGTCAGGTGAAAAAATTAAAAATACATTTCATGAGACCAGCATCGGCAATGATTTACAAAAAAACTATATTTTTGTTATAAAGAAAATCATATGAAGAAGTTTTTAATTGTTTCGGTCCTGTTAGCAAGTCCATTAAGCTGGGCCCAGTTTACAGATATCAGTATCGTAAAAGAAGTACAGGTAAAAAAGAAGGGTGTAGTAGTCTCTGCTCATCCTTTAGCCAGTGAAGCAGGGTCAAAAATTCTAAAAATGGGAGGAAACGCCTATGATGCCATTACGGCGACACAGTATGCATTGGCAGTTGTATACCCTCAGGCAGGAAATATCGGTGGTGGTGGATTTTTGGTGGGTGTAAAAAATAATGGTGAAAAATTCACATTAGATTATAGGGAAACGGCTCCCAAAAAAGCTTCCCGGGATATGTATCTCGATAAAAAAGGTAAAGCAGATACTGATCTGTCTCAAAACGGAAGACTTGCAGTGGGTATTCCGGGGAGTGTAGCTGGTTTTTTCGCTACCTTAAAGTATTGTAAACTTCCTATGGAAAAAATCATACAACCTGCCATTGATCTGGCAGAACAAGGTTTTACCATTACAGAAAAGGAAGCCGATATGCTGAATAACAATAAAGAGAAATTTCAAAAGCATAACAAATCCTCTATTATTTTTGTAAAAGATACTCCCTGGAAAGCCGGTGATATTTTAGTGCAGAAAGAATTGGCTGAGACTTTAAAGCTTATCCAAAAATTAGGGGCAAAAGGTTTTTATGAAGGAAAAACAGCGGATCTTTTGGTGGCAGAAATGAAAAGAGGTAATGGAATCATTACTCTGGAAGATCTTAAAAATTATAAAGTTGCTGAAAGAAAGGCTTTAGAATTTGAATATAAGGGAAATAATGTAGTATCCATGCCTTTACCCTCAAGTGGAGGTTTACTGCTGGCTCAGATGTTGAGAATGGCGAGTTTTGAAAATCTTGAAAAATACCAGCAGAATTCTACAAAGGCTGTTCAGATTATGACTGAGGCTGAAAGAAGAGCTTTTGCAGACAGGGCTGAGTATATGGGTGATCCTGATTTCATCCAGGATAAAACGGATTATCTGATCTCTGATGCCTATTTAAAAGAAAGATGGAAAAGTTTCAGTTTTGATAAAGCCACACCTAGTGCTGAAGTGGGTAAAATTATAGAACAACCGAAAGAGTCTACCCAGACTACCCATATTTCTGTACTGGACAAAGACGGAAATGCAGCTTCTGTAACCACTACCCTTAACGGATATTACGGAAGCAAAGTACTGGTTTCAGGGGCAGGATTCTTCCTCAATAACGAAATGGACGATTTCTCCATCAAGCCAGGTGTACCCAATATGTTTGGAGCTGTAGGCGGAGAAGCCAATGCGATCCAGCCCAATAAAAGAATGCTTTCTTCTATGACGCCTACGATTTTGCTGAAGAACGGAAAACCTTATATGGTGGTGGGAACACCAGGAGGAACAACCATTCCCACTTCCGTATATCAATCTATTGTCAACGTTGTTGATTTTAAATTAAACGCCAATATGTCCGTGAATGCACCCAAGTTTCATCACCAATGGCTTCCAGAAGTTATAACAGTGGAAAATAACTTTCCCGAAAGTACTATTTCCGAGCTGAAAAGCAAGAATTATGTTATTGAAAAAATAAAACAAATCGGAAAAACAGAAATGATTGTTCTTGATGACAATGGTAGTATTCACGCTGTAGCAGACGGTCGTGGCGACGACTCTGTTGCTACTGAATAATTAAAAGCGACTTTACTCACATAAAAAATCCTGTTTTAATTATTTTAAAGCAGGATTTTTTATTGAAAACTTTACAATACAATCCTTTATTTACCAGAGGTCGGCACGTAAAGACAAATACTCTCCTCCCTACGTGATATCCTGTATTTTTTTAAAACTTTAATGATATTCATCATGTTTTTGGAAAAAATTCATAATTTCGCCCTTCTAAAACCACTTCTATTGAAAGCAAAACAATTTTATCAGCAGCTTTATTTTCAGGTTATTATAGCCATTATTGCAGGTATTCTTCTCGGAAGATATTATCCTGAGCTGGGAGAAAAAATGAAACCATTAGGCGATGGTTTTATTAAGCTGGTAAAAATGATTATTGCTCCGGTTATTTTCATTACCCTGACCCTGGGAATTGCTCATATGACCGACCTTAAAAAAGTAGGGAGAATTGCAATAAAGGCAATGATCTATTTTTTTACGTTCTCAACTTTAGCACTCATCATTGGGCTAATAGTGGGTAATCTTTTACAACCCGGTCATGGTTTAAATATTGATCCGGCTACCCTTTCAGGAGATATTTCACAATATAAAGAAAGAGCTCATGATTCTACACTTACCGGTTTCATCATGAATATCATTCCGGATACTCTTTTCAGTCCTTTAGTGGGTGATAATATACTTCAGGTTCTCCTTGTGGCAATTTTAATGGGTGTTGCTTTGGTACTGACTAAAGAAAAGAGTAAGAAAGTAACTGATTTTCTTCAGGATTTGTCTACTCCTATTTTTAAGATTGTCCATATGCTTATGAAGCTTGCCCCTATCGGAGCCTTTGGTGCTATGGCTTTTACGATTGGAAAATATGGACTTCATTCTGTGTTGAACCTTATTTTCCTGGTAGCCACATTCTATATCACATCTATTCTTTTTGTGGTCATTGTTCTGGGCGCTGTTGCATGGTACAATGGGTTTAGCATTTTCAAACTCTTGTATTATCTTAAAGAAGAGCTTCTTCTTGTATTAGGTACAAGCTCTTCCGAATCGGCTCTTCCGGGTCTTATGGAAAAACTTGAAAAAGCAGGCTGTTCAAAAGCTATTGTAGGTTTAGTAGTTCCCACCGGTTATTCTTTTAACCTGGACGGAACCAATATTTATATGACATTGGCTTCACTTTTTATTGCTCAGGCATTGAACATCCATCTTCCTCTTGAAAAACAGCTCATGCTTCTGCTGATCGCCATGTTGAGTTCTAAAGGTGCTGCCGGAGTTACAGGTGCCGGATTTGTTACACTGGCTGCTACATTGGCCGTAGTTCCTGAAGTTCCTTTAGCCGGAATGACATTAATTTTGGGAATAGACAAATTCATGAGTGAATGCAGAGCATTAACCAATGTTATAGGAAACTCTGTGGCTACAGTAGTTGTTGCTAACTGGGAAAAGCAGCTTGATAAAAAACAGCTACAATACTGCCTCGATCATCCACAGGAAATTGAGAAAAAACTTGAAGTCTGAACAGGTCTTTACACCAGGATATTAAGGCTTGCAGGCTGTACTTTAACATGGATGGGTGATTCTATTTTATTAAACTCACCATCAAGATGCCAGTTTTTGGTATTCACCTCGAATGAAATTTCAGAAACCGGAAGATAGGTAACATATTCATCGTCCTTTAGTCTTTTGGTAAACATTCTGAAAGCAAACAATGCAGAATAGGTCAGAGGAAATTTCTTCACCAAAACCATATCAACCAAACCGTCGCTTTTACTTGCTTTTGGAGCAATATAGGCATTATTACCAAACTGACGGGTATTGGCAATATTCAGCATAAGATATCTGCCATTGTACTGCTGATACTCTTCGCCAAAAAATTTCACTTTGATTGGTTTATAATTGAAGAATGTTTTCAGGGAAACTTTAATATAATTTTTGAATCCACGGCTTGTTTTCTCAAACTCTTTAACCACTTTTCCATCAAAACCTGTTCCTGAAACATTGATAGAAAGCCTGTCATTAACCGTAAATGTATCGATTTTTCTGGATTGCTTTGCTTTTATTTTCTCTAAAAGTCCATCCAGATTTTTACTGAAGCGCGTTTCATTGGAGAATCCATTTCCGGAGCCTGCCGGAAAAATAGCCAGGATCTTATCTGTAGAAATAAGATTTTTAGCTACGGTAGAAATAGTTCCATCCCCCCCAATTGCCACAAAAATATCGATATGATCAAAATGAGTTTTAATAAACTCATCTGTTCCCGGAATAGATTCAGAGACGTAATACAAAGGATTTCCAACCTTTGCTTTAAGTTCATTCAGAAACGGCTGATAATTTTTTTTGGCCGAAAAAGGGTTGATGATAAAAGCTACTTTTTCCATTACCGCAAAAATAAACAATGCTTCCTGAACCGGAAGCATTTATTTATTTAATTTTCATTCTTTCTTTAAATTCTGCATTCAATGTCACGCCTAATTCTTCCCAAGAGATAGGAATGGTGATATCTCCTGCTGCAAAAGCTGCAATTTCGTACGGGCTGTAATGAAAATAAAGGTTTTTCTGATCAAAATAGAAATTATTGTTCGCCGGAATTTTTTCCACCAGCAGCATTTCGGAATTTTTAACTTCTCCTTCAGCATCTGATGTTCCACTATTAATATTATTGATATTCTTCATCAGAATAGCTTCAATTTTAGCCTTTGGCATTGAGGTGATGTCCTTCAGCTCAAGTTTTTTATTCTTCTTAAGATCAAAAACCCTTTCAGCAAATCCGTAATTATCATGAGCCCCGCCCTCATAACCGCTTCCTACATACTGAATATGCATATATCCATTGGTATTGGATATGAGATTCATGTAAGAGCTGGTATACCAATCCTGAGCATAGGTGATATCTGAAAGCCAGTCTTTATTGTCATTTTTTACAGAAGAGAAATATCCTATTTTCTCATTTTCCAAATAAGTCTGAAGCCCGGTTTTGGAAAAATCTTTAATATCTTTATTCTGGAAATAAATACTGTCTAATAAGGTTTTATCTTTCAATTCCGGGAAGACCAGCAATTTTGAAGTATATTTTACTTTTAAAGAGTCTGTGATTTTTGTAGAATCACTTACTTTAACAGAATCTACTATCAGTTTTCCGGATTCTTTGTAGTCTGACTTTTCGGTAGCCGGTCCTGTTGATTCATTTTTCTTACAGGCCGTAAAAACAAAGAATGAAGATAGTGCCAAAACAGTAATCGTATTTTTCATAATTAATTTTTTGATACTAATACAAAAACCATTCAAAAGCTGAATGGTTTTAAAAAAATATTATCGATAGTGTTGATACACATTAAAAATCAAACACTTATGATTTCTTCACTAAACTTATCACCTGATTTTCATGTTTTGAGGCAACTCCCCAAATTTGCTTGAAAGCCGGGTAATATTCTTTTGGATAATCCGGACTGGCTACTTTAGTGGTAGCTGTTACCTCCAGCTTATTCCCTTTTTGTTCCACTACATAGCTGTATTCTATTTCTTTATCCTCTGTAACAATTTTCTTAGTTTGAGGAATCTCTTCAATAGTATATCCTTGAGGGATTTCCAGGATAACTTTTTTCACTTTCGTAGAACCCGATCCAAAATCTATAGGATGTTTCCTAGCTTCCGTCTGATCAAAATCGTTAGAATTCCTATTCAAAAACAGCATGGGGTTGATAATTATTTTTTTACCTACCCGGTCTACCATATCTGTAGATTCGAATTTCATGGTACTCTCAAATTCCCCGTTCTCTAATACTTTTGAATCAATTCCAGTAAAATCTACAGAAAAATTTTCTTTATACTGTTTTTTATATTTATCGGGATTCTCATCATAAGCATCCTTAACATACATAGCAAAAGTCCCGGTATCTTTATCAGAATACGTCCCGGAAACACTTCCATCCTCGTTAATTTTAGCATCCACAGTAAGATAGGTATTACTTAATTTATTGTTGACCATCTGAATCTGTACAATTTTATCATTCGTCATCAGAATACCATACTGATTCCAATCTCTTAAAGGAAGCTGATCCACAGAAGACTGTTTTGAAGTTGCATCATAAATATGAAGCCCTCCCGCTGTTTCAATAGCAGCCAATACAAAGTTCATATTTGATATATTGGGTGATATTAAATTTACCCATCCGTTATCAACAGTAGAAATGACAAGTGGATCCGCTTTAATTCCAGCTTCACGAAGAAGCATTACCAGATAAAGATTAATTTCTGCAGCATTCCCGGTTTTAGTATCTAAAAGTTTTTTAATTCCATCTTCAGTATAAACTCCTTTCTCTTTATTCCAGGTAAAGTTTTTTTGAACATGTTTAAATATTGCATTCGCTTTATCAAGATCACTGCTCTTCATTTCTGAAATCCCAGCCGGCATATTATCTTTGGCAAGCTTTGATTTTTTCAGCTCGCTTCCAAAATAACTATTTTCATAAAGTCTTTTTCTGATTTGCTCCCATGAAGAAGAGTAGAGTTTAAGCTCACGGAAATTCGTAGAGTTAAGTTCAGTACTCACTTTTGTACGGAAATTCCTGCTGTTTCTTACAAATTTTTCATTTTTAAACCCTTTTACATTTTCAAAACCAAATCTATAGGTTTTATATTGAGCGCCGTACAATGTTCGGGGCTCTACTTCTCTGTATTTTGGCGCTAGATCACCCGTATAGTTGATATTATAGTCTATAGTATAAGGTGTATCCAAAACGTATTCTGTATACAGTGCAGGAGTATCAGATTCAATTAGTATTTCAGGAATAGCAAACAAACCCGGAGATAGTATTTCATATTGATACTCTAAGATTGATCCATCTTTGACATTTGGAAAGGCAAATTTGTTTACTGTCACAGATTTGCTTTCTTTACTTTTATATTTAGAGCTATTCTCCACTTTTACAGGAACCACCTTTCCATTCTCCAGATTATAGGTTAATGCCTTCATTTTATACAAGGACTCTTCCTGGTCTTTACCGCCGCCATAGCTATAAATAGGAACCTCAAGATTTAACCATTCCTCAGCTTTGTCTTTGTTATAAATTTTTACCCTATAAAAAAATTTCTTGTGTAGCAGACCTGTGCTTGTATCAATCATGAAGTGAACAGATCTGTATAAAATTTCAGCAGGTGCATTTTCGTCTAATAAAGATTTTGTCTTTGATAAATCTGCATCATTAAATTTCGGAGCGTTTAAAAACTCATGTTTTTGAGCTAAAACCACAATATTAGCTGAACAAACAATCAGCAGTATGATTTTCTTCATCTTTATATTTTTGTAATTAAAATTTTTGAATTATCCATGTTTAGTATTTTTTTTCTGAAGCCTACATATTCATTGTATTTTTCTTTTGTGTACATTCCTTTATTAACCTGTACTTTTCTTTTTACTTTAATTTCTTCTCCATTTTTAACAAAGCTTAAATTATAATACCCAAATTCAGATTTTAAATTGATGTCTTCCGGAGCCTCATCAATTTTATACCCCTTAGGAATGGTAAAATTGATTTCATACTCGTCTTCAAAAGCTTGTCTGATTTCAAAAGGAAGCTCACGGCTTTCTTCAGTTTTGTAAATAGTATTATTATAAATAGGAACAGCTCTGAATATAAGACTGTTTCCTGCTTTTTTCGCAAAATTATTGGCCTTGAAATCTATATCGTAGGTTATAAAAGCTTTATCCTTATCGTTGACAAAGTTTTTCATTTCAACTTTCTCAAAGTTTAAAACATCTAACGAATTTCTCAGCGCATCATTTTTTTCTTTGGGATTAAGTCCGGTAAAGCCTAAAGTATAATCATACTGACTTCCTGTATAATAGAAGTTACCCTCTCCTGAAATACTGTTATCCTCTCCTACTTTTACCTTCAGGACTTGTTTTTCTTTATTTTGATCAGCAGTGTATACGGGTGTATTAATCAGTTCTATACCGTTTTTCTTCACAGAAAGCACATTTCTGTCTGTTGTACTATACCCTAAATGATTAAATGCAATTTGCTGTGATGTATTTTCAAGCCATATATTTCCCTTTTCGGTAGGGACCATTAAAATAGCATGATTCCCTCCCATTTTTGGAAATTCAGGATCAAAAGACACTTGGGAAGGACTGGAATTGATCACACAATAATGTGAAGGAATTCCTGCTTCATCCAATAAAATCTTCATATAGTTGGTAAGACCTTTACAATCTCCGTATCCTTTCTTATCTACCTCTTCAGGCAGCATAGGAAGCCATCCTCCAATTCCCAACCCCACAAAGATGTATCGGGTTTTGGTCTGCATATACTGATAAATTTTCTTTACTTTATCTTCTACCGAACCTTCCAGTTTCAGAGCTGCTATTTCTGCTTTGATCGCAGGGGTAGAAACGGCAACAGGCTCTACCAGATTATTGTAATACCACGTTCCGAAATCTGTCCAATTATTTAAAGATCCCTGTTTACCCGCCAGATTAAATTTTGCCAACGCAAAACTTACCTTAGGTAAAATCTTCACAGGCTGCGGAATCAATGAAACATCATCAATTGCCGAAACATTCTTATAAGAATAGGTCTTTTCATTACCACTTCCGTTTTCTACAACAGAAGCATAGTTATATATAGAAGGATAGATTTTAGTTCGAAGTTCAATTCCTGATGTATTGATTATTTTAAGTTCTCCTTCCTCCAGTGAGGTATTGGTAGAGAAAAATGGAACGAAATCAGGAATGAAAATGGTATTCTTATCAGAAATCTGATAAGAGAAGTCTATAGTGTATGGATATTGAATCGGTGTATAATTAAAAACCAAAACCCTATTATCAGAGTAAAATACTCCTTGATTGTTATTAGCAAAATCACCGAAATCAGATTTGGAATAACTTTTTATTTTCTTTCCGGAATCATCATAGATGGTCACCTTTACATCAGAAATACTGTTTCCTTTATCATAAGAAATATAGGCTACAGCTTTATTATCTCCATCTTTATTTAAAACAGTTGTTACCTTATTATATTGATATTTTATCTCATCAATTTTATTAATCTGAACCGTTGTAAAATCTTTTCGGACAACAATATTTGCATTTTTCTTTAAGGTTTCAGGAATTGCAGAAACAGGATATGTCTGAGCAAAATACATTGAAGCGGCAGATAATGCTCCAATCAAGAATATTTTCATCATGGTTATTAAAATTATGCAAACATAAGAAAATCTTAATAACTGTTAAATTTTTATTTAAAAAAACTACTCCATCCATTGAAGTATTTAATTATTTCAAATAAAAAATACCTTTATATCACTATATATAAGACACTTGTGAATAATCAAAAGACATTTATTGATTTTTACAGCTGTCTCACTAAGAATATACTTGTATCAACGGAATTTAACTTTTTATTATACTTTTCATGTTTTATTTTGCAAAAAAAATGCGAAGCTAATATATAATCATAAAAAAAGACTCCATTTCTGAAGTCTCTATTTTTATTTTCTCTTTATTGTTAGTCGTTAGGAATTCTTTTGCTATCATAAGAATCACTTCCAAGACCCAGCACCGGGATAAAAATAAATCCCAAGAAAAACAACAAAAGGGTGTATAAAGGGGTCTCTTTTGCAAAACCCTTCGCTAATCTTTCGTTGACTACCCAACTTGCAAAAAGATTCACAAAAGGAATACAAAATAAAATGATCCACCAAATAGGTTTCTTTACAATATCCAGTAAAACAATGATATTGTAAATAGGAATAAATGCAGCCCATGCATCTTCTCTTCCTGCTTTCTGAAAGATTTTGTACATGCAGTATCCATAGAATATATAGACCAGTAAGCTCATGAACAATGTTCCGATTCCTAATCCTGCTGCCGCTGCTCCGGACACCGCATCTACCCCTTCATAAGGGTCTGTTTGTAAAAGAGTTAACATATTATTATTTTTTATTGGTTTCTTCAAATATAGAAAAAGCTTCTAAATAATTAGAAGCTTTTCTTGTATATTTTACATGTATTCTTTAAATACGCTTATGCATCAATTTTTGCATACTTAGCATTTTTCTCAATAAACTCTCTTCTTGGTGGAACTTCATCTCCCATCAACATTGAGAAAACACTGTCTGCTTCTACAGCATTATCAATAGTTACCTGCTTCAGAATTCTGTGCTCAGGGTTCAGAGTAGTCTCCCAAAGCTGTTCAGGATTCATCTCTCCAAGACCTTTGTAACGTTGTACTTCTACTCCTTTTCCGTCCGGAGACATCTCCAATGTAAACTCTTCACGTTCTTTTTCGTTATAAGCATACATTTTTTTGTTTCCTCTTTTTAATAGATATAAAGGTGGCTGAGCAATATAAATATATCCGTTTTCAATAAGTTCTTTCATATATCTGAAGAAGAACGTAAGAATCAGGGTAGAAATGTGAGATCCATCAATATCAGCATCGGTCATGATTACGACCTTATGGTATCTTAGCTTAGCCATATTCAATGCCTTGCTGTCTTCTTCTGTTCCTACAGAAACTCCAAGAGCTGTATAGATATTTCTGATTTCTTCATTATCATATACTTTATGAAGCATAGACTTCTCAACGTTCAGAATTTTACCTCTTAACGGAAGAATAGCCTGGAAGTGTCTGTCTCGCCCTTGTTTAGCTGTACCTCCTGCGGAATCTCCCTCTACAAGGAAGATCTCAGATTCAGCCGGATCTTTTGATGAACAGTCAGATAGTTTTCCCGGAAGACCAGAACCTCCCATTGGAGATTTTCTCTGAACCATTTCACGGGCTTTCTTAGCCGCCTGTCTTGCTTTTGCAGCCAGAACAACTTTTTGAACAATTATCTTCGCTTCATTAGGATTCTCTTCCAAGAAATTAGTAAGCATCTCCCCTACAATCTTATCAACAGCTCCAGAAACTTCAGAATTTCCTAATTTTGTTTTGGTCTGTCCTTCAAACTGAGGTTCCATTACTTTTACAGAAATTACAGCTGTCAATCCTTCACGGAAGTCATCACCAGTAATTTCTACTTTCTCCTTTGCCGGAAGTCCCAATTCATCTGCATATTTCTTAAGAGTTCTTGTTAAAGCTCTTCTGAAACCAGCAAGGTGGGTACCTCCTTCATGAGTATTAATATTATTAACGTAAGAGTGTAAGTTTTCGTTGAAAGATGTATTGTAACGCATTGCTACTTCAACCGGAATATCATCTCTTTCACCTTCCATGAAAATAACGTGCTCCATAATAGATTCACGGCTTCCGTCAATATAGGCAACAAATTCCTTCAGACCTCCTTCAGAATGAAAAATTTCAGTTTTAAAAGAACCATCTTCCATTACCTCTCTTTCGTCGGTAAGTGTAATGGTAATCCCTTTATTAAGGTAAGAAAGTTCTCTTAAACGGCTTGCTAATGTATCGTAGTTATAAACTAATTCCGTGAAAATAGTATCATCCGGCTGGAAAAACTGTTTTGTTCCTCTTTTGTCACTGTTACCAATTTCTTCTACTCCTGTTTGAGCTTTTCCTTTAGAATAAACTTGCTGATAAACATTTCCGTCTCTGTAAACGGTAGTTATCATTTCGTTGGAAAGTGCATTCACACACGATACCCCTACTCCATGAAGTCCTCCTGAAACCTTATAAGAATCTTTATCAAACTTACCTCCGGCTCCGATTTTTGTCATTACAACTTCAAGAGCGGATTTCTGTTCTTTTTCGTGAAAATCAACCGGAATACCTCTACCATTATCACTTACTTCAATTCCGTTTCCTTCTTTAATGGCCACAAAGATCGTATCGCAGTATCCTGCCAACGCTTCATCAATAGAGTTATCTACTACTTCATAAACCAAATGGTGAAGACCTCTTGTCCCTACATCACCAATGTACATTGAAGGACGCATACGAACGTGCTCCATTCCTTCTAATGCCTGAATACTACTAGCTGTATATTGTTTCTGACTCATATTAAATATTAAAAATCTTGCTATATGCAAAGACTTACAAATATCGTGATTTTTTTCGAATTATGAAAGTTAAAATGTGTCAAAAAATGTAGACTTTTCTTAGGGAAAACTTAAATAAGAGTGGATTTATAAAAGATTCAAAATTACATGGTATTCCTGAATTATCGGCTGTTTTAAATCATACTAAACATCCATAATTTATACGTAAATTTATGTATTCAAAAGTTGATATTATGGATGATTTTATTGCTGCACGTGCCCAGATGGCTCTATCTCTGGGCTTCCATATCATTTTTTCCTGTGTGGGTATGGTAATGCCTTTTTTAATGGCCTTTGCCCACTGGAAATATTTAAAAACAAATAATGAAGTATATAAAGGTCTTACCAAAGCCTGGAGTAAAGGGGTAGCCATATTATTTGCTACAGGTGCTGTTTCCGGGACTATGCTTTCCTTTGAACTGGGACTTCTGTGGCCGGGATTCATGAAGCATGCAGGCCCTATTTTCGGAATGCCGTTTTCCTTAGAGGGAACCGCATTTTTTATTGAAGCTATTGCTATCGGTTTCTTTTTATATGGATGGGAAAGATTTAATAAATGGTTTCATTGGTTTTGTGGCTTCCTTGTAGGAATAAGCGGGCTGGCTTCCGGAATTCTGGTAGTCGCAGCCAATGCCTGGATGAACTCTCCTACCGGCTTCGATTACATTAACGGGCAGTATCTGAATATTGATCCCATCAAAGCGATGTTTAACGATGCCTGGTTTCCCCAGGCTCTCCATATGACGGTTGCTGCTTTTTGTGCAACAGGATTTGCCGTAGCCGGTGTACATGCTTTATTGATTATTAAGAAAAGGAATGTGGAATTTCATACCAAAGCTTTTAAAATCGCTGTTGGGTTTGCCCTTATAGGTGCTTTTGGAGCCCCTTTAAGCGGTGATATTGCTGCAAAATCTGTAGCGGAAAGACAGCCTATTAAATTGGCAGCTATGGAAGCTCATTTTGAAACAGAAAAGGGAGCTGCCTTTGTGATCGGTGGAATTCCGGATGAAGAAAAGGAGGAAATAAAATATGCGGTAAAAATTCCAAAAGTGCTAAGCTTTCTGGTGAGCAATGATTTCAATGCTGAAGTAAAAGGTCTTAAAGATTTTCCAAAAGATGAATGGCCCCCAATAGCTGTTACCCATTATGCATTCCAGATTATGATCTTCTTTGGAGTGATTATGATCTGTATTGGAGTAATCTACTTATATGCTTTATTCTTCAAAAAAGAATGGCTGAAAAAAACATGGTTGTTAAAAACATTTTTAATTGCCACCCCTTTCGGATATATTGCCCTGGAAGCAGGATGGACAGTCACTGAAGTAGGTCGTCAGCCCTGGATTATTTATGGAGTCATGAGGACCATAGATGCTGTAACACCAATGCCCGGAATACAATATTCTTTCTACTTTTTCACTGCTATTTTCGTATCATTATCACTGATTCTTATTTTCCTTTTAAAAAGACAGATACAAATGGTACCTAAAATTTATGACCCTACAGACCCAAAGTTTAACGAAAAAAACAAAAAATCATGATTTACATTGTTATAGGCTTTCTATGGCTTTCCATCTGTCTTTATATTATTCTGGGGGGCGCGGATTTCGGAGCGGGTATTGTAGAGCTTTTCACCAATAAAAAAGCCCGTCATAAAACCCACGAAATCATGTATGAATCTATTGCTCCCGTTTGGGAGGCAAACCATATGTGGCTTATCATTGCCATTGTGATTCTTTTTGTAGGGTTTCCTGAAATCTATACGACCATGTCTACGTATCTACACATTCCTTTAGTACTGATGCTTTTAGGGATTATTGCAAGGGGAACAGCTTTTACATTCAGGCATTATGATGCCGTGAAAGATAACTGGCAGGTTTTATACACTCAGATATTTTACTATGCCAGCCTTTTAACACCTTTTTTCCTGGGGTTAATAGCTGCGGCTACGGTTTCGCAATCTATCGATCCTAACGCTACCACTTTCCAGGATCTTTATATTTTCAGCTGGCTGAACTGGTTTGGGGTTTCTGTAGGATTATTTACAGTAGCGCTGTGCGCCTATCTTGCTTCCATCTTTTCATTGAGGGAGACTAGAGATAAAGCAGATCTGCTTCTGATGATCAGAAAATCCAAACAGACCATGATCTTTGTAGTTATTACCGGAATTCTTGTGTTTTTCACAGCTTATATTTCGGATATTCCGCTTGTAATATGGGTATTCTCAAAACCTTTGGGGATCATGTCTATAGCTTTCGCTACTATTGCTCTCCTGCTTATCCTTCGCGCTATGAACCGTCAGAAATTACTTCCTGTACGTGCTTTAGCAGGCTTTCAAATGGTAATGATCCTTGTAGCAGCAACCTATCAGCATAATCCTGATATTATTTTATTGGCAAACGGACAGCATCTTTCCCTTTTCGCCACTGCAGCTCCAGCCAAAACAATTGCAGCATTAGGATGGGCGCTGGTACTTGGTTCCTTATTTATCCTGCCATTCTTATTTTACCTGATGTTTTCATTCAGTCGTTTAAGAAAATAAGTTCCGGATAAGAATAAGATGTTCGAAGCCTGAAGTTTATATTGTAAGTAATTTTGATCATAAAACATGAATAAAATTGAGCTTCAGGTTTCCATCCCATAATAACACTCTTATTCAGCTACCTTCTCTGAAAAGGGCTTACTCAGAATTCAGGTTAATTCAGGATTTATTTTTAAAAAATTCATTAATTTTCTCTGCGCATTGCCTGCCTTCCGCAATAGCCCATACTACAAGGCTTTGTCCTTTTCTGGCATCACCACAGGTAAAAATTTTATCTTGATTGGTTTTGTATTCTTTATTATTTCCGATTAAGTTCCCTTTGGGATCCAGGTGAATGTCTAATGCTTCAACCAGTCCTTTATGCTCAACATGAGTATATCCTAAGGCAATAAAAATAATATCACATTCGAGTACAAATTCTGAGGCTGGTTTTTCTGTATATAAGTTCCATTTTCCTTCATCAGAATCTTTTGTCCATTCTGCTTCCACCAGGCGAATTCCCTTTAGGGTTCCGTTTTCATCTTTCACAAACTCTTTTGAATTCACGGACCACATACGGTCACATCCCTCTTCATGGGAGGAAGTAATCTGTAGTAGAGCCGGATAACTGGGCCACGGCATCGTTTCATCCCTTTCTGTTGGCTGCATAGGTTTATAATAAATCTGATACACCACTTCTGCTCCCTGACGGTTAGAAGTTCCTATACAGTCAGACCCTGTATCTCCACCTCCTATGACCACTACTTTTTTTCCTTTCGTATTAATTTCTTCTTCCTCAAAAGGAATCCCGCTTACTTTTTTATTACTCTGTTTAAGAAAATCCATAGCGAAATAAATACCTTTTGCATCCCGGTTGGGAATCACCAGGTCTTTGGGAACAGTACTTCCCGTTGCCAATACAATTGCATCAAAATTACGGTTCAGTTCTTCTACAGCATAATTAACACCAACATTAATTCCCGTACAAAACTCAATCCCTTCTTCTTTCATCCATTGAACTCTGCGTTCTACAATATTTTTATCCAACTTAAAATCTGGTATTCCAAATCTTAATAATCCTCCTATTTCAGGATCTCTTTCAAAAACCGTAGTCGTATATCCCATCTGGTTCAATTGATAAGCTGCCGCCAATCCGGCAGGTCCGGAACCTACGACAGCAACTTTTTTATCTGTCTTCAGCTTGGGAAGTCTTGGCTTGGCAAAACCTTGCTCAAAAGCCATTTCTACAATATTCTTTTCTATTTCTTCAATGGTAACGGCCTTGTCATTAATTCCCAACACACATGCACTTTCGCAGGGAGCAGGACAAATTCTTCCGGTAAACTCAGGAAAATTATTTGTAGATATTAAAATCTGATACGCTTTTTGCCATTGCTTTTTATACACAGCTTCATTAAACTCAGGAATGAGATTTCCCAGAGGGCAACCATTCTGGCAAAATGGAACCCCGCAATCCATACATCTTGCCGATTGACAATTCAACTGCTGATCAGAAGGCTTCTGGATAAATTCTTTATAATCCTTAAGTCTCTTTTCAACATCCAGTTTAGAGGGAAGTTCCCTCTCATATAATAAAAATCCATCTGTCTTCCCCATTACGTAATATCATTTATCTGGTTTTCAATCACTTTCTTATATTCTCTCGGATACACTTTCGTAAAATGCTTACAGCTGTTATCCCAATCACTTATGATATATTCTGCTAATGTACTTCCTGTATTTTCAGAATGTTCTTTGATCAGATTAAAGATCAATTCTTTATCCTCCTCTGTAATAGATTCCAGATCCGCCATATCAGGATTAAAATGATATTCCAAGGTTTTATTTACATCCCAGACATAAGCAATACCCCCACTCATTCCTGCGCCAAAATTTCTTCCGACCCCTCCCAGGACAATAACTTTTCCTCCGGTCATATACTCACATCCATGATCACCAATTCCTTCTACAACTGCAGTAGCTCCAGAGTTCCGAACAGCAAAACGTTCTCCTGCCATGCCATTGATAAACACCTTTCCTGAGGTGGCTCCATATAAAGCAACATTTCCAACAATGCTATTTTCGTTGGCATGAATAATAGCCTCTTTATGAGGGAAAATCATCAGCTGAGCACCAGAAAGCCCTTTCCCTAAATAGTCATTAGCATCTCCTTCTAAACGCATGGTAATTCCTTTATTACAAAATGCTCCAAAACTTTGTCCTGCGGTTCCTTTAAAATTAAATAATAATGAATTTTCATTCATTCCCTCAGACTTATAAATTTTGGTTAATTCATGGGAAAGAATAGTCCCTACAGTACGATCCGTATTCTTTATATCAAATTCGGCCTCCATTGATGTATTATTTTGAAGAGCGTATTGAGCAGCTTCAACCATTTTCCAGGAAATAGAATTCCCCAATCCCGCATCCTGGTCTTCAGATTTAATTACCGGCAAATCAGTTTTTATTTTATAAAGAACCCGGCTTAGGTCTATCCCCTGATGTTTCCAGAAAGTAGTATTTGTTTTTCTTTCAAGACATTGAGACTGGCCTACCATTTCATCAATGGTCCTGAAACCTAAATTAGCCATAATCTCACGAACTTCCATCGCAAGAAATCTAAAATAATTCACCAGATGTTCAGCTTTTCCCTTGAATTTTTTTCTTAATTCTTCTTTTTGAGTGGCAATCCCGACAGGGCAAGTATTCAAATGACATTTTCTCATCAGTATACAGCCTTCAACAATGAGCGCAGAAGTAGCAATTCCCCATTCTTCCGCCCCCAACAAAGTAGCTATAGCCAAATCACGTCCTGTTTTCATCTGTCCGTCAACCTGCAGAGTAACCCTCTGTCTCAATTTATTTTTAATCAGAGTCTGATGGGTTTCGGCCAATCCAAGCTCCCAAGGTAACCCGGTATGACGGATTGAGCCTAAAGGTGACGCTCCTGTACCTCCGTCATATCCTGAAATCAGAATATGATCTGCTTTTGCCTTGGCAACCCCCGAAGCTATAGTTCCTACTCCTGCTTTTGAAACTAACTTTACCGATAACCGGGCATGGCGATTGGCATTTTTTAAATCAAAAATAAGCTGGGCCAAATCTTCAATAGAATAAATATCATGATGTGGTGGTGGAGAAATCAGCCCAACGCCAGGTGTCGAGTGTCTCGTTTTACCAATCCACGAATCCACTTTATCACCCGACAATTGCCCGCCCTCTCCAGGTTTAGCACCCTGAGCCATCTTTATTTGAATTTCATCTGCTTCTGCAAGGTATCTGGCAGTAACCCCAAACCTTCCGGAAGCTACCTGTTTAATGGAAGAACGCAAGTTATCTCCATTCTTCTCAGGTGTATATCTGACTTCATCTTCTCCCCCTTCTCCCGTATTACTTTTTGCCCCTATCCTATTCATTGCAACTGCCAATGTGGTATGTGCCTCCCAAGAAATAGACCCAAAAGACATCGCTCCTGTTGCGAAACGCTTCATTATGCTTTCTATGGGTTCAACTTCTTCCAGCGGGATAGACTCTCTGTCATTTTTAAATTCCAGTAAACCTCTCAGTAGAGTTGCTTTACCCATTTGCTGATTGACAAGTCTTGAATATTTTTTAAAAACATCATAGTCATTGTTCCAGGCAGACTGTTGAAGTAAATGAATAGATTGTGGATTAAACTGATGATACTCATTATTACTTCTCCACTGGTAAATACCTCCTGTATCCAGTAAAGAGTTTTCCATATCCTCCTTAAATGCGTCCTGATGTTTTAGCAAAGCTTCTTTAGTGATTTCATCAAATCCAATGCCTTCAATTCTGGAAACAGCTCCTGTAAAGCATGTATTGACCACCAGTTTATTCAACCCTATAATTTCAAAAATTTGTGCCCCATGGTAGGATTGTAAAGTGGAAACTCCCATTTTAGAAAATATCTTTAAAAGTCCATCTCCTACCGCTTTTTTATAATTATCTCTTAGCTTTACTAAGTCTTCCTCTTCAAATGCCCCTTCATCAAACATTTGTCTGATACTTGCCAATGCCAGATAAGGATTAATTGCCGTTGCTCCAAACCCTAATAGTGTTGCAAAGTGATGAACTTCCCAAACATCTCCAACCTCCATTACCAAACCGATCTTTCTCCGGATTCCTTTTCTGATCAAATGATGATGTACTGCTGAGCATGCCAGTAGTGAAGGAATAGATGCATGCTGAGAATCCAGTGACCGATCTGAAAGTATAATTACTTCAAATCCATCATCTACTGCATCTACCGCATACCTGCAAATCCTGTCGATCGCTTTTTTCAATTCACCTTCCTTTCCTCTCGCATTGAAATAAGTATAAATAGTTTTGGCTTGAAATCTGCCGGTATCAACGCTTCTTAATTTTTCAAGCTGATTATTGTTAATAACAGGATTTTCCAGTTTGATAGAATGTGCAAAGTTTTTATCTTCTTCTAAAAGATTTCCATTTCCTCCGATAATGGTAGTCAAAGACATGACCAGTTTTTCCCTTATCGGGTCTATCGGTGGATTGGTTACCTGGGCAAATAACTGTTTGAAATATGAACTCAAATGCTGTGGTTTCTCACTTAGCACAGCTAACGGAACATCAAATCCCATTGACCCAATCGGTTCTTTACCATGAGAAGCCATTTCTTTAATCACTCCGTCCAAATCTTCTCTGGAATATCCAAATGCCTTCTGGTACTTAAAAATATCTTCTGTCTGAAGTTTATTGAACCGAATTTTAGGGTTGGGTAATTCGGTGATATTAATCCTCATACTATCCAACCATTCCCGGTAGGGTTTTGAGGTACATATTTCTTTTTTCAATTCATCATCACTGATGATTGTTCCTTTTTTCATGTCTACAAGAAACATTTTGCCAGGCTGAAGGTGACCTCTTTTAATTATTTTTTGGGGATCTACAGACAATGCTCCTGATTCGGATGCCATAATCACCAAATCATCCGATGTAATGCAATATCGTGAAGGACGAAGTCCGTTTCTATCCAGAGTAGCTCCTATCATATCACCATCTGTAAAGGAAATGGAAGCGGGTCCATCCCAGGGCTCCATCAAGCAGGCATGAAACTCATAGAAATCTTTTTTGTAGTGCTCCATCTGCTCATGTCCATCCCATGCTTCAGGAATCAGCATCATCATCGTATGAGGAAGCGACCGCCCCGAATGATACAACAGCTCCACCATATTATCGAGATATGAAGAGTCTGATTGTCCCGGTTTTGTTAAAGGGAGAAGCATATCCATTTCCTGAGGGGTAAAAAAAGGGCTTTGGAACATTTTTTCAGAAGATCTCAACCAATTAAGATTTCCGCCTAAAGTATTTATTTCGCCATTATGCGCTAAAAATCTAAATGGCTGTGCCAAGCTCCATGTGGGAGAAGTATTGGTAGCAAAACGGGAATGTACCATTCCAAATGCAGAACGAATTTTGGGATTGGTAAGGTCTTTAAAATAATTCCGAACCTGAATACTTCTCAGTTGGCCTTTATAAATAAGTTTTTTACAGGAGAAAGAAGCCACATAAAATCCAATAGGATCATTATTGGTAATACTGATCATCTGATGAGAAATATAATTTTTAAAAATAAATAACTTTCTCTCAAAATCTTTTTCAGTATCCAGATCAAAAGGACGCTCAATAAAAAGCATCTCCATCACGGGTTCTACACTTTTCGCCAAATCACCAAGATCAATATTACTCACCGGAACAGGGCGATATCCTAATATTTTAAGATGCAGCTTTTCTGCAGATTGTGCGATGACCTCTTTACATTCTTCCCTAATAAAATTATTCTGAGAAAAAAATAACATTCCAACACCGTAATATCCAGATTCTGGTAAATCTATCCCAACGTTTAATGCCTCATCATATAAAAGCTCATGAGGGATCTGGATTTGTATCCCTGCACCATCCCCGGTATTACTTTCATATCCGGTAGCACCGCGATGTTCCATGTTCTCCAGCATGGTAATGGCATCACTTACAATCTTATAACTTTTTACTCCTTTAATATTCGCTACAAAACCAACTCCGCAGGAATCAAATTCAAATTCAGGCTCATAAAGACCCTGGTTTTTTGTAAAATTATCTGGATTTTTTTTTCGTGTTGTATTCATCTACATATTCATTTTCATATCAAATGTAATGAAAAGAATAATCCTAAAGAATATAAATTACATTTATTTCAATAAAATATATTCAAAGAATAATTTTATATAATAAAATAAAACAATAAATAAACATAATATCATAATCACAACAAATACATAGATATTAAACAATAACAACACGAAATATTAATCTATAAATTCCAACCAATTAATAATAAAATTAAGTAATCCTTAGTGAAAAAAAAGAAACCGGTACAGACTTATTCTGCACCGGTTTTTATTATTTATTTTCAAGATATAGAGGATATTCTATTTCTTTATAATCTTTTTGCTATACATATTCTTATTGGTTTTTATCTCTGCTATATAATCTCCTGCAGGTAAAAATTTCACATTAGTCTTTAATTCTGCTCCTGTAAAAACCAATCTGCCATCTATAGAATAAATATTTACTTTCTGTAGCTTTTCATTAGTGTTTAATTGAATATTTAAGATGTCTTCTATAGGATTCGGATGTAATGATAATTTATTATTATTTATTTCTTTAACATTTAGATTTGATAAATCAGGAGTGCGTAGATATTTCGTAATTCCGCAAGACCCATATGAAAAACCAAAACCTGCAAAATAATCAAAACACAAATAGGAATTATCATTTAACATATTTACATCTGTAATAGCTGCTTTTGTCCTTCTGTAATGAAATGCATTTCCATTATTAAAACTATTATCTAATGTTCCATCAGAATTGAATCGAATGATTACTGCTGTGACACGGTCATCAAAATATTGGTTTTCTCCACTTCCTCCAAACAACAAAATTTTTCCGTTAGAATCTATTTTTAATACCCTTATAAATTGTGGTCCAATCAAACCAGTAGGATACCAATTATCACCTGCAGGTAATTGAAAGGAAGCAATACCATTAGTACCAAAAGAAGTATCCAAAATTCCATTCTCATTATATTTTTTAAGCTCTACAGGATAATTCCTACAAACTAATATATCTCCCGTATATTTGTTAACTCCTGCTTTGAATGGGTAAGAAGAGAATTCAGAAACTTGAAGAACTCCCTGAATTCCAAAATTCAAATCCTGAACTCCTGCAAAATTATATTTTTTAAATTGATTGTTTGAAATCTGTATAATAATTGCTGAGTTTGTGATAGAGAAAGATATAACACCTGCTATTGAAATAAAACTACTATCTAATTGCCCACTAGATGTAATTTTAGATAGTGAATTTCCGCATTTTACAAACAATCCGAAATCACTACTCATCTCCATAGAGCTAATATTGCCACTACCACTTATATTTAAATAACCGCTATTACCAAAAGTTGTGTCAAGATTACCATTTACATCATATTTTGCAATTCTGTTACCGCTTGCCAGAAATATATTCTGATCATTAACGACTATTGCACCTTCATCGGTAACATTAGTTTTTAACGGCATAACGGTTGTAGAAAAACCATTGACACCAAAACTTAAATCATTCTCTCCATTTGGTAATATTTTCCTCAAATAATTTCCTTTATAAATATAGGAATAGCCTAACGGAGAAGATGCAAACTCAGTACTGGTATCTCTATAAATCCTTGACGAAAATATATAATTAATATCTTCTCCAACATACCATTGTTGAGCATTAATGTTAAAAAATAAAAATAAAAAAAATGTAAAAAAAAATTTCATGATTAGGTTTTTAAATTACTTACAAAAATAATATTTTTAGATAAAACTAATTGATAAGGTCTTGATTATTTTTGAAATAAAAAAGTAAAATCAAGTCTTTATTTTTAACTAAAAAAGAGACCATCCCACTTTGGAAACAGTCTCTAATATTATCTTCAATTCAATGATACTATACCAGTTTCATCAAAAGAACTTCATCAATCTTATCAACTTTCACAAGGTTGTTCTTGGTCAAAGTCTTAGAAGCTTTATCCCACTTCTTCCCTGATAATTGACTTCTTTCTTTTACTTCTGCCAAAGCAATTGCATCTTCCTGAGAATTCAGAATTTCAAGAATTACTTTTTCATCTTCTCCTAATTCAATTTGAGGAACGGTTTTCTCCGGTCTCATCTGAGGGAAGAATAGAACTTCCTGGATAGAAGCATTATTCGTTAAGAACATTATCAATCTGTCCATCCCGATTCCTAATCCTGAAGTTGGCGGCATACCATACTCAAGAGCTCTTAAGAAATCCTGGTCAATAAACATCGCTTCATCATCACCTCTTTCAGACAAGGCCATTTGAGATTCAAAACGCTCTCTCTGATCAATAGGATCATTAAGCTCTGAATAAGCGTTTGCGATTTCTTTTCCACATACCATTAATTCAAAACGCTCCGTTAAACCTTCTTTACTTCTGTGTTTTTTAGTCAATGGAGACATTTCAATAGGATAATCTGTAATGAATGTTGGCTGAATGAAGTTTCCTTCACATTTTTCACCAAAAATCTCGTCGATTAATTTTCCTTTACCCATTGTTTCATTCACCTCAATACCAATAGACTTTGCGAAATCATATAATTCCTGCTCAGTTTTTCCGGTGATATCAAAACCTGTAAATTTCAGAATGGCTTCTGTCATTGAAACTCTTGGATAAGGAGCTTTGAAATCTACATTATGCTCTCCAAAAGTTGCTGTTGTAGTTCCGTTTACCTGGATAGCACAGAATTCCAATAATTTCTCCGTGAAATCCATCATCCAGTTGTAATCTTTATAGGCCACATAGATCTCCATTGCGGTAAACTCCGGATTGTGCGTTCTGTCCATCCCTTCATTTCTAAAGTTTTTGGAGAACTCATATACTCCGTCAAAACCACCTACGATCAATCTTTTCAGATACAACTCATTGGCAATTCTTAAATATAATGGAATATCTAAAGCATTATGATGCGTGATAAACGGTTTTGCTGCTGCTCCTCCAGGAATAGACTGTAAAATAGGAGTTTCCACTTCAAAGTATCCGGCATCATTAAAGAAAGTTCTCATCGCATTGAACAATTTTGTTCTCTTCACGAAAATTTCTTTCACCTGTGGATTTACTGTTAAATCTACATAACGCTGTCTGTATCTTAATTCAGGATCTGTAAATCCGTCGTGCACCACTCCGTTATCATCAGTTTTAGCTTGAGGAAGAGGACGCAAAGCCTTAGTGAGAAGGGTAAAGTTTTTCACTAAAACGGTCATCTCTCCTACCTGAGTCGTAAACAAAGTACCCTCAATACCGATAATGTCACCGATATCCAAAAGGTGTTTGTAAACTTCGTTATATAGTTCTTTATCTTCTCCCGGACAGATCTCGTCTCTGTTAAAATATACCTGGATCTTACCCTTAGAGTCCTGCAACTCAGCAAAAGAAGCCTTCCCCTGAATTCTGCGGGACATTAATCTACCAGCGATCTTCACCTGTTTATTCTCAGAAAAATCCTGTTTTATAGATTCTGTCGTATCTGTAATAGTATACTCCTCCGCTGGGAACGCATTAATCCCCATTTCAGTAAGCTTGTTCAGCTTTTCTCTTCTAATGATTTCTTGTTCTGATAATTGCATTTCTTATTTTTCTAAAAGCGTACAAATTTAGTCATTTTTGAGGTGACCATCAATCGCTTTTTAAGAAATTTTTCAAATTGTAAGGATGAATGGTAAATTTTGCAACTAAGATACGAGGACATAAGAGTAAAGACAGGAGACTTTGAGATATGAGACTTGAGACGGTAACTGGATTACCAATCTCTTTACAATGGTATAAAAATCCAATTCTGAACATTGCTTCTTCTCGGTAAATTTGCTTTGTCGTGAATGGATCAGTTACACCGCAAATTGACCTTTGAGGTTACAACCAGTTGTCTTTACGATTCTGTTTGGGAATAAATGTCCAGGTCAGTATTCTGCTTATTTTTTGTCCCTGAGCCATATCAATGATCTTGAACTCCACTACTTTTATCTTTTTTAAAACCGAACTAAGTTTATAAAGATTATCTTTTTTAGAAACAAGGCATGTAAACCAAAGAACCTGTGAGGAATACAACAAACTCTCGTTAATCATTTTTGTAATAAAGGCAAGTTCGCCCCCTTCACACCATAATTCTGTCTGCTGGCCTCCAAAATTAAGCAATGGCTTCTGGTTCCTGGAACCGTTAAGGTTTTTTGTTTTTCTTATATTTCCCTTCATGGCAGATTCCTGAGAATCATGGAAGGGAGGATTACACATTGAAAATGCAAAACGTTCTCCGGTATTAATGATATTTTTAAATATATGTTCGGAGTTTTTTTGATGTTTTAACTGAATAGCCGGTGAAAGATCAGGGTTTTGATCTAAAATAAGCTGAGCACTAGCTAAGGAATCTTCACTGATATCCGTTCCTGTCATGGTCCATCCATAAGATCTATGGCTGATCAAAGGATAAACAAGATTTGCTCCTACTCCTATATCTAAACCTTTTACAGAAGCACCAGTAGGAACTTCATAGTGTTGTTCCGCCAACAGATCTGCAATATAATGTACATAATCTGCCCGTCCCGGAATAGGCGGACATAGGTTAGTGTCAGGAATATCCCAGTTTTTAACCTTATAAAAGTGCGACAGTAATGCTTTATTGAGCAGCTTAACTGCCTGAGGAATACTAAAATTAATGGTTACCGTCTGATAAGCATTAACAAAAACATACTGCTTCAGTTCCGGCACACAAGAAATGAGCTGATCAAAATCATAAGGATTACGATGCAGATTTCTTGTGTGCAAACTGGATTTTTCAGTAGACATATTTTATTTCTTCTGACTTAAAATATACTCCACCATCTTTTTGGCATCTTCTTTAGATACCTGTGGATGGGCAGCCATAGGGACACCTCCCCAAACACCACTTCCGCCTTCTATAATCTTGGAAGCAAGCATTTCCATATCCTTTTCAGAATATTTACCCGCTATTTCCTGATATGAAGGTCCTATCATTCTCTCGCTAACAGAGTGGCATCCTGAACAGTCCAATGTTTCGATGATCTGATCACCTGAAAGATTAGATTTTGCAGGTTCTGAAACAACAGCGGTCTCAGAAGATGCAGCCACATCTGCTGTATTTTCTTTTTTAGAACAGGAAAAGGCTAAAAAACCTAAGGCTCCTGCCAAAAATATTTTTTTCATTATTTCTTTGCTGTAGAGTCTGTTTTAGCAGCTTCAGGAGTAGGTGTAGCAGGAGTTGCAGCAGCCGGAGCAGCAGTCTTAGCCGTAGAATCTACTACAGTTGTTACTTCAGGTTCCGGAAGCATAGTGTTGCTGTCCTGTAATGAGTGATCTGTCTTTTTTGAACAGTTTACTACTAATAACCCTCCGATAAATGCGATAGCTAATACTTTTTTCATTTTTTTCTAATTTGGAAGCAAAAATATAAAAAATAAAGTTTTAAACTTATGACAAATGTTTTCTTTGAACATATTTTTTAAAAACTAAGTATTTGAAATCAGCAGCCAGAAAATAATTCATTTTCCAGGGATATTTAAATTTCGTTAGTATTTTTGCTACACCAACCATTGAAACCCAATACAATATTATTATGATTAGAAAAAATGTATTAACTACAACCTTATTTGTAGTGCTTACTTCCCTCGCCTCATCTTGTGACAATTCATCACACGATGATCAGAAATCAGAATATTCCGATGAAATAGAATCTGTATCTCTTTTAAAAACCACAAAATCATGGGATGGGACACCATATCCCAATTATCCGAATGGCCAACCGGAAATATCCGTTCTCAGAATTTCAGTTCCTCCCCATAAAGCTTTGAACTGGCATAAACATCCTGTTATCAATGCGGCGTATATAGAAAAAGGAGAAATTCAGATTGAGAGAAAAGAAGACGGCAAAACCCAGTGGATCAGGCAGGGACAGGTTGTTCCCGAAATGGTCAATATCGCCCATAGAGGTAAAACCGGAGAAAAAGGGGCCACCTTAATCGTTTTCTATAGTGGAACCACGGACCTTCCTTTATCAGAACCGGTGAACTAAATGATTTTTTGAACAGAATTTTTGAAATTTAATATTCATTCTAAATTAATATTAAAAAGATAATAGTAAATTTAAGCTATGATTCTACTATCAAAAATTCTGTTTTTTACCAGTCATCACGGTTTTTATACTGTGATCATTATCATTTTATTCTTTGGGTTGCTTTCATATTTGACAAGAAAAGCATGGTTTCTTGCTCCTATTCTTCCTTTGGCCATTCTAAACGGATTTGGCGGACAGTTTCTGAATGCCTGGTTCTTACATAAATACGGTGTGGAAAGTACAGCTATTATCACTTCTGACAAGGAAACCAATTCTACGCTGAACGACATGTATATCCATGATTACGAAGCTATTGTAAAGAAACAGGATGGAAAATATGTCTCCACTTTTTTTTCTACAACTTCGGCTTCCATCTACCCTATTGAAAATGCCATCAGAATTCCAAGAATGGAAGAACCATTTCCGGTAAAATATATCCCCGGATATGAAAAAAATATAGTTATTCTTTATAATCAATCCATTGAAGGACAGATGGCTGTTAAATATTCAAAGCTTGCTCCGGTCAATTCTGCAAAGATCAAATATGAAGCAGACAGAACCAACAAAGACTTTATCCGGGAGTACATTTCAGCATTGGAAAACTATCTAAACGATTATGATGATGACACTTACGAAACAAAGCTAAAAGAACTTAAACAAGAGCTTGAACAAGTGGAATAATAAAATGTAATACTTATTTTTTTATTTTTTTTCAATTTTTTATTTTTTGTATTAAAAAAATTTCTACATTTGTCCCATGTTAAATATGAGCAACAATATTTGGTGGTGGCTTTCAAACTCTTCGTCGGGTCTGGAGGTATTGTCATGTTGCTAATCATACAGCAGAATTAATTTAAAATACAATATATAGGCTTTGACGGATTCCGTTAAAGCCTTTTTTTTATTACTTAATCTCACATAAAAATAAAACTACAGATGTTTACTGATACTATCAAAATAAAAACCGTTTCGAAAAAAACATTAGGAGATCTTCATACTCCAATGAATATTTATCTTAAAATCAGAGACAAATTCAGGGACACCATCCTTCTGGAAAGTTCTGATTCCAAAAGTATTGACAATAACTTTTCCTTTATTGCCATCAATGCGATTGCAGGAATTGAAGTAAAAAACCTCAACGAATTTGAAGTTAAACTTCCTAATTCCGCTCCTGTAAAACAATTAATCATGGAGCGTGACATTACGGAGATCTTTGAAAGTTTTCGTACCGTTTTCCAATGTGAAAAAACAGATGACCCTATCGAACAGACTGCTCAAAGCCTTTTTGGATATACAAGTTTTGAGGCCGTACAGTTTTTTGAAAATGTAAATCTGAAGAAGCAAAGCCCTGAAGTAGAGCTTCCGATCCTCAGATACCGACTGTATCAATATGTGATTGCCATCAACCATTTTAATGATGAGATGTATATTATTGAAAATCAAATTGACGGTATAAAATCTGAACTTCGCTTTTTGGAAAATATTATTAAAAACCAGAATACCCCGGTTTATCCTTTTGAAAAAAATGGCCAGGAAACTTCCAATATTACCAACGAGGATTATATCGAATTGGTAAAAACAGCTCAAAAGCACTGCATGAGAGGGGATGTATTTCAATTGGTTTTAAGCAGAAGGTTTGAACAGAAGTTTAAAGGCGATGAATTTAATGTATATCGTGCTCTAAGAAATATCAATCCTTCTCCTTATTTATTCTATTTTGATTACGGAAACTACAAACTATTCGGATCAAGCCCTGAAAGTCAACTGATTATCAAAAACAATAAGGCCATTATTCATCCGATTGCCGGAACATCCAAAAGAACAGGGAATTTTGAAACAGACCTGGAATCTATCGAAATATTAAAAGCTGACCCAAAAGAAAATGCCGAACATACCATGCTGGTAGACCTGGCAAGAAATGACCTTGGAAAGCTTGGAAAAAATGTAACCGTTACCAAACTGAAAGAAATTCAATTATTCTCCCATGTTATTCATATGGTAAGTGAAGTAACCGCTGATTTACCGGAGAACATCAATCCTCTTGAAATGGTTTCTGCAACTTTTCCACAGGGAACTTTAAGCGGAGCACCCAAACACAGAGCTTTACAGCTTATCAATCAGTATGAGAAAGATTCCCGTGGATATTATGGAGGATGTATTGGGATGATTGGTTTGAATGGGACCTGTAACCAGGCTATTATGATCAGAACATTTTTAAGCAAGAACAATACCCTGTATTACCAGGCCGGAGCCGGAATTGTAGCTAAATCTGTTCCTGAAAATGAATTACAGGAAGTCAATAATAAATTGAATGCGCTGAAAAAAGCGGTAGAAAAGGCGGGAAAGATAGTTGAAAGTTAAAACCAATACACTAAACAGTATATCTGACCCAACTACTCACTAACAATTGGCCAATCAAAAAAAATAAAAAAATGAATAGCAATATAAACAACCAACACTCAAAATCTAAAGTTTTAGTTTTCGACAATTACGACAGCTTCACTTATAACCTTGTTCAGATCATCGAAAAAATTCTGGATCAAAAGGTGGATGTGGTAAGAAATGATAAGATCACTTTAGAAGAAGTGGGAACATATGATAAAATAATCCTTTCTCCCGGTCCCGGGATTCCGGAAGAAGCAGGAATTCTATTGGATCTCATCAAAGAATATGCTCCTACGAAAAGCATTTTGGGAGTATGCCTTGGCCAGCAGGCTATTGCAGAAGCTTTCGGAGGAAGTCTTGTCAACCTGTCTGAGATTTTTCATGGAGTGGCAACGACTACTGAAATAGTAAAAGAAAATACCCTGATTTTCAGGAATATTACTTCAGGTCTGGAAGTAGGAAGATACCACAGCTGGGCTGTGAATCCGGAAAACTTCCCTGAAGAACTGGAAATTACCGCAGTAGATAAAGACGGAATGATCATGGCTTTACAGCATAAAACCTATGATGTACATGGTGTACAGTTTCACCCGGAAAGTATTTTAACTCCCGAAGGAGAAACCATCATCAAAAATTTCCTTTTACAATGAAAACAACAGAAATCTCTTCAACAATAAAAACGCCCCAAATGAAAGAAATACTACAATACCTTTTTAATCATAATACGTTATCAAAATCTGAGGCAAAAGCTACTATGATTGAAATTGCTCAGAATAAATTCAATGCTGCAGAAGTGACTGCCTTTGTCAGCGTTTTCCTGATGCGTAATATTACCTTAAAGGAGTTGGAGGGGTTTAGAGAAGCTCTTTTACAAATGGCCGTTCCTGTCCATATAGAAGCCCATGACGCTATCGATATTGTAGGAACAGGAGGTGACGGAAAAAACACAATCAATATATCAACATTGGCCAGCTTTGTAGTGGCCGGAGCCGGGCAGAAGGTAACAAAACATGGAAATTATGGTGCTTCAACCACTACAGGCTCATCCAATGTACTGGAAGAACTTGGATATGAGTTTAAAAATAATTCAGATCAGCTGAATGAAGACCTTGAAAAGGCCAATATCTGTTTTTTACATGCTCCTTACTTCCACCCGGCCCTTCAATCTGTTGGATTATTGAGAAAATCATTGGGATTGAGAACTTTCTTCAATCTTCTCGGCCCTTTGGTAAATCCTGCCAAACCTCAATATTCTGTCATTGGAGTATACAATCTGGAAATTGCAAGAATATATCAGTATCTCCTACAAAAAGAAGATCGTGATTTCATGCTCGTTCACGGATTAGATGGTTATGATGAGATCAGCCTGACTGATGACACTAAGATTATCACTAAAAATGGTGAAAGCATCTATTCTGCAGCAGATTTAGGTTTTAGTCCGGTAACACTGGAAGATATTAAGGCGGGTGAGACAACTCAGGAAACGGCAAAAATTTTCAGAAATATCCTGGAAGGTAAAGGTACAGAACAACAGAATTCCGTAGTGCTTGCCAATGCTTCCGTATCGCTTCATCATACCAATAAGTTTGGATCTTATGAAGACTGCCTTCTTTTGGCTAAAGAAAGTTTGGAAGGCGGAAAAGCACTGAAGAGTTTTGAACTTTTAATGAGCTAACAGTTATAAAGCAGTTTAAGAACCATTGTAATTTCTATTATTAAAAAAACAAAAATGACTATACTTGATAAAATTATTGAAAGGAAAAAAGAAGAGATTGGTGTTGCAAAATCAGAAATTTCCGTTAATCGCTTAAAAGAGGCCGAGTTTTTTGGAAGAAAGACGTATTCTCTGAAAGAATCTGTAAAAAATAAAAACGGAATTATTGCTGAATTTAAAAGGCAATCTCCCTCAAAAGGAATTATCAATAATAGTATTTCTCCTTTACATGTAGTTTCTGCCTATGAAAATTTCGGGGCGAGTGGAATTTCTATCCTTACAGATAAAGATTTTTTCGGAGGCGACCTCAGTGATATTCTGACCGTAAGAAATCAGATCAACATCCCTATTTTGAGGAAAGATTTTATGGTTGATGAATATCAGTTCTACGAAGCAAAAAGTATTGGAGCGGATGTTGTTTTGCTGATTGCATCCTGTCTTTCAACCAGTCAGGTCCAAGAGTTCACAGAATTGGCTCATGAGCTTGGCCTGGAGGTTTTGCTGGAAATTCACACTGAGGAAGAGTTGAAACATTTCCATTCAAATATTGATCTGGTGGGAATTAATAACCGAAATTTGAAAGATTTCAAAGTTGATTTGCAACATTCCGTACAATTAAAGAATTTACTTCCAAAAGACGTTTTATCTGTCGCTGAAAGCGGCATTTACAGCCTTGAAGATTTCACCTATTTAAAAGAAAAAGGATTTGACGCCTTCCTGATGGGTGAATATTTTATGAAGAATCCTGATCCTGCAAAAGCATTTGAAGAGTTCAGCATTGAAATCGGCCAATAAGGTTATTTGAGAATCTGAGAATAAATGAGTAACAACAAAATATATACTGAATGAACCTGCCCCCTCACCTCAAAGTATGTGGCTTAACAAAAACTGAACAGATCCAGGAGCTGATTGGTATGAAAGCAGATTTTCTCGGCTTTATATTTTATGAAAAATCCCCGAGATATGTGCTGAATCATCTGGGTCTTCAAGATATTGCAAACATTGAACATTCAGGAAAAACAGGTGTTTTTGTGAATGAAGAAATTGATCAAATTGTAGAAATAGCTGAGAAAGCCCATTTAAATTACATCCAGCTTCACGGCGATGAAAACCAGGACTTCACCATTGAATTGAGAAAAAAATTAAGTCCGGAAATTAAAATCATTAAAGTCATAAGAATTGGTCATGACGCTGCAGAAAACAGGAATAAAATACAGCAGATCATCAATTCTCCACTCTCCACTCTCAATTATTTGCTATTTGATACCGACAGCAAAGCCTTTGGAGGAACTGGAAAACAGTTCGACTGGACAGTATTGAATGCATTTGAAATCCCTCTTCCTTATTTTTTAAGTGGTGGTATTTCGGAAGAAAATATAGAAAATATTAAATTTCTGCATCAAAAACCTTTTGCCTTAGACATCAATTCAAAGTTTGAAATTGAACCAGGCAATAAAGATATCGACAGGATTAAACGATTCCAATCAATATTACACAAGAAAGAATCCCAACGGGACGAATTGCTATAGAATTGGGATGAAAACAATATTACAATTATGAAGTATCAGATAAAACAGGCAGAAGAATTGACGGAAACTGAAATAGAACATATTCTTCAGCTTTGGGATGTTCCTGTGTGGAGCAGTATGAAACCTTCCTATTTCCGAACTTTCTTTAAAGACTCAGAATTTCATCTTCTATTGGATACGGATGAATCTATACTGGCTGTTATCCGTAATAATTTTGATTTTACATTGGAAATATCCGGAGAACAAATTACCTTCACAGAGGCTGTAGGGCTTGTTTCAGCTCATAAGAAAAAAGGTTATGGAGCCAGGCTTGTTCAGTATTTTAAAGATAATGCCAATCAAAGAAATATGGAGACCATTGGATTCTGTCACGAGGAACTCCGTCCTTTTTACCAGAAATGCGATATTGAAATTCTATATGATAAAGCAAAATCAATCAAAGAGAATGAGAATTCGGAATGGGTCAATTCTGAAGACGATGACATTTTAATTTTTAATATTTCAAAAGAAAGAAAGGAACAGCTCAGCCAGCTGAGTGCAGAGAATACTGCTTATTTAATTACTAAAGAATAAAGATATGAATTATAAAAACCCCGATGAAAACGGATATTATGGAGAATTTGGAGGAGCTTTTATCCCTGAAATGCTCTATCCGAATGTAGATGAACTGCAAAAACACTATCTTGAAATTATTGAGTCTGAAGATTTCCAGAGTGAATATCAGGATTTGCTTACCCATTATGTAGGAAGGGCTACCCCACTTTATTTTGCAAAAAATTTAAGTAAAAAATACAATACTCAGATTTATTTAAAAAGAGAAGATCTGAACCATACCGGAGCTCATAAAATCAATAATGCTTTAGGACAGGTTTTACTTGCCAAACGTTTGGGAAAAACCAGGATTATTGCTGAAACCGGAGCGGGACAGCATGGCGTTGCTACAGCTACCGCCTGTGCACTTCTTGGTCTTGAGTGTATTGTTTATATGGGAGAAATAGATATTCAGAGACAGGCTCCCAATGTTGCCAGGATGAAGATGCTTGGAGCAGAGGTTATTGCAGCTACATCAGGCTCAAAGACACTGAAAGATGCCGTGAATGAAGCCTTAAGAGACTGGATCAACAATCCTGTAACGACACATTATGTAATCGGAAGTGTAGTGGGACCTCATCCTTTTCCGGATCTTGTGGCAAGGTTTCAGAGTATTATTTCAAAAGAAATTAAGGAGCAGCTTAAGGAGAAAATCGGAAGGGAGAATCCCGATTATGTAATTGCCTGCGTGGGAGGAGGCAGTAATGCTGCCGGAACTTTTTATCATTTTGTAGAAGAAAAAGACGTAAAAATCATTGCTGCTGAAGCCGGAGGTTTAGGAGTGGATTCCGGAAAATCTGCTGCCACCACCTTTTTAGGAACTTTGGGAGTTCTTCATGGAAGTAAAAGTCTGGTGATGCAAACTGCAGACGGGCAGGTCATAGAACCCCATTCTATCTCTGCCGGACTTGATTACCCGGGAATCGGACCTTTCCATGCTCATTTGTTTCAGGAAAAAAGGGCAGAATTTTTCAGCATCAATGATGATGAAGCTTTACAATCTGCTTTTGCCCTTACCAAGTTGGAAGGCATTATTCCTGCTTTGGAAAGCTCCCATGCTTTAGCTGTTTTAGACAAGAAAAGATTTAATGAAAATGACATTGTTGTTATTTGTCTGAGTGGCCGTGGAGACAAGGATATGGAAACGTATTTGAAAAATCTGTAAAATGTCTGGTGTAGAATGTACTTATTCTACTTTAATACAATAAGAAATGAAAAAATTAAATATATACTTCACAGCAGGAATTCCACAACTGGAAGATACTCCTGAAATTATAAAATTAATTCAGAATTCCGGAGCGGATATGATTGAAATCGGAATGCCTTATTCTGATCCGGTAGCAGATGGGCCCGTAATTCAGCAGGCCCATGAGCTTGCTTTGCAAAACGGAATGACCATTGAAAAGCTTTTTTCCCAGTTAAAAACCATAAAAGAAGACCTAAAGATTCCCATTATTTTGATGGGATACATTAATCCTGTCTTAAGTTTTGGATTTGAAAAATTCTGTAAAGAATGTTCAGAAAGTGGGGTCTCAGGACTTATTCTGCCAGATCTTCCTCCTATTGAATTTGAAAAAAACTATCAGCATATTTTAGAGAAATACCATCTCAATTTTACCTTTCTGGTTACTCCCGAAACGTCTGATGAGAGAATTCTCTATTTAGATTCTTTAAGTTCAGGATTCCTGTATGCTGTAAGTTCTTCCTCTACGACCGGAAATGAAAATGCTGTTGTAAAGAATGATAATTATCTGGCAAGATTAGCTTCCCTTCCTCTTACAAATCCTGTTATGATCGGCTTCGGAATCAAGTCAAAGGAAGATTTTGAAAATGTGACTGAAAAAGCAGATGGCGGGATCATTGGAACAGCCTTTGTGAATATATTATTACAGCATAAAGACTGGACGAAAAAAGCTATAGATTTTATCCATTCCATAAAAGACTAAAATTCACTAAATTTGTATGTCTAAAAATTGAAATGAATACAAATCAAAATAAAGCAGTAGAGTTTGAAGATTTAGGGGTCAAAGAATACCAACCCGCCTGGGATTATCAGGAAACACTGATGAAGAGTATTATTGATACCAAGATAAAAAACCGTGATCTTCCTGCAGAGCAGCATATTACTACGCCCAACCACCTTCTTTTTGTAGAACATCCCCATGTGTATACTTTAGGAAAAAGCGGCCATGAGGAAAACATGCTTGCCGGTATTGATAAACTGAAAGAAATAGAAGCGACTTACGTGAAAACAAACCGTGGAGGAGATATTACCTATCATGGATACGGGCAGGTCGTTGGTTATCCGGTTCTGGATCTTGAAAATTTCTTTACGGATATTCACTTATATATGAGAAACCTGGAAGAGGTTATTATCAGAACTATTGCAGAATATGGCCTTAAAGGAGAACGTTCTCAGGGTGAAACCGGAGTATGGCTGGATGTAGGAAAACCTTATGCAAGAAAAATGTGTGCTATGGGGGTGAAAGCTTCCCGATGGGTAACTCTGCATGGTTTTGCTTTGAATGTCAATACGGATATGCGGTATTTTGAATACATTATTCCATGTGGAATTAAAGATAAGCAGGTAACTTCTCTAAAAAGAGAACTTGAAAGAGAACTGACACCGGAAGAGGTGGAGGAACTGAAAGCAAAGATCAGAAAACATTTTGCTGATGTTTTTCAAGCTGAATTGATCTATAAATAATGATCAAAAAAATATAAACTCCCTATCCATTACAACGGGAGAAAACCTAATCCAGTTTCAAAATATTGAGACTGGATTTTTTCTGAAATAAACAAAAAACCAACCTTCATTTCAAAATTCATAAAAATATACATTTTAAACCATATGATTATTAATATACACCTGTTTAAGCTCAAAAATTGGGTTTAAAAATAAATATTTTATATTTTTTTGAAATTTTTATAAAAATAATTTGGTGATATTTTATTTTTTTTTACTTTTAATATCACTTTAAAGTGAACTAATTTCACGGTAAAGAACAAATTTTTAACCACCAAATTTATGAGAATTATGAAAAAATTTTTGCTATCAATGATGGTATTTGTATCAGTACTGTCATTCAATTCCTGTTCAGATGCGAACGCAAATCAGGAAAACATGAGTTCGAAAGAGTCTAAAGAAATTGCTCTGAAAGACTTCGGAAGAACTGTCCCGGTAGGGATACAAAAAGAAAACGGGAAATTTAAAGTATCATTTATCATTACTGCTCAGCCTTTTGAAATTCAGGACAGCAAGGAAAATGAAAACTATATTTCCATGATCAGAAAAGCTGTAGCTGATGAAACTCCAATTCATGTCTTTTTAAAGCCTAATAGCCATGAAATTGCAAAAGTAGATAAAGCAACAGAGGAAGATGTCCGTTATTTCAAATCTGTTTTAACGAAAGATGTACAGGTAGAAGCAAGGAGATTAACCAGTGTTATCCCTAATTTGGCTACTTTAAACAGTTTATTTGCCCAAATTAAAAATCAGGCATGCGGAACTTCTACCGCTTCTTCCCCTTGTATCACTTTCAGATATCCTGTAGACGGTTGCTACGCAAGAGCTCACAAAATGAGACAAATACTGATCAATGCAGGTTATGATTGTGAAAAACAATTCGTCTATGGTAACCTGAGAGCTTCTACAGGTACCTGCTGTGTATCATGGGTATACCATGTTGCTATCCTTGTAAGCTTTAAAAATGCTTCCGGAGTGGTAGAAAAAAGAATTATAGATCCTTCTTTATTCTCCAGCGGACCAGTAACTGATACGGCATGGAGAGCTGCCTGCACGAATACGTCTTGTGGATCTGCTTCTGTTTCATCTTTTGCCAATACTGCAGGAAATGTTTATTACAGAAGCCCATCCGGTTCTTTACTGTATGACAATAATTATGTGAATACCAATTGCGTATTGAACATATTCTCATCTTTATCAGGATGTTCTCCTTCTCCTGCACCTAACGTAGGAGGTTGTGGATTCTAACTAACTTTTATATAGCTCCTGCACTTATTTTACATACATTGCAGGAGCTTTTACTTAATACATTTTGCTATGAAAGCCTGGACCTATATATTATTACTTTTTATTATGATTACATCCTGTTCCGGTAATGCCAGTTCACAGAACCTAACCTGGTATAATAACTCAACGATTTCAAGTATTACCGAAGATCCGGACAAGCCGAACGATCTTGTACGTGTAGCCATCGGAATAAGTGCTCAGGTATTTTATCTCTCAAAAAAATCACCGGATTACAAAGTTCTGATGGAAAAACTGAATCAGAGCTATAAAAATGGGAAAGCATTTGATATCGGTATTGAAAATAATACGAATATCATCAAACAGGTCAAAGAGGTCAAATAATCTACGGGTTATCTTATGACAGAAATCCCGGCATCTACCTTGATCTCTGCTCCATGGATATAGGAAGCCTCTTCCGAGGCAAGGAATAAAACCACATTGGCAATCTCTGCCGGCTCTCCCTGCCTTTTAAAAGGGATGGTAGGAATAATATCCCGGACGGCTCCTTCTATTTGCCCGGCAGTTAATCCTGTATTATTGAAGATATTGGTTTTGATATGTCCCGGGCTTACTCCGTTGACCCTAATACCACGTTCTGTAAGTTCTACAGCAAATGTTTTAATAAAAGACTGAGTTGCCGATTTTGCTGCAGAATACACTGAGAAATTGGGCATAGCAATATCTGTAGCTACTGAGGTATTAAAAATAACTGAACCTCCCCTTTTCATCAACGGCAATATCTGCTGAACGGTAAAGAAAGGACCTTTCACCAATACATTGAAAAGCTCATCAAACTGGTTTTCATCTACATATTCAACAGGAGCAAATTTTCCATAGCCAGCATTGGCAAAAATGACATCAATATGGTCTGTATATTTTCGGACCTCTTGCTGTACATTCATCAGATCCTTCATATTCCCGGCATTGGATACAATTCCAAAAGCATTCTTTCCTAGCTTAGCCAAAGCACTCTTTACAGTTTCATCTGTTCGCCCGGTAATAATTACCGTCCCACCTTCTTCTATAAATTTTTCGGCTGTGGCCAATCCCATTCCATTGGTACCTCCTGTAACTAAAGCTGTTTTGTTTTTAAATCTCTGCATTGTTTTTTGTTTAAAATGATAGGACAAAGATTGGAATATCACCGCTTTGAAAAAATCCGAATCTTGCTTAAAATCAAATTAATCCCATAGTTTCCTTCAATTTAAAATTGACGGCAATAAAATTTTTCAAAATTAAATTGCACACAATTTAAATTGTTGTATATTTGCAGTGTTAATTTGTTCAATTTAAAATTTCACGAACAGATAGCAGGTAAGTATTTAATTTAAAAACATAAGAAATGTCATTAATAGAAAATTTAAACTGGAGACATGCTGTAAAAGCATATGACCCAACCAAAAAAGTATCGGAACAAGACTTAAACACAATTTTAGAATCAGCAAGACTGGCTCCTACTTCGTCAGGGCTACAGCCTTTCCGAATTATTGTAGTGGAAAGCCAGGAATTGAAAGAGAAAATGGTAGCCGGAGCTTTAAACCCTGAGGTAATGAGAGATTCTTCTCATGTTTTGGTTTTTGCAGCATGGGATAGCTATTCTAATGAGAAAATAGATAAAGTATATGATCATCATACGGATGTAAGAGATCTTCCAAGAGGACGTTTTGGAAGTTATACAGATAAAATTAAAGAAATGTATGGAGCTCAGACTCCTGAAGAACATTTTGCACATACTGCCCGTCAGACTTATATTGCTTTGGGAATAGCTCTTGCACAGGCAGCAGAACTTAAAATCGACAGTACTCCTGCAGAGGGATTCAACAATGAGGTAGTAGATGAAGTATTGGGATTAAAAGAATTAGGATTGAAAAGTGTAAGTCTTTTATACCTTGGATACCGTGACGAAGCAAACGACTGGTTGTCTTCTATGAAAAAAGTCCGTGTTCCAATGGATGAGTTTATCATAAAAAAGTAATACCTTCATCGAATCTTTCGTACCCGAAAATCATGGAAAATTTAAAAACACCTAAACTAGAAAACCAGATCTGCTTTCCGCTATATGTCATTGCCAAAGAGATTACCGGTCTTTACCGTCCTTTTCTTGATGAGCTGGACATAACGTACTCTCAATATCTCGTTATGATGGTATTGTGGGATAGTGACGGACTTACCGTAACGCATATCGGAGAAAAGCTATTTCTGGATAGTGGTACTTTAACTCCTCTTCTCAAAAGACTTGAGACTAAGGGTTTCATTACAAGAAAAAGAAAAAAGGAGGACGAAAGAGTGGTTGAAGTATTTTTAGCTGAAGCTGGCAAACAATTACAGCAAAAGGCCTGTGCAATTCCGGGGAAAATCCAGGAAAAAATTGGGATACAGCCTGAAGAGCTGTTAGAACTTAAAGACACAGTCTTAAAAATATTAAAGAAAATAGAAAAATAAATGAAAACATTATATACAACAAAAGTCACTGCCCAAGGCGGAAGAAACGGCCATGTACAAAGTGAAAATGGAGTCTTAGATCTTGAGGTAAGAATGCCTAAAGCTTTAGGAGGAGCTAATGATGACTTTACGAATCCTGAAATGCTGTTTGCTGCCGGATACTCTGCATGTTTTGACAGCGCACTCAACAGAGTGATCAGTTTGGCAAAAGTAAAAACCGGTGAAACCACTGTTGCCGCTCAGGTGAGCATAGGACAGATTGAAAACGGAGGTTTTGGACTTGCTGTGGAGCTGGATGTCAATATTCCGGGAGTTTCTATAGAAGAAGCACAATCATTAACGGATAAGGCACACCAGATTTGCCCCTACTCTAATGCTACCAGAAACAATATTGAGGTTAAGCTTTCAGTGACCAATAACGACTAATCCAATTTTTTTTAAGCATAGTTATAGCGAAAGGAGCTGTTTTATTTCTAAAACAGCTCCTTTTTATTTTTCATCAGATCAACATAGATCATTCTACATTTTTAAAATGCAGCCAGATAATCAGATAATATTGAAACAGACCATATTTGTGATCTTAGGGTAATCATTAGTGCAATTTGTGTTTCCTTAAACGCAAAGAAAAATAATACAATGGATAAGAAATTGAGCAAAAATGAATCGATTCCTCGATTTGACTAAGCGAGCTTCCTCGCAGCTGCACGGCACTCATCACTCATCATTCATCACTCATCACTTACCTTCTGTTCAAATCACTTTTCTGATACGCTTCTACCTTTTTATAAGAATCATTCTTTTCTTTTTCTTTTTTATCTGAAATCAGGATTCCGAAAAGATGGTCGATCTCATGCTGGAAAATGACCGCGGTAAATCCTTCTACTATCTCAGAATATTTCTGCCCTTTTAAATCCACATATTCCAATTGAATAACCTTGCTTCGGTAAAACTGGTCTCTGAAATCAGGAATCGATAAATCTCCTTCAGGTCCAAGATTTTGAAGGTCAGATCTCCATACAATCACCGGATTGATAAAATATTCCAGGGGTGTTCCTTCTTTATCAAAACGTTGTACCCAGATTATCCTTCTATTAATTCCAACCTGCGGTGCAGCAATTCCTACTCCGCCATCCGTAGACAGGAGAGATTCTTTCATCCTTTTTACCAAAACCGCCGTATTAGGATCTGTAGGATTGATTTCTGCAGAAAAGCTCAACAATGTTTTATGCTGATGGGCATCTGTAGTTTGATAGATCGGAAGTGCTGCATTGATATCACCCTGATTGATAAGGGAAACTTCATTGGGAGATAATGTTTGTGCCTGTAGCAGCCCTACACAAAATACAACTAAAATGGTCAGTTTTTTCATATGGATTGAATGTGATACAAAGGTAAATAATGTAATCTTAAGTTTTGGCTAAAGCCATTGGAATCTGTATATAAAAAAACGGGCTAAAGCCCGTTTATATTGATCTATTTTATAAGTTTTACAAATTAAAAAACTTTACATGACGTGTGTCATTCCGTAGGAATCTAAATCCCGTTTTAATTTTTCAAGCTGGATTCACAAAGACTCTGATTAAATCCTTACGATTTACCAGAAATTAAAAAGTCTTCGTCATATCACTCGGAATGATCAGATTAAAATCTGTCGGGACATACTCTTTTTCGGGAACTTTAAGCTCCGGATTTTCAGATTCAAATACTGAAATCACCGCCATTTTCAGATTCGGATTCTTCTGCTTGATATACCAATAAATTCCGCCAAACTCTTTGCTGTGATAGTTTCCGTTATAATGGATAAAGGTTTTTCCGGCCTGAAAGTTTTTCAGAATAGATTCCGCCATTGTAGCATCTTTTGTAGCCTGTGCCGAAATAAAATTCATCACTTTGGTTCCTTCAGCATGATCGCCCATCATCGCTTTCATCTCCTGATATCCCGGAGTATCCAGTGTTACTTTGATAGGTAACTGAGCAATATACGTTTTCTCTTTTTCACTGAGTTTATTCAAAGACTCTAGTCCTTCTTTTGCGGTCTGGGAAGCATATCTTCTTGGAATATTCGTCGCCACAAAATTCAGTTTTTTGTTCTTAGCAAAATCAACCAAAGGTTTGTAGTCTGTTGCGTAGTTATTCCATAAACGGGCTGAATCTTTGAATGTTTTAGCATCAAATTTTCCATTTAAATATTGGTTGAGCTGAGATTGGTTGTCTCTTTCAAACATTTCAGCACCTAAAATAAGCTGTCCCTTTTTCTTTTCAAACAGAGCTTCTGTAATTTTCAGCTGAAGCCAGTGATTGATAGAACTGTTATGATTCTCACCAAAGAAGACCACATCATAATCTGCCAGTTCTTTGACTATTTTATCGGTCTTTACCTCCTTTCCTTTTTTATCATAAAACTGATATGCTTTAAAATCCTGTGCACTAAGTGTACAGAACCCTGAAAGCAAAATCGCCATAAGAATATTCTTCATTTTATATATTTAACCACAAATTACACAAATATTTTGGCAGAAAGAATTGTAAAAAAGTAAATTTGAAAACCCACTTATTTTGCATTCTCCTCGTGCTGCCAAAACTCAAAATGAAAAGACCGCTTTGAATCTTACAAAACAAAACGGCCCATTCAAATCATCTAATTATTACTTTTCTAATTCTGCAACAAGGTCTTTCCATTCTTGTAATTCTGGAATCCCCGGTTTTCTTTTTCCAAAGAACTGAACGATAAAATCTCCGTCTGCATTGAATACTTCAATTGCTGTTACCTCACCGTCTTCAGTTGGCTTTTTCACGATCCATGCTTCTGCAATCTTCGTTACATCAAGGTGCAGGTTGAAATCAGGGTCCATTACATTGAACCATTGCTGATGCCAAAGGGTTTTCTTTACATTTCCGGTATGGATCTGGATAATTCCTCTGTTTCCTACAAATGCCATGATAGGGGTGTTTTTTTCAGAAGCATCTTCAAGAACATTTACCACTTTAGCGTTATCAATTTTTTTGGTAAATCCTTCCGGAGCCAATCGTAAAGCCTGTGTTCTGCTTACCCCGAATTTTCTTGTCATCATAAAGAAATCGTGAGTATCTTTTAATTCTGTCCATGCTTTTTTAAATCCGTCCACATCAATTTCAGCGTCAGCTTTTTCTGCCTGTTTCGGTGCTACTGCCTCAAATACAAAAGCCTGATTCTGATCTTCAGCTTTGAATTTTTCAACAATAGCCTCAAAAGCTGAGTCATTACTGTCTTTAGTCAAATAGATCTTGTGCAATGCCAATCCATCTTTACCAAAGAACTGAAGGCTTTTTTTATCTCCTTCCACTACTGCAAAAGCAAATTTCCAGTGGTTCAGGAAAATTCTAAGATCAATATCTTCACCTACAAAAAGCTGTGCGTGCGGGCTGCTGAAATCACCATTCAGATAAGTTCCTTTTCTTTCATGAACACATTCATCATTACGGGTAAGAGCCATTACTTTCCCCAGCTGGCCGGCTTCTGTCAGAATACCTGGAAATTCAGGTTTCAAAACAGTTACTCCTTCACCTACACCGGTTGCTAATAATTCTGCCTCACTTACTCCCAATTGAGCGGCTGCATTTCTTATTCTTACATGTGGATTTTCTGCTTTCAGAGCCTCCCATTTTTCCTTTAAGTCATTAACTATTGTGCTCATTTATTTATTTTTTTATGGTTAAAACTGTATAAATTCTCTGTATTGTTTCTTCTCCTGTTTTGCTTTTTATCTCTTCTTCTCTTTCAGAAGTTTTCATTCTTTTAAAATGGCTTTGGGATATCAATTCTTCCATCTCTGCATTATTGTAGAGCGTGAAATCATAAGCCGTAAACGGTAACTTTTCCATGAAATCTTTTTGTGCAAACGTAAGAACAAAGGTTCCGTCGTCTTTTAAAACTCTGTAGATCTCATTTAAAAATGCGACAGGATTCTCCCAAAAGTATACAGTATTGACTGTAAATATTTTATTAAAAGTTTCATCTTTAAAAGGAAGTATGCTGCCTTCATACAAAACAAAATCTGCCTGATTTCCAAACGCTTCATTGAGTCTTCGGGCTTCCTGATGCATTGTTTCAGAAATATCTATTCCTGTATATCTTGTATTTTGAGCTAAGCCTATAATAGTCTTCAGGTGTGCTGCATTTCCGTGTCCTATTTCAAGAATATGTTCATAATCTTCTATCACAAGCGCTTTAATGCTTTCCAGGGTCATCCCTATATTGGTAGCATTCATCATTTCACCGATTTCAATGCCTTTTTCACCTTGAGGATTGGCAAGGTTATGGGCGAGGATTTTTAATTCTTCTTTTTCCATGGTTATCCAAAAATGATCATTGGGTTATTAGTAATGGGATGTTCGCAGATGGTACATGGGAAATTATAGGCATCACTTATATTTTCAGCCGTAAAAACTTCCTGTGGTGTTCCATACGCAGAAACTCTTCCTGATTTCATCAGTAAAATCTTATCTGCAAATTGTGCAGCAAGGTTCAGGTCATGTAAAACAACAATCGCACTATTGGCTTTTTGTGTGAATTTTTTGATAATATCCAACGCTTTATACTGGTGTTTTATATCCAAATTATTCAGCGGTTCATCCAGAAACATGAGTGTATGGGCAATTTCATTTTGAAGCTGAGCCATCACACGGGAAAGGTGTACCCGTTGTTTTTCTCCTCCGGAAAGCGTATTGTATTCCCTGTCTTTAAGGTGAAAAACATCTGTTTCGTACATCATATTATTCATCGCTTCAAGGTCTTCCTTCCCGGGTTGGGAATCAAAATAGGGATATCTTCCCATCATCACAACATCTTTTACTTCCAGGGGAATATCATTGCTGTTGTGTTGGGAAAATTTGGCTTTATGTTTAGAAAGTTCTTTTACATTCCATTCGCTGATGGGTTTGTCTTTAAATAAGACTTTTTGTTTTCCGGTTCTCACCTCATCTGCCAAAACACTTAGCAAACTGGACTTTCCGGCTCCATTTGGACCTACAATTGCCAGAAATTCTCCGTATTCCAGAGAGACATCTACTCCATCCAGGATATGAAAATCTTTATGCTTATAATTAATCTGATGGGCCTTGATCATTAGAGAGCTTTTTTAAATTTAACTAAAATAGCGATAAAAATAGGGCCTCCCATTAAAGCGGTAAGGATTCCTATCGGCAGTTCTGAAGGTGCTACAATACTTCTGCTGAAGGTATCTGCCGTTAAAAGCAGGATACTTCCACATAGGGCTGATAATGGCAGAATAAATGCATAATTGGATTTGAATAAAAGTCTCAAAATATACGGTACAATAAGCCCCACAAATCCAATGGTTCCTGAAAATGCAACGCATGTTCCCACCATTAAAGCTACAATAATAATAATCTGCTTTTTCAGCCTTTCTACATTGATACCCAAATGCTGTGCATCTTTTTCTCCCAGCATCATTGCATTGAAAGCTTTTCCTTTTGGAAGCAGAATAATGTAAGCTATGATTAAAACAACTCCCAAAATAATGTTCTTCGTCCAGGTAGCTGCTGCCAGACTTCCTAAGTTCCAGAATGTCAAATCCCTCAGCTGTTCATCTTTTGAAATATAGATCAGGAATCCGGTAATGGAGAATCCAATTGCCGTAATGGCAACTCCTGTCAACAGCATCATCACCACGTTGGTTTTTCCTCCGCTTGTTGAAATCCTGTACACCAACATCATTGATAAAAAAGATCCTATAAAAGCCGAGATTCCTACCAGTGAGAATTGTACGGCTTCAGGAAGATATTCTTTGAAATGCCCTCCTAAAACAATTGCAATTGCTGCCAATAGTGTCGCTCCCGATGTAAGTCCTATTAAATCTCCCGTCGCCAGAGGATTCTTAAACAACCCCTGCAGGCTTGTTCCTGAAACCGACAACATGCTTCCTATTAAAATAGCCATAATAATTCTGGCTGCCCGTACATCCCAGACCACATATTTATCACTTAAAGATAAATTGGGGTCTCCTTTTATAAACTGCCACAGTACTTTGAATGCGGAATTTCCGCCAAAGTCATAGACTCCTGTATTAAGTGACAGTACTGCTATAATCACAAGCAGTACTGCACTTATAGTAAGATAAAAGTATAGTTTACTTTGTGTTCTCAATTAAAAGTTTATTTAATCCAACTGCTGCTTCTCCTAGTCTCGGTCCAAAACCTGAAACTAAACCTCCGTCCATTGCAATGATCTTTTTATTTTTCCCTGCATTGGTTTGGGATACTCCCGGCATCTTAAGTGCACCTTCGTTTCCTCCTGCTCCCTGTAAACCTGTTGTAAAGAAAAATAATACATCAGGATTAGCTTTTACCACAGCTTCCGGAGTTAACGGTTTGAAATCTTCAAATTCAGTAACTGCATTTTCTGCTCCTGCAAGGTTGATCAGGGAAGCCATTGGTGTATTTTTACCGGCTACCATCAGCATGTTTCCTCTTGCGTAGATAAATAATACTTTAGGTTTTTTAGCGATAAGCTGTACCTGTTTCAGATCTGCATCTATTTTATCATTCAGCTTTTGGTAATCTGTATTTCCAATTGCTTTTGCTACTTCTTCGATCAGTTTTTTAGTACCGTCTACCGTGTACTCCTGCTTGAATACTTCTGCTTTGATTCCTGAAGAATTGATTTTCCCCAATAATTCCGGATTGATATCTTTATCAGAAGCCAGAATTAAAGTGGGATTTACCGCCATGATCGGTTCAATGGTCATTGATCTTACATGGCCCAGGTCTTTAGCTGTAGCTTTTAAACTTTCAGGATAAGTACTGGTAACATCAGTTCCCACGATTTCTTTTTCATGCCCTAAAGCACTTACGATCTCGGTGATTCCACCGCTTAATGTTACAATTTTATTATTGCTTTTGGGAGCTTCAGATGAAGCTTCCGTAGTATTTTCTTTTTTAGCTCCTTCTTCTTTTTTGCAAGAATATACTGCTACAAGAACAGAAGCTGCAAGGATGAATTTTTTCATAAGTACAGATTTATTTTTTCTAGGTCTATGCAATTACCATCCTCATCTGCCTTTGTTTACCGGAGAGTTTCGTTAATGGCAATTTCATGATATATGATTATTTGATTTTTTATAATGCTTTATACTGGAACATGGGATGTCCTCTTTCTCCTTTGTCATCGGTAAGCTGTACGAATCTTAGCTTAAAATAAGATCCCGATGCATCTTTAATGATATAAAATACATCTCCTTTTACCTTAGATCCGGAAGGTCCTACTTCTCTCCAGTTTCCTCCAATTATTCTTTGTTCGTTATATACCAACTTTGAATCATCCACATCAGCTTTTTTAAATTTATTATAAGCGTCTACAGCAGACCCGGAAGCTATTTTCACTTCATAAGCTCCTACCTTAGCAACATTATTGATGGTTACAAAATCTGAATTCACATAGCTTCCTGCCCCCTGAACAATATTGGTAAACACAGAGAAACTGATGTCCCATTTATTTTTCTCAGGCTGAACAGCTACTTCCTTCCCTGTTTTTGAATTGAAGAAAGTAAAGTTATAGGCGTTATTTTTCTTGATGATCACCTCTTTTATTGCACTGCCAACAGCATTGATATCTCCGTATCGTACTTTGTAATCATTAGCCTGTCTTGTCACCTGTATTTTCATCCAGCCTCTTTCATCTCCTCCTGCAATGGTAGATCCCACAGCAATGCTTCCTTTATAGATTTCTTTCCCCAAATTCACAAGATAAACTGCATTTTTAGCAGGATCTGCATCGATTTCTGCTATCGCAGTTTGACTGGAAGGATAGTTCCCTTTCACATCGTCAATATAAATGGTATTTTCAGTATCAAAGTTGGCAACCTGTACTACCTCTTTTAGACTGCTTACGTCAGATTCTTTCACAGATGCAATGTCTGCAACATTGGGAATTTTAGCCGCAGCCATCATGATGGATGTATTTAAAACCACTTTAAATTCAGTCCCTGAATAAAATGCAAGATCCCAGTCTGTCCGGCTGTTTACCGTCTGTCTTGGTTGCCCTTCCTGATCTACATCACTAAAATCTATCCATACCTGATTCGGCTGTGCAGAGCCTCTTACATCCGGTTTTACAGATACTCCCTCTGAAGGAACTACAGGTACCGGATCTTCGTTATCATTGATGCAGGACTGTGATACAAATGACACTCCCAGCATAAGATAAAATAGTATTTTTTTCATTTTTAGAATTTTAAAAATTGTAGCTTAATCTGGCCAGATAACTTCTGCCATAGAAAAGATTAATATTCGGATCTGCAGCCTCATGTGTATTTCCCGGAAGTGTTGTATCCCTTATGGCAGATACATCAAAAATATTCTTTACTCCCAGGCTTAGTTCCAGTTGGTTCTTGAAAAAAGGCTGCGTAACAATGAAATTCATCATATGGAAATCATCTCTTTCTCCAATTCTGTATTCAGGATTCTTCAGGTCAGATGATAATACAAACTCCTGAGTTTTTCCGGTGTATTTATAGAATAGTGAAAGTGTAGTATTGATATTCGGAACAGTATAATTCACTACTGCATTAGCTTCCAGTGTATAGAAGAAATCGTTGGGTGAAACTGCATCTCCGTCTTTTAACTGCTTAGCAATCCCATAGTATGCTACATTGGCAGCTAAAGCAAGCTGATTTTTCTGTGCTCTGAAATTGGCTTCAAATAAATAGGATTCATATTTATTCAGGTTAAGATACTGGTATTTCAAAGGCTGTCTGCTTACTGTTACAGACTCTATTCTATCCTTCACATGAAGATAAGTAGCACTCGCTCCTACCCCTAAGTTCCAGCCTGAATCTGTAGCAATCTTTTTTTCTCCGTTTACGGAAACGGTCATTCCCTGTTCCGGTGTAAGGTTTTCGTTTCCTCTGATATCATGATTACTGTCTACCATATAGGTATAGAGCTCATCAAAATTCGGAAATCGGTTGGCACTTCCTACGACCAATCTGAAATTATCATTTTCAGTTGCTTTCACTCTGGCAGTCAGTGAATAATTATGTTGGGCATCAAACTTATCACTCAGTGCAAGGCGATATCCCGGACGTAATGATAACCAATCTGTTGCATTCCATTCGATGGACATAAAATTGGCATAGTTAAATATCTTTCTTTTTATATTATCCGTTCCCTGAAAGGTTCCTGCAATATTTCCGGCATATCCGGAAGTGTGATCCAACTCATACCCTAACTGGAAATCAATCTTTTTACTGTCTAAAAAATTACTGAATACCCCTCTTGAATAGAAAACATCTGCTTTATTATACGACTGGTAGGCCACTTTGTCGCCAATTACCTTTCTGTTAGGAATATCGTATTTGAAATCTCTGTATTTTCTGTCCTGAGTTTGATAAGAAAAATCTCCGGTATAGTTTACCGCACCCAGTTTGGTTTGCACATTAAGTTGGTGCAGATATCGGGTGGTCAGATAATCTCTGTCATTAGAGAAGTATGTTCTGTCGGTGACACTGTAAAAATGTTCTCCTACCGTTGGATTATAATAGTTTAGTTTTTCATTGACAAAACCAAATTTGTAAAAAATGGAGGTTTTATTTTTACTGTATCTAACAATTCCGTCTACATTCAGAACGTCCTTAGGCTGCCATAGGTATCCTCTTTTCCCGTCCTGTTCAAAATATTTATATCCTTCCTGAGTTCCTCTGAACCCCTGAAAATCATTATGATTAATATTGGCTCCTACATACCAGTGATCATTGATATTGTATCCTACATTCAAAGTCTGGATATGTCTTCCTTCTCCTTTTTTCTTGAAATCATACTCTTTTCCCACTGTTTCTTCCTGTACAGAAGCGTTCAGGGTTAAGGGTTTCTGACTGTTTTTCTTGGTGATGATATTAATAACTCCGGCAACAGCATTGCTTCCATAATCAACACCCATTGAACCTCTTACAACCTCTATTCTTTCAACATTATTGACATTAAGCTTGGTAAGGTCTATATTATTTCCAAGACCTATGTCTCCTACAACAGGAATATTGTCTATCAGCACTTTAGTGTACTCTCCTCCAAGTCCCATTAAATTGGCTGTAGAATTTCCTGATTGACGATCAGAAATAATCAGTACATTCAAACTTTGGTTAAGAACATCTGCCACATTGGTAGCTGCCATATTCTTAATCTGTTCCGCATTAATAACTTCAACTTTATATATAGATTTATTAATAGACTGTTGTGTATATTGTCCCGTAACGACAACTTCTTCTATTTTTTTCTGTTTAAGAGAATCCTGCTGTTGTGCACTCACCAAAAAAATGGCTGACAGAGATAGTATTGAAAGCACTTTCTTCTTCATAAAGGCAAAAAATTTTCGACAAATATAAGGCTTTATTTAGAATAGTTAAAAATAATTATATATTTTTGTGGAATAATTCTAAATAAAAATAATGCTATGAAGTTACAATTACTTTTAGGAACTTTAGTGTTAACAGCAGCTACAGCGAATGCTCAGTTAGCCACTATTAATGAAAACTTCGATACTTTCGTTGCGGGTCCTGCAGGTCCTGCTGCGGCATGGCCACAAAAAAACTGGAATAGAGTTCAAAATGCGACGGATGGTCCATGGGTATATGCAGCCGGAACAACCAATAAGACAGTTCAATATTATAGCTTCAGTTCAGCCAATACGGCGGGTTATCTGATCTCTCCACAGATTGTGGCTCCGGATGGAACAAAAACAGTTACCTTTATTGCAGCACTTACTTCAGGATCAGCATCCGGTGCTACAGGAACTATAGAAGTTGGGCTAGTTAACAGTACTTCTGATATGTCGTCATTTACTCCGATAGCGCCTGTCATCAGCTTAAACCCAACGAATACGCAGTATTCTTTACCGGTACCGGCTTCTTCCAATCAGTATATCGCTTTTAAAATTATCGGAAGTGCCATGCACACGGCTATTCAGATGGATGATGTGATCTACAACAATGCAACGCTTGCTGTGACGGAAAATACAAAATCCAATGACGAAATCAGATTCGCTGTCAACACCAATAATACAGCATTGGAATTTGTGGCAAAAAAAGACCCTAAAAACATACAGATCTACTCTGCTTCAGGTCAAAAAGCAGCGGAAGGAAAATTAGACAGACAAAGTTTTGATATCAGTACGCTTCATACCGGGGTATATTATACCATCATTGAAACAGCTGATGGAAAAACCATCAAATCAAAATTCATAAAAAAATAAGGTTTATTAGACTATTACCTTTATAAAGCCGGTGAGAAATAATTCTCACCGGCTTTTTTATTCCATTGTATCAGTTTCAACCGGAGATTAATAGGGAAACACGATATAAATCATGTTTTTATTTAGACTGATTAAAAATAATTATATACTTTTGTGGAATCATTCTAAATAACGATATAAAAAATAAGTTATGAAAACAAAACTATTATTGGCTTCAGTATTGGCTCTTTCTGTTCAGCAGACTGTTTTGGCACAAACTGATGCATTGGGATACTCTCAGGTAAATATGACGATGGGAAATCAATATCAAAACCGTGTATTTTTTGATTTTGCAGATGCAAACGTGATTTCTCAACCAGCCAATACCTGGGATATTGCATTTTATAGAAACTCATCCTATGCATTTGGTTCAAGAATTAATGATGCTCTTGACATCCAAGTATATGCAGTTTCAACCAATTTAGCTGACTGGGACAATATTAGCCTGAATAATGAATCTTCGTGGGGTGAACCTCTCTACAACCCGGATCAGACCACTGATATAAGCCAGGGAGCTTTTGAACAAGGGCCTGTGACCCCAACAACTCCAAACCAGATATCAACAGGCTGGGGTCTGTACAACGGTATCACTCACCATATCGATGGAAAAGCAATTTTTGTTTTAAAATATCCTACGGGAGCTTACGTCAAATTTGCTATTGTAGATGCTTACGGCGGATATACTTTTAAATATTCAAAATGGGACGGAAGTGCATGGGGCCCTACGGAAACAAGAACCCTTGCTAATGGAACAGATGACGCTTTCTTTAATTATTTTTCATTTAACACAGGGGCTAAAGTTCCCAATATGGAACCATCCAGAAGTGCATGGGATCTGATGTTTACCAAATATTATACATTCTATATGGGGGTTCAGATGTATCCTCTTTCCGGACCTATCCAAAGCCCCAACATCAAAGTGGCGATGGTACAACCTGAGAGCCAGGCGACTTCTGCCTATACAATCCCCGCCACGACGAGCTTCTCTTCCAATATTACAACTATTGGCCACTCATGGAAAGGGATCAGTACCGTGAAGAGTGATGTGGTATATTACATTAAAAAAGGGAGTGATTATTACAGAATGTACTTTGTAACCAATGGAGGAGCAACTACCGGAGATATGTATTTCAAATACAAAAAAGTGACAGCTACCTTAGGAATAACAGAGGTAGGAAAAAAGGCTTCTTTTGGAATTTATCCGAACCCTACTTCAGCTGACAAAAAAGTTACTGTTCTTTTTGATGTCAAAGAAAGAGCCGGCAACAAAGGAAGCGTAGAGGTTTACGATCTTACGGGAAAACAGGTTTACTCATCAGAATTGACCAACCAGACCGGTTTCTATAAACAAGACATTAACTTATCTCACCTTACTTCAGGAAATTACCTTGTAAAAATAACTTATGGTGGTACTACTGAAACGAAAAAACTTATCGTGAAATAATTTATTTTAATACTTTCTATTTTTTCTAATAAAAGGGCGGTTTCAGAATGTTGAAACCGCCTTTTATATTATTAATAGATTTTAAATCCTTTGTATACTTCTGCTGAACTTTCCATCATTCTGGAAGTATCTCTGCGAAAGTCTAACAGGTGGTCCTGCCCTATATGCCTGTTGTGATGATCAACACTTTCCCAAAGCTCTATCAGGAAGAAAGTTCCTTTGTTATCTTTGTCTTCCACAAGATCATACTGCAGGCAGCCTTCTTCTTTTCTTGTTTCTTTTACAAGCTTCTGAAACAGCTCTACAGCATCCATCAGGTAATTTTCATTAAACTTAAAAAGTGCAATGATATGTAAATTCATTTTTAATTATTTAGTGATGTAAAAGTAAAATATTTTCAAAATCAAATACACTTTTGAGCCTTTTATTTTTCAATATCAGGTCATAAATTTTAACTGAATACTGATTTATAAATAGTTATAGAACTCATCACAATCACCAGCAAGCCTATGAACACAAACATTTTCTTTACAGGAAGCTTTGCCGTAAGCATGGCAGAAAAAGGAGCTGTAATAATCCCGCCTATTAGAAGTCCTAAAATAATGTTCCAGTGCTGGATGCCGAGGGTAAAGAAAAAAGTAACTGCAGCTGTTATCGTCAGTATAAATTTTGCAACCGTAGAACTTCCTACGGCAAATCTTGGAGTGAAAGCATTTTTAATTAATGTTCCTGTTACCAGCGGGCCCCATCCCCCTCCTGCGAAGGAGTCTATGAAACCTCCGATCACTCCAAGTCTTGTCAGATTAGTCTTCTTTTTAAGTGCTTTATTCTGTTTTCCTTTAAAGGCATTGGATAGTATCTGCAGTCCCAGATAAAGGGTATAGAAGGCAATAAGTGTTTTAGTAATCTTAGCATAATATTCTCCAAGATAGGTTAAACTTACAGCCCCAATGACCGCTCCGATAACAGCAGGGATTGCTAATTTTTTCACCAAAGTCTTACTTACATTTTTGAGTTTAATATGACTTATACTTCCGGCAGCTGTGGTAAAGCTTTCTGCAGAATGTATACTGGCGCTTACAATATGGGGTGGGATCCCCAGAAACATAAGAGTGGTTGTACAGATGACCCCATACCCCATTCCCATCGAGCCAGCCACAACTTCAGCAAAAACACCCACCAGAAGCATCCAATAAAAAATGTAATGGTCTTTAGCCAAAATGGTTAAAAGCTCATCGAGATATCCCCATTCATACATTAAAAAACCAGCAGTAAATAATACTGCAAGGGTTACAAAAAGTACATTGAGTCTGATCTGAATTTTTCTTGAAATCACCATATTATAAAATCTTTATAACTTCAACAGCATTTATCTTACTTTCAGGGGTTTCAAAATTTTTAAAAACTAATGGTGTAAGCTGCTCCAGTAGATCTGCTTCTTCTTTTGAAATCATAGTTTATTCATTTGAAGTTATGCAAATATCCAATAAAAATATTATCCTACCAAACAAGTAGACTAATAATTCGAAAAAAAGGACCGGGTTAATCAACCAGATCCATTAAAGTTTTTTTCTCAAGAATATTCAGTGAGGCATCCCGAACCTCAATCAGTACATCATGGAGACCGCAGTGATCTTCATTACAGTCTTCACATTTTTCATAGAAGTTCAGGCTTACACAAGGAAGCATGGCAATAGGACCATTAACCAGACGGATAATCTTGGCCAATTTTACATTTTCCGGGTTTTCTTTCAAAAAGTAGCCTCCTCCTTTGCCTTTTTTGCTGTCGAGGATATCTGCTTTTTTCAATTCAAGCAGAATATTTTCTAAAAACTTTAAGGGTATCCTTTTATGTTCCGCAATTTCGGAAATAAGAATAGGACCTTCATTTCTTTTTTCTACAAGAAATGAAAGTGCTTTAAACGCATATTGAGATTTTTTTGAAAGCATCACAGCAAAAATACGAAATTTGTTTAATATGGATCATCTAAAGTAAAAAGGCTCATCTGCGTATGTACAAATGTGTGTACAAATTTGGGGTATTCTATTGCCCTATTTTGCCTTTTTGCCATTAAATCATTAAGTTTGTCTTTATGTTCAGTAAACAAGAAGCACAGCAATTAAAGAAGGAATTTTGGACGGCTTTCGGGAAATCTTTTCCCAGGAAATGGGTCTTATATGATACTAAAGTAAAAGATCTATCCTTCAAATTTTCTGCAGATAACAAAAAAGCAGAGGTTTCCTTAGACATCGAAATGAAGGATGAGATCTTTAGAAATGCATATTATGAAAAAATATGGTCTTTGGAAGATATTCTTAAAGATTTTATCGGTGATTTTCAAAAAGAGGAATATTTTTCACTGGAAAATGGCAAGGTAATAAGCCGCATATGGGTTGATATACAGGGAGTTTCAATTTTTAATAAAAATAAATGGCAGGAAATTTTTGAATTTTTCGTTGATAAAATGGACGGATTTGAAAGATTTTACTTTGAATATGAGGATTTTATAAAGGATATTTGAAATACTTACGAAATAAATACTATTTTAAGCTTACCATTAAAATAAAAAAAGAAACTTATCTTTGCTTCACACCCGCTTAAACTAATAATGAAACTAATTAACGTGCTAAAAAATGAGAAAAGTGTACAAAAACATTTTTGGAGAAGTTATTTCCAAAAATAATGCTGTGAAGCAAGATGAATATCATCTCTATTATTACGAGAAGGATTCAGACGTCTTGAAAGAAATTGAGTTTATTAGTGAAGACAGTATCTATAACATCAATTATTTCATAAGTGAAGACGAGAATGAAAACCAGGTATTAAACTACCTGAAGGAAAAGTCCGATTTTTTTGATGTTGAAAAAAAGGACACTGTGGATGGTTTCATTATTTCTACCAACAAACTTTATTCATTATCTGTAGATGATCAGCCTTTAATTTCAAGAACTGTTTTCAATAATGATGATCCTGAAAATTTTATTTGTTCTCAGGTCATCAATAACGAAACCCAGAAACCGGAACTTGAAAAAACTGTAAAATGCTGGTATACTACTGATGAAAACGGGGAAAAGTATGCAGCTATTGAATGCAGCTATCAGGAAGACGGAAAACTGGAGCTTGCAGTAGATAAAACTTCTGACCCTGAAAATGAGCAGAACTGGGAACATTTTGATTATGACACTTTCCAGGATCTGCAGGCAAAATTTGATATGGATATCAGCTATTACAAAACGGCTGAGTTACTTCCTCAGGAAGCATTTCAAAAATAGTAGTATATTTCTAAATTATTATTGAAAATAACTACTCAACTATTTTTTGACTGAACGGAAACAGTCAAAATAAAAAAATGATTAATCGTAAAAAAACAAAAGAAGCTTTAGGGCTTCTTTTTTTATGGTACTGCTCTGGAACCAATCTGGAAAATTCACTATATGTACCCGTTATTTTATTACTTTTGCACAAACTAACCCATGAAAACACTTACCTCAAGTATTTTACCTTGCTGTAAAATTTTGAGAAAAAATAATTTCAATACATAATTTCAAATTTCTAAACATGAGAAAACTTCTATTTTCTATCGCCATGCTTGCGACAGGATTTGCTTTTGGGCAAATAAACTTAGTACATACATTTCCGGCTTCCGAGGATGCAGCCATGTACATCAATGACAATCAGCTGTTATATTGTACTCAAATAGTAGATACCCCTGTCATTAAAATTTACGGTCAAAATTTTAATTATATCAAAACCCTTAATATCACAATGCCTGCAGGGTATGACTGGATGACATTTGACACAGATTTAGACCATCAGGTTTCCAAAAATATATTCAACAGCAATGATAAACTGGAATTTATCGTTTATTTCAAAGCTAATGGAACTCCGGATTCCAAGGTGAAAATTATTGATGAAGACGGTGCTATTATTAAAGATTTCCCAGGCACTTACAGAATTGAATACACTAAAATCTATCATGATCCTGTAGACAACACCAATAAGATAAAATTATTTAACGAAACGACTCAACAAACAGAAATTTATTCACTACCCACCTCCACTCTTGGCAATAAAGAGATTTTAACTGTAAAGAGTAAATTGGTTGCCTTTCCTATCCCTGCAAAAACAGTATTGAAAATCAACAATCCTCAGAACAATGCTCATAAAGTTGAAGTTTTTGATACCACAGGAAAACTGGTTATTACGCAATCTTTCTCTTCCCACGACGATTCTATTAGTCTGAATGTACAAAACCTGACCAATGGGCTTTACATTTATAAAATTGGAGATCTGAGTGCTAAATTTATTAAAGAATAAAAACAAATAAAAAAGAGAAGCTGATGAGCTTCTCTTTTTTATTTGTTATCCGAATTTCTTCTTCCTCAGCCAGAAGAATAATCCTCCGATAAGGCCGATGATAATCAGTGGAAGCAATAAATTCAGCCACTGCCAATTGGTTTTTTCATCAGTAATTCTCTGTCTGTCCAGCAGTCTTTCTTCAATATTTCTGTTTCTCAGTTCCATCAGGTTGCTGTCATCTAACAGATAATCTAAAGCATTTCTCAGGAACTGCTCGTTTCCGAACTGTTCATTGGTCAATAGATCTACGCCTAACGGAAGCGGTTTTCCTTTGATCACTTTATTTCTTCCAACGTCTCCGTCAGCAATAACGATCATTTTATTTTCAGGACTGCCTGCTTTGAAGCCAGGATAGCCTTTTCTTTCAATTCTTGAAGCATAAGCAGAGTTAAACTTCCCTTCCAGTGCTACCGCAAAAATCTTTGGTGTGCTTGGCTTTTCCATTTGACCAAGACTGTCTACACTGGCAATCTCCTTCAGATCCACATAATTCGGAACCTGCTTCAGCAATGTTCTTTCACTGGATTCAAAAAGAACCTTTGTCTTGATATTCTTTCTGCCTCCCAACGTATCTATGGAAGTAGGGAATTCAAATTTTACAGGATTGATATTTTTAGTGATTGGATTGTTGTTCTCAGCAATTCCCAACGGATAATATGGCCACGGTAAGCTTGTATACTGAGGATTTCCACTCACCTCTCCTGTGACTAATCTTAATAGTGCAAACTTCTTCACATCTTTTACCAGGGCTGGATTAATTCTTAATCCATAGTTGAAAAAGAAATCTGTCATATTGATATCAACCGGGAAAGGCATTACCTTTTTAGATCTTGTCAAAGTATCCATTTCAGCATTTACCGCATCGATCATCCAAAGTGTTTTCCCACCATTCATGATGTATTGATCAAGGATTACCTTTTCATTATCTGTAAAAGCTTTACGCGGTTTTGCAATCACCAGGGCACTCATCTGCTTCAGCAAAGGAACATCTTCCAATGTAAGCTCTGTCTGATTTTTAGGAATAATAGGTCCTGCATCATAGTTTTCCATCGCCAACTGAACAAATCCCTGAAATTCATCAGGATTCAGCTCGTCATGGTTGACCAGAATACCTACTTTCTTTCTCTTCGCAGCGGCAATATTTTTAATATTGGAAACAAGACTGTATTCCAACCCTTCAATCGATCTTGTAAGCTGTTGATCTGCATCAATACCTGCCTGCTGCACGACCAAAGGAATAGACACCCCATTTTTGTCATATTTTATCACCGCATATGGGAAAAGCGTGATCTGTGAAATTTTTCCGTCTTTAACATCGGGAAGAATGGAAGGCTGCATTCCCATTGCCATCAGGGTATCCTGAGACATTTTTGTTTTGATGGGATCTATAAACTTAAAGTCAATCTTTGGATTGATCTTTCTGAATTCTTCCAGCATAAATTTCGTTTCTCCCTGAAGCTGTTTAAAGCTTGCCGGAAAATCACCTTCCAGATACACCTCAACCGTTAAAGGTTTCTTCACAGATTCCAGTACTTTAATGGTATTATCGGAAAGGGTATATCTTTTTTCTTTTGTTAAGTCTAATCTGATTCCTGAATACGCCAGGATTACAACCAAAGGAACAATAATGATCAGGAAAATTCCCAGTGGAGATTTAGCATTGAACTTCTTCATAATTTTACTTCTTCTTGTTAATAAAATGATTGGACAATACTAAGGAAGCACCAATAACCAGTACAAAATAGGCAATATCTTTACCGTCAATAAGACCTCTGGTAAAACCTAAGAAATGCTGGTAAAAGCCTATATTCTGAAGGATAAAATCTGCTCCACCCAATAATTTATAACTCGCCAGCTGCTCGATTCCAAAATACATAATAAAGCACATAAATACCCCTAACAGGTAGGCCATAATCTGGTTCTGTGATAGCGAAGAAGCTAAAATACCAACTCCTGAAAATGCGGCAATCAGAATAATCAATCCGATATAACTTCCGAAAGTCATTCCAAGGTCAATATTTCCTTCCGGAACTCCTAAGACATAGACCGTATAAAGGTAGATCAGTGATGGGATAAGACATAAAATCCCAACAATCCATACAGAAAGGAATTTCCCGGCTACCAGGTCGGAAACTTTTAAAGGTTGCGAAAAAAGCCAGTTCAGTGTTCCTGTTTGCTGCTCTTCTGCAAAAGTCCTCATAGAAAGTGCCGGAATAATAAACATCAGCAGCCATGGGACTAAAACAAAATAGCTTTGTAAGGATGCCATCCCGATCTCAAAAATATTAGAATCGTTGTCGAAAAAGAACAGAAAAAGAGTGGCTATCAGACTGAATGCAGCAATAATAACCCATGCGCTCCAGTTTCCAAAGTAACTCCAAAGTTCTTTCTTTAAAATTGCAATCATAGTTTTTTTGTAAAATGTAAAAAGTAGTAATGGATTAACGCATACATCCTACTCCACAATTATTTGTTTTTTTTATTTTTATTAACGAGTTTAACGGTCATCATGATCAGAAATACAAGAACGAAAAATCCTGTAATTAATTGCCACCAATAGTCAATTACCATAGATTTTAAAATAACGGTAAATACAACCAGAAACAGAATAAATGTAGCAATCTCATTGGCCTGTCTCAGTTTAATATTCGGGATTTCTAAGGTATTTCCACTCAGCGTCTTCAGCTGAAGCACTTTCTTCCAGCACCAGAAATGATAAGCCGCAAGACCGATAAGGAAAGTCAGTTTTAAATGAAACCACGGCATTTTCATAAGCCCGGGATTCAAAAAGATCATTACCAGTCCGCATACTGCCATAATAATACCGGCAGGAACGGTAATGATATTCCACAGCCTTCTGGCCATGAAGGTATACTGCTCTCTGAGAATTTTCTTTTTTTCTTCCGGAAATTCATCAGTATCTTTATAGTAAACAAAAATTCTCACGAGATAAAAAATTCCCGCAAAATAGCTTACCATAAAAATAATATGCAGCGCTTTGATTATTGTATAAAGCATTCAGAAAAAATTAAAAGCAAAGATAAGCTTATTATATAATTGGTAAAAATAATTTTCTTTTGATCAGGAAAATATAACCAAAAATGGATTTATATAAAAAATAGTTCGGCTCGGGGCAGCAAAGCTGCCCGAGCCGAACATTATATTTTCTGTACTCTGATCAAATTCAGTATTAAGAGATCACTCCCAGCTCTTTTCCTACTTTTTCAAAAGCAACAATTGCTTTATCAAGGTGCTCTCTTGTATGTGCTGCAGATAGCTGAACTCTTATTCTTGCTTTTCCTTTCGGCACTACCGGATAGAAGAACCCAATAACATAAATTCCCTCATCCATTAGTTTTTCCGCCATTTTTTGAGCAAGCGGAGCGTCATAAAGCATTACCGGAACAATAGCAGCATCCCCATCAGGAATATCAAAACCTTTGGCTTTCATTTCCGTTCTGAAATAGTCTGCATTCTCCATTACTTTATCACGAAGTGAAGTATCATCAGAAATCATATCCAATACTTTCAAAGCTGCTCCCACAATTCCTGGTGCTAATGAGTTCGAGAATAAATAGGGACGTGAACGCTGTCTCAGCATATCAATGATTTCTTTTTTACCGGAAGTAAATCCTCCCAAAGCACCTCCCAGGGCTTTTCCTAATGTAGAGGTAATGATATCTACTCTACCCATTACTTCATTAGCTTCATGAGTTCCACGGCCTGTTTTTCCGATAAATCCTGTAGCGTGAGAATCATCAACCATTACCAAAGCATTATACTTATCAGCAAGGTCACAAACTCCTTTTAAGTCTGCTACAATACCGTCCATTGAGAAAACTCCGTCTGTTACGATAATTTTGAAACGGTGATTTTTCTCAGAAGCAGCAATCAGCTGAGCTTCAAGATCCGCCATATCGTTATTTTTGTAACGGTATCTCGCTGCTTTACAAAGACGAACTCCATCGATAATAGAAGCATGGTTCAGTTCGTCAGAAATAATAGCATCCTCATCGGTAAACAAGGGTTCAAAAACACCTCCATTAGCATCAAAAGCGGCAGCATAAAGGATAGTATCTTCAAGACCTAAGAAATCTGCAATTTTTTTCTCCAATTCTTTGTGAATATCCTGAGTTCCACAGATAAAACGTACAGATGACATTCCATAGCCATGAGATTCAATCATATCCTGTGAAGCTTTCATCACTTGTGGATCATTGGACAATCCCAAATAATTATTCGCACAGAAGTTTAAAAGCTTTTTCCCATTAGCTTCTATTTCCGCACTCTGCTGAGAAGTGATAATTCTTTCTCTTTTGTAAAGTCCGTCATTTTCAATATTCTGAAGCTCATTCTGTAAATGTTGAAGGTATTTTTCAGAGATCATTTTTAGTAATTTTTTAGATGTGCTAATTTACTAAAAAGGCCGTAAAATAAAACCTTTTATAAATTTTATTCTAAAAATATAAGGTAAAAAACAGTTTTAACAGCATTAGTCTACTAATTTACTAGGATAATATTTATATTTGTTTAAAATTTAGAGAATATGAGATTGATCCCGGTAGAAAAAACAAAGAAAATAAGTTCAAGAATCTTTATCAACAAGCATATGAAACCGCGGATTCCCATTATTCTTGAAGATTTCGCAGATCCCGATAGCCCGGCTTTTAAAAAATGGAACTATGATTATTTTAAGGAAATAGCAGGCAGCAATAAAGTTAACATCTATGGAAGTGAGTTTGATTCTATGGACAGAGTGGCGAGCAGCCCTATTGCACAGACTACCTTTTCAGACTACCTGAATCTTATAAAATCCCAGCCAACGGAACACCGTCTTTTTCTATTTAATTTACTGACCGTTAAACCTGAGCTTAAAGAAGACATTATTTACAATGATGTCACCGGAGGTAAGATATTAAAATGGCTACCTTTTATGTTTTTTGGAGGCGAAGGCTCTGTGACCAGAAATCATATTGATATAGATATGTCTCACGTTTTCATCACCCAATTCCAGGGTATCAAGAGAATTTGGCTTTTCCCCTGGGAGCAGTCGGACTTTATGTATAAACTGCCTTATAATTTTCACAGCCTGGCCAACATTAAAGAACCGGATTACAGAAAATACCCTGCACTCCTCTACTTAAATGGTTATGAAGCTGTGTTACATCCGGGAGAGACATTGTATATTCCCTCCGGATGGTGGCACTATATACAATATGATACCGAAGGCTATTCCGTTTCAATAAGGGCACTACCTTCCAGTCTTCTTGAAAAATGGCGAGGCTTTAAGAACCTAGTTGTGACAAGGAATTTTGATAATATCATGCGTACTCTCTTCAAAGAAAAATGGTTTACCTACAAAGTAAAAGTTGCTAAGGCAAGAGGAGCAAAGGCTGCCAGAAAACAAAGAAGCTTTCAAATATGAAAGCTTCTTTGTTTTTAGTATCCATAAAGTTATTCGATAGGATAACCTGTTCTGTATCTTTTTAATGTTTGATAAATTTAATATTTTTCTCCTGAACAGTAAAGATATAGGCTCCCGGAACCAATTCTGAAATCCCTATTGCTTTACCAGGCTGATAAGTTCCTTTTCTTAGTAATTTCCCATCTATTGCATGAATAGAGAAATCTGTTGTTTTTGTGATCCCTTTCAGATAAAGTTCATTTTTTGCAGGATTAGGATACAAGCCAAAGTTTTCTTTGTCTACAGAAGAAACACTCAGGGTATTATCCTGGGTAACAGTAGAGTTTCTTTCCAGGATCTGGTATTCATAATTAAACTTCACACTTGCTACCGGAAAGGTTACGGCTTCAGATAGGTATTGATTATTAGTAGTATTGTTCAGGACAAGATAAGCGATCTGCCCTCCCGTTCCTGTTACTTTTATAGGTAAAGGCATCTCAAAAAAGCTTACCGAAGAATGGCTTTGCGTCTGGCCAATATTAAACACAAGCTCATTTCCCAGCTGTCTCCATTTAATGGCATAAGTAGGATATCCTTCCCCATAGATCCAATCGTTAAAAAATTCAGTAAAATCTTTTCCCGTAGACTGAAGCAGTGAGGCATTAAAATCTGATGTTCTTACATAATTATAAGCTAAATTGGGTCTGGAATGATAGTCTTTAATTGCTTGATAAAAATTGGCATCACCCAAAATCCATTTCAACATTCTCAATACATAGCCTCCTTTTGCGTAGCTAAGTCTTCCGTCAAATATTCTTCCTACACTGGAAAGGCTCGCATCAGGAACATTGACGCTTCCCCCGGTATTACCTGTTATAAAATTAACCTGGCCGGATAAATAATTAAGGAATTCAGGATTCGACATCAACAGTTTTTCGTATGCTACATGTTCTCCAAAAGTAGCAAACCCTTCATTCAGCCAGATATCATTCCATGCACCGCAAGTTACTTTATCACCAAACCACTGATGGGCAAGCTCGTGAGCAATCAGTGTTTTGCTCCATCCACTCATGGATGACATCGTCTGATGTTCCATTCCTCCTCCATTGAGATATTCCATATGTCCATATTTCTCATTACGGAAAGGATAGGCACCAAAATACGTTTCAAAGGTATTCATAATCTGTTTGGTCCATTCAATACCGGACATACTGTTAGGATCTGCATTGGTAGAAGGATATATATAATTTACAAAAGGGAATGGCGGGTTTCCAATAGTATCATTCAGTTTCACATAATTGGTAATCCCCAATGCTATCAGATAGGCAGGTGTAGGGTACATGGTTCGCCAAAATGTAAGTTTTCTTCCGTTTAAAATAGGAGTTTCAGACATTAGCTTCCCATTGGCAGCTACACTATATTGTAAGGGTGTATTGATCTTAAAGTCAAAACGTTCAATCTTATCATTCAGACTCTGCTTTGTAGGAAACCAATCCTGGGCACCATAAGGCTCATTAAGTGTAGACATAGCGGGTGTATTCGCTCCCCCCTGGGTTCCAAACATAACAGTACTGTACACAGGATCCGGAGCTCCGGAATAATGAATGGTAAGGGAATCAAGGGTATTAGCCGGCAGAGCGGAAGGAAAATTTATCTTTATTTCCTTTGTGGGAAGTTGCTGGAAGCTAAGGTTTGTTCCGTGATATTGTACCTGAGAAACTGTCAAAACATTTGATAGATCAAAATAAATGCTTCCCATACTCTGATTAGGTTTAAAATGAGAAGTCACCGAACCTGCAATACTGTTAATACCGGGATCTAAAACAACATCCATTCTTTGATACTGGAGGTCATAGTTCAAGGTATTAGGATTGACATTTCCTGCAGCCATCTTATTGGTATAGGATTTCATTTCCTTTTCAATAAGCCCTTTCATCTCAATGCTTTGATGATGCTTTTGTCCATAAGACGGTTGAGATACTAAGAATCCCAACATCAGGAGGTAAAATTTTCTCATAGGTACAAATATTGTAAGATTCAAATATAAAAAAAACCTTTTAATCATTGATTAAAAGGCTTTTATAATATTCAAATATTTTTCTAAAGATCCAGAGCAGGTTCCAGAATTTTTTCCATTCTTTTCTTCACCATATCTACAGATCCTGCATAATTGTTTACCATTAAAGAAAAAACTAAAGTCTTTCCTGAATTTGTCTTCAAATAACCGGCTAACGTTTTCACCTTATTTAAAGTTCCTGTTTTTGCAAATACCTGTCCGTTTCCTCCCCCGATAAACATTCTTTTTAATGTTCCGGATTGTCCGCCTACCGGCAGTGAAGTAAGGTAAGACTTATAGTATTTCTCGTCCATTAAAGAAGTTAAAAATTTCACCTGAGAAATAGGAGTTACATTATTACTTCTTGAAAGTCCGCTACCATCCATATAGTTCAGACCATTCATATCAAAACCGGCATCTCTTAAATGACCTGTTACGACAATTCTTCCTGAATCTGAAGTCTGATCCCCCATTTTCTGAAATCCTACGGTTCTCAGCAGGGCTTCAGCTAATGAATTATCACTATGTTGGTTGGTATAATAAATGATATCCCCTAAAGTTGGAGATTTATACGCTGAAATCATCTTTCTGCTTTCCGGAGCTGCATCCGTCATTTTAGGAGTCACTTTTCCGGTAACGGGAATTCCGCTTTTCGTTAAAGTTGTTCTGAAAGAATTGGCCAAATACGCCGGTGCATCAGGAAGTTTGGTTGTCAAAACCCCTTCTCCATCATATTTTTCGGCATAAACCATCTGGTTGGCGTAAGGCGAAACGTAGAAAAACTTCTTCTCCGGAGAGAAATTAGCTTTTTTGACGATCAGCTTTTCGTTAGCAGGATTTATTCCACGGGTTGTTCCTACAGGCAAATAATAATTATTGTTCTCTAGCCATACAACATTTTCCGGAAGCATTGAAATATTGCCTTTGAAAAGCGCTGTCTGAATAATAATATCACCATTTACCTTTCTAATCCCTTCTCGTGAAAGACCGCCAATGAAATCTGAAATAATATCCCTGTAAGACCAGGCTCCTGCTTTATTGGTTCCTAAAGAAGGGTCACCACTTCCTACGATATAAAGATTACCATTCAACACTCCATTTTCATCTACAGCTCCTGAATACTCAAGCTGGGTCATCCAGCGATAGTTTTCTCCAAGTAAGCTTAAAGCTGTTTCAGTAGTCAGCAGCTTCGTGGTAGAAGCCGGAACTAACGGAGTATTCTCGTTGTACGAAGAGATTACTTTCTTCGTTTTCGGATCATACACTACGAATCCCCAGGTTGCATTTTTCAGCACAGGATCCGCCATCATTGTGTTTACATTAATATCTACTAATTCTTTAGCCGACAAAACAGTCTTCTCCACCACCGAGCTAACGGGTGAGGGTAGATTTAAGCTGTTTTTCTGATTGTCATAGGCTTGTGAGTAAAGAACAGTAGAAACGGTAGATTGAGCTAGGAAAAAACCAGAAGCCAATACCGCTGCGCTTGAAATATATTTTCTGAAATTTACCATCTATCTTCTTTTTGTTCTATAGTTTCGACGCTATAAAAAATGATAAGTTATATCATTCAATAAAACGGCCAAACACTTAATCAACGTCCAAAAGTAGAAATTATTGTCAGAAAACAGGTCATCACCCCGTTATAAAAGAGGCTAAAGTTTGTTAAAAATTGTTAAAAATCAACAAAAACACCTTTTTTAATACTTTGATATGCAGTGATTTCATCAAATTCCTTCAAACTTATCAAAACCATACTCTTGAACTTTTCATAGTTTTTCCCACGGGGAAGTTTCAGTAAAATCTGGAATTGATATAAATTATTCAACCTTGCAATTTGTGCTCTTTCCGGTCCTAAAACACAATCTTCAGGGAGGTATTTTCTTAAGATAGATCCCAGAAACTGTGAAGCACGGTCCACTTTATCATCTCTTCGGTGTTTCAGCTCTATCATAATCAGCTTGGTAAAAGGCGGATAATGGAATTTCTGACGTTCTGTGAGGATGTATTTATAGATCTTGGCAGGGTTGTTCATCTTGATCAGCTGAAATACAGAATGCTCCGGATTGTAAGTCTGGATCAATATCTTTCCTTTTCCGGAAACCCTTCCTGCTCTTCCGGAAACCTGAGTGATCAGTTGGTAAGCTCTTTCTTCGGCTCTGAAATCCTGAACATATAATAAGGAGTCAGCTTTTGGAATCGCTACCAATTCTATATGATCAAAATCAAGACCTTTGGAAATCATCTGCGTTCCCACCACAATATCAGTTTCACCTTCTTCAATTTTTTCATAGAGCTTTTCATAGGCAAACTTCTTACGCATGGAATCTACATCCATCCTGTCCACTTCATTCTCCGGGAATAATTTGGAAACCTCTTCATGAATCTGCTCTACCCCTACTCCTCTTTCATTCATATTTTCAGAATTACATTTCGGACAGGTTTTAGGTTTTGAAGCTCTTTGCCCACAATAATGGCATTTCATTTCATTGGCTGCTTTATGATAAGTCATTACCACATCACAGTTGGAGCAATAGTTCACATAACCACAGCTTTCACATTCCACAACATTAGCATAACCACGGCGGTTGTGAAGAACAATAGCCTGTTTGTTTTCATCCACAGTCTTTTTGATCTCGTCAATAAGCCTTGTAGAAAAATTTCCGGAAACTTTTTTTGAATCCTGGGCTTCTTTAAAATTGATCAGTTCATATTCAGGAAGGTCTACATTTCCAAACCTTTCAGTCAGGAAAATGTATTTCATTTTATCTTTTCGGGCGCGGTAATAGCTTTCCACAGAAGGAGTAGCAGAGCCTAATATCACCCCTGCTTCATAGAAACCACCAAGCACCAGCGCTGCATCTTTAGCATTGAAATAAGGCGTAACTTCTCTGGGTCTGTACGCAGAATCATGCTCTTCATCTACCACAATTAAGCCTAAATTCTGGTAGGGTAAAAACAAAGCGTTCCGGGTACCAATAAGAATCCGGATATCATTTTGCCTGATTCGTCTCCAAACCTCTACTCTTTCAAAATCAGTCAGTTTTTGATGGTAGAACCCAAGTTGTCTACCGTATTTTTTTTCTAATCTTTGAGTGATCTGTTTAGTCAGAGAAATTTCAGGAAGCAGAAATAATACATTCCGTCCCTCTTTGATACATTCCTCTATTTTCTCTAAATAAATATGGGTCTTTCCGGATGAAGTAACCCCATGCAGTAAAACATTTTTCCCTTCTTCAAAAGCTTCATCTATCTCAGATTTTGCCAGTTTCTGTTGTTCGGAAAGTTCTTCCAGCTCTTCTATTTCTCCTTCATAGCTTTCAATCCTGTCTTTCTGCATATAATATTCCTCTACAAGACCCTTATCTGCCAGGGCTTTGAAATGAGAACTTCCAAAATAGCCGTCTTCAAACAGCTCAGCCTTCTTAACAGGAAGGTCGGGGTGCTCAGTCTGTTTCTCCAGAATAAGAAGGAACAGATCTTTCTGTTTAGGAGCTTTATTGAGCTTTAAAAGGATTTCTGTAAGATTTTGGTTGCCTAAAACATCATGATTGATTCTTACATAAGCCACTTCCTTAGCTTTATATTTTTCAGCAATTTTCTCATCAATCTCAATATACTGCAGATCAATCAGCGAATTGATGGTTTTAATAATATCCTTTTTAGGGATAAATGCTTCAATATCTGTTAAATTAATAAGCTGGCGTACTTCCAATGCCTGGATAAGATACATCTCATTAACATCGAGATTCTCAAAATTTACTGTAGCCCCAGGTTTCAATTTTAAATACGTTTCGCTTTCCAGCTTTAAAGAAGAAGGAAATGCTAACCTGTAGATTTCTCCCAAACTGCATAAATAATAGCCTGAGAGCCAATTCCAGAACCTGATCTGTTCTTCAGGAAGTATTGGTTTATCATCCAGAAGGCTGATCACTTCTTTTGCTACGAAGTTTTCCGGTGCATGATCATGAAGTTCAAAAACAATTCCCGTATAAATTTTCTTACCTCCAAAAGGAACCAAAACACGCATCCCTATTTGGATTTCCGGCATCAGGTCTTCCGGAACTTTGTATGTGAAAGATCCTTTTAAATTCAGGGGTAAAACAATTTGGACGTATTGCAAGGGAAATATTTAAAGTGTAAAATTAAATTTTTCTTCAGAGAACTGCAATCTTTTATTGATGATTCCCTTTTTTTTGTCCTACCTTTATTTACTATTCTTTTTCATGGAAAACTATATTTTATTATTTTTAATCGGACTTATAGCTGGAGCCCTTAATGCAGCGGCAGGTGGTGGGTCATTCATTACTTTTCCAGCTTTTATTTATGCGGGAGTTCCTCCCATTCAAGCCAATGCTTCAAGCACAGTAGCGTTGTTTCCTGGCAGTCTGGCCAGTGCATGGAAATTCAGAGAATACATTCAACCTTTTCCTAATATCTCAATAAAGGCAATGCTTATCCTTACTTTATTAGGTGGGTGTGCAGGTGGGTTACTGCTTTTATATACTCCATCAGCAGGTTTTAACTTAATTGTTCCATGGCTTCTTTTATTGGGTTCCCTTGCTTTTGCTTTTGGAAAACAAATGGGGTATTGGCTTAGAAAAAAAATACATATTGGCTCTGGGCTGGTATTAGGAGCTCAATTTATTTTAGGAATATACGGTGGTTATTTTGGAGGAGCTGTAGGAATTATGATGATGGCAGTATGGTCATTATTTGGATTATCAGATATTAAAGTGATTAATGCTAATAAAACTCTTTTTACAGGAATAGCGAATGCTGCAGCTGTTATTTTATTTATTTCGGCCGGAAAAGTATATTGGCCGGAAACCTGTACCATGATGGCCGCAACTATTTTAGGAGGCTATTTTGGGGCACATTTCACTAAAAAAATTGATCCGGTGAAGTTAAGAAGCGGAATTGTAATTTTCAATTTTGTCATTACTACTGTTTTCTTTATCAAAACCTATATTTTGACACCTTCTATCTAAAAAAACAATTCGGTCATCTCATACCAAAAGGCAGAAGTAAAAAAGCCTACAATAATACTGACTCCGATAATCAGATTGGTTAACTTCGTATTCAGTCTGAACTGTTCTGCAATAATGCTTGAAGTAACCAATGTAGGCATGGCAGCTTCAAATATGGTTATTTTGGCAATGTCTCCTTTTATTCCCAACAGTAAAGCCAGTCCTAAGACCATTGCCGGTGCCAAAATAAGTTTATAAAGCATGGACATGGACATCTGAGGAATCAATTTTTTCCATCCGTTAAACTTTAACTGTAATCCCACTGAAAACAAAGCTAAAGGACTTACTGTAGCAGCCAGTTTATCAAAGAAGGGTTCTGCTGCTGTAAAATCTATAAACTGAGACAATACCAAAGCCGAAATACAGCCTATTAATGGTGGAAATGTCACCAAACGTTTTAAAATAAACTGAGCACTCACCTTTCCTGATCTACTGCCTCCTTTCACGGCTGCAATAATTCCCAGTGTTGAAAGGGCAAAAAACATGGTCTGATCACAGATAATAGCAATACTAAGCAGCCCTTCTCCATAAAAGGCACTAATCAAAGGGAAACCGATAAATGAAGTATTGCTGTATCCGCTTGCCAGTTCTAAAGTACTTCTCGATCGCCTAGAATATCCTCTGCTCTTACTGTAGAACATCATAAAGAAAAAACAGAAAACAGAGATTAAAAAGGTCGCAACAATCGGGAACAGCATTTCTGTCGTCCACTTTACTTTTGGAAGATATTTAAATGAAACTGCCGGCAGAGCAAGATAAAGAATCCAGGTATTGATACCTTTATGGGCATCAGGGTGGATAGATTTTGTTGCTTTGAATACCATTCCTGCAATAATGCACACTGCAATCAGAACAAAATTTACCATAACTATAGTGAAATATGATACAAATTTACGGTTGATTTTTGAGTTGGAAGGGTAAAATTTATATTTTTTCGAGTATTATTTCTCATTTTTTCACAACCTTACAGGCTTAGAAAACCTATAAGGTTGATTGTTAAAAAAGAATTCTATTGTTGCGCCTTACTCACAGAATAAGTGATCAGGGAATAGAATAAAAATAAAACTCCACATACAATAATATATAGTGCAGGTTCCTTGAAACCTATTAGTGAGAAGGCAAGATTGCTTATGATCGCCAATCCAAAAAACAGCGCTGAAACTGTTTTTATCAGTGAAGTTGTGCGGGGTAGATGGAATGTAACACCAACCGTTAAAGCTAAGGTTGGTATCAGGAAAATCAGGCTTCCGACAGTCAGTAATTCTTTATAGTCTCCGGTGTTCAAAGTATAGAATCCATAAGCGATCAGGCAGCTTACAGCAACGGCAATTATGGTTTTAATAAAATCTAATTTCATGGTCTTAAATGGTTGGTGGTGGCGGCGGTGGTGGTGTTACACTAAATAGTCTGGCAGTTTCAGGGGTATTCCCTGCTAGTTCCCAGTTTTGCATTCCTTCTTTCCAGACATGATGATTCATGGAAAACTGCCCGGATTGTGCAAGCTGTCGAAGGGTTTCAAGATTGTAAGGGCCGGATTGCTGACCGTTCACTGCAATATGAAACATTGGATCAGAAGCAATATTGGGCGGTGGCGTATGGGTCATAGTATCCATCATACCTCCAAGCTGATTTCTCATTGAAGCCCCTACTCCCATTCCTACCATAAGTCCGGCAGCATTTAAACCATCTCCACCACCCAGATCTACATGGCTCATTCCTCCCAGGCTGGCGGCAGCTGTCTTCAGGACATCCGCATGCTGATTCAACTGATGAACGGCAAAGTGCTTCCCTTCTACTCCCAACTCCAGGTCTTTCCGCTGAATTCTGGTCATTTCGGAAAGGTTTTCAATTTCAATAGTTGTTTTCGCTTCAGTAAATTTCGTCTGCTGATCTGCAGTTGCCCTTTTAAGCTGTATGTAATGAGGATGTTGCTTGTCTAGCTCAATGCTTCCGATATCCAGACGTTTTAAATTGACCCCGAAACAGTCTTCCAATTCTCCTTTTAATCTGCTTTGTATGATATCACTTACCTCATCTATTTTTCTTTCAATCTGCATCACAGGAATAGTATAGTCCTGGGGCGCGCTGATAAGGACAGATTTGATTTTCCTTTGAAAAAAATCTTTGATCTGCGCCTTAAAATCATCAAGGTTAAAATTGATTAACCGGTTTAGTTTAATGAAATTTTTATAATCGGTAAGGTTAAAAGTGAGTGTTCCACGAACGGCACAGGGTACCCCAAGATCCATAAACCTCGGATCATACATATCAAAATAAGGGATTCCAAATCTGATCTGTATATTTCCGGAAAGGTTAATAAAGTAGATCTCTGCCTGAAACGGAGAACCGCCTCCGAATGCCGCACCCACCATATTGGTGAGAACCGGGAAGTTTGCCGAATGAATGGTCTGATCGTGAGGTCCCTGGATAAAATCCTGCATGCTTCCGTCATTTTGTTTGTAAAAAAACACGGCAAGCTCTCCCTCCTTCACGCGTAAACTGCTTCCATAGCGGATACTGTTTTCTTTATTTGTAGAATTGGCAGAACCGGAGGGTCTCCATTTCCAGACCAGATATTCCTGTTCGTCACAACGGATCACATCCATTAGCCCGCCTTCTCTTTTATTTCCAAATAGTTTCATCGCTTTTCTTTAAAATTTATAAGTACATGCTTTCAATTACGGCTCTTTTTCTTTCCGGTAACTGATTGTTAATCGCTTCTTTCTTTTCTACAAAAATTTTGTAGGAAACACTCTCGATATCCTTTGTTTTATAATCTGATTTATTACTGACTCTGGCCCATCTCAATTTTTCCAATGCCAGACGAATCTTGGAATATTCTTTATTTTGGATTAATGGTTCTAAAGTATCCAGCTGTTCTGTAAGCTTTGCCAGCTGTATCTTACTCCTGATTTCAATGCTATGGTCATTATCGATATCGGCAGCAAGCGCTTCAGCTTCATCATATTTTTTACTTTCTATAAGTTTCTCAGCTGATTTAACTTTTGAAGCATAATTACTATTTCTGTTTTCATTCAATTTATTTGAAATACCAATGCAGATACCAACGGCAATCAGCAGGATAACCATTCCTCCTAATACTTTAAAAACCTTCCTGTTATTTTCTTTGGTAATACTTCTGGAACTTTCTACAATGGTAAGTACTTCGCTGTAAGTTTCAGTGTCACTTTTCATGGAAATGGAGGCTTTGGAATTAATCTGTTCTATTTTCTTAAGCCATATCTTATTCCATGTATTTTTATACTTGGTTTGTTCTGAAAACAGAGAGAAATAAGATGCCGTATTGATTTTACTTGCTGATAAGGTTAAAAATTCAAGTATTCCTTCTTTGGAAACAGGAACAGGATAGTTCAATACCAGCTCTTCTTTTCGTGCATCGGTGGTAGACCATTTAGCAGGTTTGGATTTATTGATGATAAACTGTAATCCTTTGAAAAATATAAGAAAAGGCCAGAAAAACAGCCAAAGTGCAATAGTAACAAGATTAATATTACTACTGGTATTCTGAGTGTAGAAGCTACTATCTCTGGTTGCTTCTATTTCATCCAATTTTTCAAAAAATCTGATGACACTGCTTGAGACTTCTATATTCCTGAATTCTGTTCCGCAATCTGAGCATTTAGTCGCAAAACTTTCTGCAATCGCTCCACAGGCTGGGCATTTTCTTACATCTCCCAATTTGTCAGAGTGAGGGGCTGCTGATTGTGAATTTTTATCATTTGTTTTTTCAAAAAGCCTGGCTTCCAGCACAATTTCAAATTCATCCAGATCGATTCCTTCAGCTTCTGCATTTTTAAAAAGCACCTGTTTTTCTTTCTCTGTTAATTCTCCATCAGCCAATGCCAATTCAATGAGTCTCTCCAATTTTTCGTTATACATACTATAGGTATTAGTAATTTTTTACAATGTTATAAAAAAGCCTCAGGGAATTTTTACGGGTTTCCGTAACCACTCATCACCGGATAGGAGGCAACAAAAAAAGGACTGGCCATTTGCCAATCCTTTTTACTTACCTTTCACGTCCTTATATCTTTCAATTTTTCATCGTCTCCCAAAGGCTCAATACTTCAATGTTATCCAAAGGTTTTGAAAGGATAATTCTCTTTGAGGTTTTAGGTAACAGATCAAAAAAGTTATCGCTAAAATGAGCATCTCCAATTAAATAAACATCTTTTGCCAAAACATCGGTAGACAATTCAATTTCTGTCGGTGAAATTTTCTTAATACTAATAGTGGGTTTCAGAAGCTTTAGGTCTTTAGGTTTATTAAAAAAGAACAGCCTCTCCTGTTGTACTGAACCGTTTGCAACATACACTCTTAATACAGATTTTGACAAATCGAATTTTGAGAAGTTATCTTTTTTTACTTCCATATGCTTTGCACTTGAATTGGCCAGTAGCTTATCCTTAGCTTCCATTGACCAAAGAACCTTACCTTCAAAATCAATCAGTTCAGCTCCTGAACTGATTTCTAAATCATTAAGCAGATCATTAACAAAATACATATCAAATGCTTCCTTTGTTTCAGAAGCAGATATTAATATAGGTTCAAAACTTCTTTTTGCCTGATAATGAAATGCTTTCCAGTTCCCAAGATAATCAATGGAAGACCATGAAACTACCGGCCAACAGTCGTTAAGTTGCCAGTATAAAGTTCCCATATTATAAGGTCTGGCCCGGCGATGGGCTTCAATAGCAATCTGCATTCCTCTGGCCTGCAGCAATTGAGAAACATAATTATACTGTACAAAATCAGTCGGAATTTTATAATCGCGTTGCATATATGCATTGATAATCTCCCAACCCCGGCCATGTTTTTCGTGAGCTTTAATTGCTGGGTTCTGCAGATTCAATTCCGGAGTTCCACTAAATATAGATTTTGTAGTTTCTAAAGTAGGCATTCCCTGAAATCCATATTCAGACATAAAACGTCCTACTTTTTCATTATAAATTTCAAAAGGCTGTTCGCCCCACCAAACGCCCCAATAATGGGAATCTCCTTCTGTAAGGCTTTCCTTATGCCCCCATCCGATTGACGGAGAACTTGGCCAATAGATATTCTTATCTGCTGTAAGGTTTTCTTTTAATGTATTCGGAATAAGGTCATGGAAAAGTTTTTTATAGTCTTTCCAAACCTGTACGGAATCGTTTTTGGAATATTTAAACTGCTTCTGATATCCCCAGTTGACAATCGCTTCATCAATTTCATTATTTCCACACCATAAAGCTATAGACGGATGGTTCTGAAGCCTGTTGACCTGATCTTTTACTTCTTCTTTTACATTATTTAAAAATGCGGCATCTGCCGGATAAAAACTTCCCGCAAACATAAAGTCCTGCCACACTAAAATTCCGTTCTCATCACAAGCTTTGTAAAATTCATCATCCTCATAAATTCCACCTCCCCAGATACGGATCATATTCATATGAGCTTCTTTGGAATCTCTGATGAGTTTTTGATATTTTTCTTTGGTAATCCTTGGAGAGAAACTGTCCGCAGGAATCCAGTTTGTCCCTTTGATATAGAGTGGATTTCCATTAACTTTAAAATAGAAAGACTTCCCTTTTCCATCCTTTTCCTGTACCAGTTCTACTGTTTTCAGACCAATCTTCAGTGTTTCATCAGACAAGAGTTTTGAGTCTTTCTGCAACACAATCTTTATGTTGTATAAGTAAGGTTCTCCCCATCCATTAGGCTGCCAAAGTCTGGGATTTTGAATATGGTAAGGAATACTGATCTTATTCTGTCCTTTTTTTAAATGTACACTGTTAGTTTCCTGGTTAATGTTTACCGTATATTGTCCCTCTTTATCAGCAAATACTAAAGTATGAATACTGAGATCTGCATTTTTATCTGATATATTTTTCTGCTCAACCTTTACATTTTCCAATCTGGCTGTATTCCAGAATCTAAGCTTTACATCTTTCCAAATTCCTGCCGTGACAAGCCTTGGTCCCCAATCCCATCCAAACTGATACTGTGCTTTTCTCACAAAACTTCTTGGTGATTCCGGCATTGTAAAAGGAACTTTTTGAGCCAAAACTTTTCCTGTTGCAACTGCTGATTTAAATTTGACCTGCAATATATTCTCACCACTTTTCAAATCCTGTTTCACCGGAATTTCCCATTTCCTGAACATATTATCTGTTTTTTTCAACAGTTTCCCATTAAGATAAATTTCAGAAAACGTATCCAGCCCATTAAAAACCAAGTCGATATTATGATAGTCCAGCTCTTTCGAGGAAACTGTAAAAGTGGTTTGATAATCCCAATCTTCGTTCTCAATCCACTGTGCTTTTTTTTCATTCTCATCTTTGAAAGGATCCTGAATGATTTTGTTGCTCATTAAATCCAGATGAACCGTTCCCGGTATCTTGGCAGGAAGCCAGTTTTTATCTTTTGAGTTTTTAAATTGCCAGCTTTCAGAGGACAAATCTCTTGCTGAAGATTGTGCAAAAAGAATATTCTGAATGAAAAAGAGAGCAAAAAAGATCGTTTTATTCATTAATAAGTTTATTTACAATTCTATGGATTCCGTATTTAATAAGTTCATTATTAAAATTAATAAGTAATCCTAATTTAATATTTGCCTGCTTCAGATAAGTCAGTACTTGTGAATGAAAAATAGGATGTAGTTCCAACACAGATTTTACTTCTATAATAACTTTATCATCAACTATTAAGTCGATTTTATAGGCATTTTCTATTGTTATTTCTTTATAGGTTAATGGTAAAGATATCTGTTGCTTTACATTTAGTCCTAATGTTTTTAATTCATAAACTAAAGCTGCTTCATATGCGCTTTCCAATAGTCCAACTCCTAGGGTTTTATGTACTTCTATAGCAGCGCCTATTATTTTGTAGGATAGTTCGTTTTCTGTCATTCATTTGTGTGTTTTTAATTTAATCATTTCATCTTTATAGCTTATTTTAAACGCAAAGTTTTATTCTTCCTATGCCAAAATTTTAAGTAAGCTAAGAATGAATCGATTTTCAATTGATTGGATGAAGCAAACCGTTAACCTTTAGCTTCATCAGTGGCTTCGCCGCTCCTCTTTGCTTTTCTTCAAATAATAAAATCCCCATATAAACTTTGCGTTTAAAACAATTTTCACTTAATATCTAAACGCAAAGCTTATTCTTCACTATGCTAAACTTTAAGTAAGCTAAGTGTGAATCAATTTTCAATTGATTGGATGAAGCAAACCGTTAACCTTTAGCTTCATCAGCGGCTTCGCCGCTTCTCTTTGCTTTTCTTAAAATAATAGAATCCCTATATAAAACTTTGCGTTTAAAACAATTTTCACTTAATATCTAAATGCAAAGCTTATTCTTCACTATGCTAAACTTTAAGTAAGCTAAGTGTGAATCAATTTTCGATTGATTGGATGAAGCGAACCGTTAACCTTTAGCTTCATCAGCGGCTTCGCCGCTCCTCTTTGCTTTTCTTAAAATAATAGAATCCCTATATAAAACTTTGCGTTTAAAATAACTCTTTCAAAATACTTGAGTAATTTTACTTAGTCTTCAAGGCAACAACCTCACCGGCATTAGCAAAAGCGCCGCCATCTGTAATTGCAGAAGAGTGAAAATAACCGGCATGGGTCAGCGCACGTATTTCTTCAATATTTGTGGAACGAAGTCCACCACCTACAAGGATTTCTATTCTTCCATTGGAAAGTTCAACCAATTTTTTAAGGTTTTCTTTTCCTTCTGACACATTAGGTTTCTGACCTGACGTAAGAATGGTTGTAAATCCGCATTCTATTACTTTTTCCAAAGATTCTTCCAGGCCTTTCGCTCTATCAAAAGCGCGGTGAAAAGTACATGGAAGTGGTGTTGCCAATTTTACCAACGCTTTGTTCTGCTCAGTATTCACCTCATCATTTTCGTTCAGAATCCCAAAAACAAAACCGTCAACCTTTAAAGATTTCAGTTGAATCAAATCATTTTTCATTTGTTCAAATTCTGCTTCTGAATAGGTAAAATCACCTCCTCTTGGGCGGATCATCACAAAAATCGGAATGTTTATTTTTTCTCTGAGTTCCTGGGTTACTTTAACACCCGGTGTAGTCCCTCCTTCACTTAATCCGTCGCATAATTCTATTCTATCCGCTCCATTTTCAAAGGCAATTACTGCGGATTCCGGATTGAAACATGCTATTTCTATTTTTGACATTTTTACTTTTTATATACTAATTAAACTTTGGAATTTCCTGCAGTACATCTGCAATCAAAAAGGAAACATTCTCTTTACTCACTTTAACCTTAATTGGATATTCAGCCTTAGTTTCTTTATCTGAAAGGATCACGTCAAACATAAAACTATTTCCATTTTCAGAAATCAGCTGACATTTTGCTACTTTTATTCCAGTCCAGTCCTGCCCAGATATTAAGAATCCAACTCCAATTCCGGCCTGTTTTATATTAAACTTAGTTTTCCATTTATCTTCAAACTCATTTTCGGTAAGACTACCATCAACATCCATATCAACATTCATTGCATCTGTTTTATAGTCGAAATAGTCTTTGGTGGTTATTTTCTGCATCGCCTTTTCTTCATTCCCAATATCAGCTTTAAAATAATCTTCGATACTTTTTTCCAACCATTTTTGAGCTTCTCCGGATTCATTAACCTGAGGTTTTGCTTCCTGAGCTACCTCTTCTTTCACCTGAGGTCCGGTTTGTGCTGTGATCTCCTTCTTTTCGTCCTTACAGCCTATAATTAAAAATAAGGAAGCGATAATCGTTCTTTTCATATTTTGTTTGATCTATATTTTGTTTTGGCTAAAGCCAATATACCTATGACTTATTTGTTGGAATACAAAAAGACGCAAAAGCTTGTTCATTTGTATGTTTATAAGGCGCAAGGATTTTATCTCCGATAAAATTGATGAGTGTTTAGTAGAGAAAATATACTTCTTGCTGAAAATATTCGATTTTCTCTTACCACTTAAATGCAGCTTACTATTTTAAAACTTTTGTGTCTTTGCATATTCCAAATTCATTTATTTTAAAGCAAATTCAGGGGTTTCAAGACGGTTTCCTTTCTGGTCATATACCGCAAAATTAAATCCATCCTGAATGCAGTAAGATCCGTATTCTCCTTTTTTATTGAGAGCAATAAATCCTACCTGAATATCTTTTAAATTTTTATTTCTTCTCTGATTGATCTTTACAATTCTCTCTACAGCTTCTTTACAGGCTTCCTGTGGATTTCTTCCCTGCCTCATAAGCTCAACCACAAGGTGTGTTCCTACTGTTCTGATCACCTCTTCTCCATGGCCGGTTGCCGTTGCTGCCCCTACTTCATTATCTACAAATAACCCTGCTCCGATAATGGGAGAATCCCCTACTCTTCCATGCATCTTGAAAGCCATTCCGCTGGTAGTACAGGCTCCGGAGAGATTTCCTTGTGCATCCAGGGCTATCATTCCTATGGTATCATGGTTTTCAATATTGGCAATAGGTTTATACTGACTGGTTTTAAGCCATTCTTTCCATTCTTTTTCTGATTCGGGAGTAAGAAGATTTTCTTTTTTAAACCCTTGTGAAAGGGCAAACTGAAGGGCTCCATCTCCTACGAGCATAACATGGGGAGTCTTTTCCATTACTGCTCTGGCCACAGAAATAGGGTTTTTGACATGTTCCAGGCAGGCTACTGAACCTATATTATAATTTTCGTCCATAATACAGGCATCAAGCGTTACCCTTCCATCTCTGTCCGGACGTCCACCATATCCTACACTTCTTTCTTTTGGATCAAGCTCTACAAGACGAACTCCCTTTTCAACCGCATCTAAAGCTTTTCCGCCTTTCCCAAGAACAGTCCAAGCTTCTTCATTGGCTTTTAGCCCGAAATTCCATGTAGAAAGGACTATAGGTTTGTTTACCACTTTGGTATTTTCCGGTAATTCACTAGCCATTAAGTCTAAAGGATTTACCGCAAGTGCTGCTGTTGCGATCCCCAGTTTTTTGATAAAACTTCTTCGGTTATTGTTCATTGTATTCAAAATTATATAATACAACGCAAATATCTAAAAAAAACTTCAATGAAATCCCCGAGATGATGCAACTGGAGCATCATCTATTATTTTTATTTATCTTTACCCTCATAATGGACTTATTCAAAACTTTCAGGAATATTGTATTCTTTCAGGAATTATCTGATGAGGAAATTACCATTTTGGTCAATATCAGTACTCCAAAATTCCTTCACAAAAAAGAAAAGCTGGTAGAGCCTGATCAAACTTTCACCCATTTATTTATACTTTCTCATGGGTTATTAAGATTTTTCTTTGATGATGAAAACGGGGTTGAAACAAATCTTTTTTTACCTTCAGAAAAAGAAGCTGCCATTATGGAAAGTCCGGAATCCTATTCACAGGGAAGTACCAGAAGATATACAATTGAAGCGGTCATTGACACTCAGATTTTTCTGTTTAATAAAAATGAATTTGAAGAAATAGCATTTCAGCACAAAGGCATCTATACGATGTACCTTAGATCTTTAAAACAGATTATAAGTATATTAAAAGTGCGCACGGAACAATTCTGTTCTACTTCTCCGCATTCACGTTATGAGGATTTTCTGGAAAACCGGCCTTTTACCTCTCAAAATGCCAATAGAAAGTATATTGCAAACTTTCTGGGGATTACTCCCAACTCTCTTTCACGGATGACCGCAAGGATTCATAAAAAAAGGAACGAAAGAAAAAAATAACTTAGGAATATTTTTTCTCATTTTATTCCTCCTACTTTTGCTTACTCAAAGTACTAGTACACAAACAAGTAAGTCATATGAGAAAAATATCACCCATAAAAACAGTATACTATTGAACAATCTTTAATCTTCCCTAAGATTCAAAGTGGCCGGCCGGATATGCATTGATGGTAAGGTTACACCCTTGTTTTACACTTAATTTTCATTATTACCTTATTCAATTATTTTATGCAAAGAATATCCTTACTTCTTTGCCTGTTGTTATCATGCAATTTGGTTCAGGCATCAACGGGCAATATGGAAGACAATATAGCGAATGCCGCTTCATGGTTGATTTTATTTGTTCTACCCATTGCGGGAATTTACCTTTTCTGGAAAGTTCATATTTATCCGGAAAAAGTAGCAGAAAAAAAGAATCACCCTCAATTGAAAGCCATAAAAAGTATGTGCCTCCTTTCCCTTGTTTTTGGAGGCTTATTATGGCCGGTTGCTTTAATCTGGGCCAACTATGATTATGATGATCAAAAAAAAGAAACAGACACTCCTGAAAAAGAACTTACAACGATAGAAAACTAACACGTATGCTGGAATTACTCATTGCCATATATGCCGGAATCTGCTGGCTGCTTATTAAAAAATTTAAACTTATTCCCTGGACATTTACCACACAGGTGGTTGTTTATTCACTTCCTATTTTTGGTAGTATCGCTTTAATATTAAGCCTTAACTATTATTGTCCTATTACCTCTGATGTTAAAGTAGGAAACAGAAGTGTAGATATAACCACCCAGGTTTTGGGAAAGGTAAAAAAAGTCTATGTAACGACCAATCAGGAAGTGAAGAAAGGAGATACCTTATTTGTACTTGACAGAGAACCTTACATACAGGAAATTAAATCTTTGGAAGCCAAACTCAGTAATATGAAAGCTACTGTAAGCTCTTACGACACTGATATTTACGCATCCAAAAAAAATATTTCCGGTTTACAGTCACAGCTGGATCTTGCTAATAAAAGAGTGAGCCAGTATCAGGAATTGGTGGAAGCCGGGGCAGCCAATAGATTTGATCTTGAACAAGCTGTCGCCAATGCACGTGATTTACAATCCCGTATCAGTGCCGCCCAATCCCAGCAACAATCTTTGGAAACCAAATCCAATGCTTCCTACAATGGAGAAAACTCTTCTGTATCTGAAATTCAGGCTAAACTGGATCAGGCAAAATGGAATTTATCTCAAACCGTTGTTTTGGCACCTACAGATGGGATCATTCCTAATGTTCAGCTTAATGAAGGGGCAATTATGGCACCTTTTAAATCAGCTTTTGTTTTAATTCAAAAGCAGCAGTCTATTATCGGTTTTTTTGCTCAAAATGAATTGGAAACGGTGAAAAAAGGAGATGAAGTGGAGCTGGCTCTTAAAACAGAACCGGGAAAGGTGGTGAAAGCCAGACTTGAATATGTAATCGATGCAACCAGCCAGGGGATCATGAATAATGCGGGAGGAATGCTGGGAGGAAACGGTTCTACTGCCGGACTTCCTGATACGGCCAGACAATTACCGGAAACCGACGGAAAGCTTATCGCCAAATTTGTACTGGAAGAAAACCAGAAACAGCTCACTGTAGGGGCACGAGGAACGGCTGTCATCTATTCTGATCACATCAAACCTTTGCATCTTATCCGAAAAGTAATGGTCCGTGTAAGTAGTAAAATTAACTTCCTGATTCCCAAACTTCATTAAAATGTATAAAAAAATAATCTTGCTGGGGGTACTTTCTATAAGCTTAAGTTCCTGTATCGGCTATAAAGAGCCCACTGAAGAAAATATGCATCAGCTCAAGGAGAACAGTGAAATTGCCACTCACATTCAAATTCCGGATCATTGGATTTTTGACAGAAAAGCAAATGCAAGATCCCTTTCCTATGAATGGATTACAGAGATAAAGACTCCTCAGCTGGATACACTGATCCATGAAGGGATGCTGTATAATGCAGATATTATCATTGCTAAAGAAAAGCTTAATCAGATTGAATTGGCTATGGAAATTGCAGGAAGTGATCTTTATCCAAGTATCAGTGCCGTAGCCAACACATCCCATAATTTGGTGAGTGAAAGGCAAATCCAGCGTCTTGCGGTCAAAGCCAGCTGGGAAATAGATCTTTGGGGTAAAAATAAAGCTTCACAAATGGCGGTTACAAGTGATTATTTTTCAGCAAAGTATCAAAATATCCTCCTGCATCAATCTATAGCTACGATGATAGCCAAAGCTTATTTTTTAAATATTGCAGGAAATATCCAGGAGTATAAAATTGAAAGTTATATTCAAAAATCAAAAGAGCTGGAAAAGCTGTATATGATCCAGAAAAAGGTGGGGACAGCTAATGCATTAGACATATCCAATATATCTGCAGAAATTATTTCGCTACAGGGATATCTTGAAAAGGTTAAAAATGCAAATATCCAATCCAGAAGATCCCTGGAATTACTGACGGGGAAATATCCGGAAGGAAAACTCACTACACAAAATTCTTTTGCTGCTTTAGAAAGTGATATCCCATCCTCTTTCCCGTTGCAGCTTTTAGAAAACAGATCGGATATACAGGCTCGTCATTTCCAAATAGAAAAAGCTTTTTATGAAGTACAGCAGGCCAATGCAGCAAGACTACCTTCACTGAGCATTAATACTTCTTTAGGAACAGCCAGCAGCAATGCAGAGTCTATCAATTCTTTGTTTTCCAATCCATTGGTAAAAGTGGGCAGTGGACTGGTTTCCCCGTTATTCAACCATGGAAAGCTGAAAAAAAATGTAGAAATAAAAAATTCCCAACAAAAGCAAGCTGTAGAGGAATATTCAAAAACAGTTCTGAATGGTTTGAGTGAAGTAGAATCATCTTTAGCAAACCTGCGTTCTATAGAAAAACAACACTCTTATAACCAAAGTGCCATCGATGAACTTAAAAACAATATTGAACTCACTCAAAAGCAGATAAAAGTGGGTTCGAGTAATAGTTTCATCCTGGTTCGAAAACAGAGGGATCTTCTTAAAAATGAAATGAATCTCATCAATCTGGAACTTCAGTACAGGATAGAACGGATCAACCTCTATATGGCTTTAGGAGCAGGAAACTTCATATTTTCATAATTTTATACCAAAAGACTGCTGATTCTGTCAGCAGTCTTTTTTATTCAATACCCATTAAATCTTTAGGTATTATCACGTCTTCAACGGTGATGTATAAAGTTGGCCGTTGTCTATATTCGACATCAATGTGGGAGTCTATCTCTGAAATATCCGTACACCCATGTTCCTGCAACAGCACTTATAAGAGTAATGGATACGGCTACAGCTCCTGTGCCTATCTGGGCAAAGAGCGGCCCGGGGCATGCTCCTGTAAGCGCCCATCCAAAACCAAAAATCAAACCTCCGTAAATCTGGCCTTTATTAAATTTTTTAGGAACCAGTGTAATAGGCTCTCCGTCAATTGTTTTTATATTCATTTTTTTGATCAGCCATACCGAAATTATTCCCACTAAAACAGCACTTCCGATAATTCCGTACATATGGAAAGATTGCAGGCGAAACATTTCCTGTATCCTGAACCAACTGATCACTTCGGCCTTCACAAAAATAATTCCGAATACTACTCCTGCAATAAGATACTTCAGGTGATGATACCATTTATTATTGTTCATACCGATATATTCCGTATCAACTGTATCATTATTTTGATCTATTTTTTTTATCATTACTTTTTATTCAGTTTTTAAAATTAGACTTATAAGGAAAGGATAACCGGCAGAATAAGGTTGGCCATTAAAAATCCTCCTGCCATAAAGCAGATGGTAGCGACTAAAGATGGCCACTGTAAATTGGAAAGCCCCATAATAGCATGTCCACTGGTACATCCTCCTGCATATCGGGTTCCGAATCCTACCAAAAATCCACCCACCACCATTATGATAAACCCTCTCAGGGTAAGCACATTTTGGAAATTCATCAGCTCTACAGGAACAAGGTTGCTGTAATCTGTAATTCCATAGCCCGCCAATTCTGTTTTCAGATGAGGATTAACAGTGATTTCTGCTGGATTAATCATAAAATGAGCCGCGACAAACCCTCCGAAGAAAATCCCCAACACAAAAAATAGATTCCAGGCTTCTTTCCTCCAGTCATACTTAAAAAAGCTCACATTGGACGGTATACAGGCAGCACATATATGCCTCAGCGAGGAGCTTATCCCAAAGGATTTATTTCCCATAATCAGTAATGCGGGAACAGTAAGCCCGATCAGCGGACCTGCAATATACCAGGGCCATGGTTCTTTTATAATCTCCAACATGTTTATTTTTTTAGTCTAATTTATTTAAAATTTTATTCTGACACATAAAATCACTTTTAGGAACATCGGTAGAAGCTATGGCTTTAAAACCTCCTTCAATTTCTGTAAAATTCCTGTAGCCTCTTGCCTGAAGAATACTGGCAGCCATCATGCTTCTGTACCCCCCGGCACAATGCAGATAAAAATGTTCTTCAGCGTTGATCCTGTTGATCCATTCGTTAATGTAGGCTAACGGCTTGTTATAGGCATTATCTACATGTTCAGCACTGTATTCGCTTTCTTTTCTTACATCAATAATCTGAACCTCTTTATCTTTTATTTCTTTCTCAAACCGGTCTGCAGTAATTCGCTTTACCGAGTCTGTTTCTTTTCCGCTTTGCTCCCATGCTTCAAAACCTCCTTCTAAAAAGCCTAAAATATGATCGAAACCTACTCTGCTCAACCTTGTTACAGCTTCTTCTTCCTTTCCGAAGTCTGTTACCAGCAGAACAGGTTGATTAACGTTTCCAATCAGTGTTCCTACCCACGGAGCAAAATCACCATCTAATCCTATGTTCACAGATTGAGGGATAAAACTTTTGGCAAATATACCGTTACTTCTTGCATCCAAAATTAATGCACCTGAAGCTTCTGCCAATTCTTCAAACTGCTCCGGAACAAGAGCGTGTAGCCCTTGTGACAGCACTTCATCAAAGCTATGATATCCTTTTTTATTCATCAGCACATTCATTCCAAAGTAAGCTGGTGGAGGCAGAAGCCCATCTGTAACGGCATGAATAAAACTTTCTTTATCTTTTTGATTGAGTGCATAATTGGTTTCTTTCTGATTTCCCAATGTATCAATGGTTTCTTTCTGCATATTTTTTCCACAGGCAGAGCCTGCTCCATGGGCTGGATATACCGTTATATCATCCTTCAGGGGTAAAATTTTCTTATATAAGCTATTGTACAGCAGCCCTGCCAACTCTTCTTTGGTCATCTCTGCTGCTTTCTGAGCGAGATCCGGACGTCCTACATCTCCCAAAAATAAAGTATCACCACTAAACAGGGCTTTTTCCTCTCCATTTTCATCAATCAGCAGGTAGCAAGAGCTTTCCATTGTGTGCCCGGGTGTATGAAGAACTTTAATCTTAATATTTCCCACTTCAAATATCTGATTGTCTTCAGCTATTATAGCCTGAAACTCAGTCTGAGCAGTAGGCCCGTATACAATCCGGGCTTTTGTCTTATTACTTAAATCAACATGTCCGCTGACAAAATCGGCATGAAAATGAGTCTCAAAGATGAATTTCAGTTGAACCTTATCTTTTTCCAATCTTTCCAGATAAGGATGCACTTCCCTAAGTGGATCAATAATTGCCGCCTCTCCGGCTGAAGTAATATAATATGCTCCCTGGGCCAAACATCCTGTATAAATCTGTTCTATTTTCATTTTATTTATTTTTGATTTTGTTTTCTTATACAAAGTTCCCTTTTTCTGTTTTCTCCTACAGTTACTTTTGTTACATAGCAGAATTTTGAAACAGCTATCTACCTTTTCTAACCACAAAAGGCACAAAAGATTTCTTTAACACTTTAGTTCACTTAAGAAAGTTTAGAAACTGTTGCATAACAAGTTCACAGAAGATGAAAATCTATGGTTTTCATAAAAATTAAGTACTCTTTCCACTACATAAATACTTATAGAAATATTTCCCTGGTAATAATGTAAATACCCATCACCAGAATAAACCATCCAAATATTGGCTTCAACTTTTTGCCATCTATTTTTTTTGACAATTGCGAGCCTATTATAATTCCTATGACAGCAATAGCTGTAACAGATACCAGTAAATTCCAGTCTATTTTTGTATTGTGCACGGAAGAGAAGAAACCGATCAGAGAGTTTAGAGAAATAATAACCAAAGAAGTCCCTATTGCTGTTTTCATAGGAATTCTCAACAGATTTACCAATGCCGGAATGATCATAAAACCACCTCCTGCTCCAACAAATCCGGTCAATATACCCACCATTACGCCCTGTCCGGCGGCCAACAAAGTTTTACGGCTTTCTGATCGGGTCTCTAAAGTTTTCAGAGGAGAATTATTTCCTATCATTTTATAGGAGGCCAGAATCATTAAGCCTGCAAAAATCAGGAGGAGAAAAATATTTTTGGTGACTATAAAAGTACCTATTCTGGCAACTTCTTCAGGAATTAAAGGCAGCAGGTAGCTTCTGGTGAGAAAAATTGAAATAATGGAAGGCAATCCAAAGATTAATGCCATTTTACTATTGATCAATCCTTTTTTGAAATATGACAAAGAGCCTACCGCACTGCTTATTCCTACTATAAAAAGAGAATATTCTGTTGCCAGAAAAGCATCTAGCCTAAAAAGATAAACCAATACAGGAACTGTCAGAATACTTCCGCCGCCGCCAATCAATCCAAGAGAAATTCCTATTAAAATTGCGGCTGCATAACCTATGATTTCCATTTGTTCAAATAATTATGATGCAAAAATGGAAATATTTAAGAACAGCCACAGCTACTTTTGTTACATAACGAAGAAGCTAAACACAAATAACACCATTATTATCATAGTGGAAGATTTTTCAACCTAAGAATATTGTGATGAGATTAAAGGATGTGATATAACCACCCCGTCAAATCTTTGATTTGCCTCCTCTCCGATGGAGGGGAATATGAGTGCTTATTATTAACCTGGGGTTTTGCTACCCATTGTCTTTTTTCAGGAGAACGATTTTGTTTCTGCCCAGTTTTAGTCTTCCTTCCTCTTCCAGTTGTTTAAGAAGCCTTGATACCACTACCCTGGCTGTTCCCAGTTCATTGGCAAGCTGTTCATGGGTGGTACTGATCGTTTCGGAGCCGGTAATTTCAGATTTTTTATAGAGCAGCTTCAATAATCTTTCATCCACTTTTTTAAAAGCAATAGCATTGATGATATCCAGTAAGTCTTCAAAACGTTTATGGTAAAGCCTGAAAATATAATCCAGCCATTCCGGATGTTCTTTGATAAAAAGGGAAACCTGATCTACCGGAAGAAAAAGAATCTCCGCATCTTCTTCTACCTCAGCTTTAACGATACTTTTCTCATTGTGCATTCCACCAAGGAAGGACATGATGCAGCTTTCCCCGGATTTAATATAATACAACAGGATTTCCCGGCCATCTTCTTCCGTTCTGATCACCTTGATCATTCCCTTCATTACAATAGGAATAGAACGTATAGAGGCATTTTCGTCTAAAATAATATCTCCTTCACTGTAATTTTTCGTTACTCCCACCCGGTACAATTTTTCTACAAGATCCGGTGATGATGAGAATTCTGAATAAAGTACGCTGTCCTGCATTTTATTTCAATTTTGGCTAAAGTACACCAATTTCATCAACAAACAACCACGCTTTTGAATCAGCTCCAGGATTTCCTGCCGGAATAATTCCTGCATTTTCTATGATCACCTTCAGGTATTTTGCATTTTGAGAACCTGCATTCAATTTTATTTTCCCTTTGGCATTTTGAATCTCTTCTTTTCCGATCTCTTTTATAAGTTTAAAATTCTTATTATCATCGGACACAAAAATTTTGGCCGATTTAGCAAGATGAATCCAGCTTCCTTTATTTTCCAGGGTATTAAAGTAAACTTCTGAGAAACCTGTTTTCTGTCCAAAATCTATGGTTGCCACCACATCTTTTCCCTGAAATCCCAGCCATGTTTTACCAAGCTGTTTTACATTACCTATAATACCGTCTACTAAAGTAAAAGCACCTCCAAAGGAATAGTTTTCGCTCGGTTGTTGCTCAAGAGTGATTTTTTTTCCTGTCGTTTTCGAAATGCTAAATTCCTGAGATGAAACAGCACTTTTCAGCTGACCATTCTCAAAATATGCGGATTGAATTGTTAAAGAACCCGGAATTGAAACAGGTTTTTGATAGGTATTAGAATTGATGGTGGGAGCTATTCCGTCTACTGTATATCTGATCCCATCTGAATTTTGTGAAGTGGATAGTTCGTAAGCAATACCATTATTGGCCGGAATTACCTTTCCTGAGATATTGTAAATACTCTTGGCATAATTCACCTTCATTTTATCCAAAACTCTGAACTGGCTGATCACTCTGTTTTCAAATTCTTTATAATTTTTAGGATCTGAGGTTCCCCATCCTACTTCAGAAAGAGCCAGTAACCTTGGGAATATCATATACTGTACCTGTTTAAAGTCCAGAATATATTCCGTCCATAAATTCGCCTGAACTCCCATAATGTATTTTGCCTGTTCTGCATTCAATTCAGCAGGGATAGGGTTATAAGAATACACTTTATCAAGTGGTGTAAAGCCCCCAAAAGCATTGGGCTCTGATTGCGGATCTCCCTGATAATGGTCAAAATAACAGTATGCACCCGGTGTCATTACTGCAAAATGTTTTGATTTTGCGGCTTCAATACCACCATTTACTCCAGTCCAGCTCATTACAGCAGCATTTGGAGCTAATCCTCCTTCCAAAATCTCATCCCAACCGATGATTTTTCGGCCTTTACTGTTTACATATTTTTCTATTCTATGAATAAAATAGCTTTGCAGGCCATGTTCATCCTTTAAATTATTTTTCTTAATCAATTCCTGGCAGTGGGCACATTCTTTCCATCTTGTTTTCGGACATTCATCACCACCAATATGGATATATTGGGAAGGAAACAGCTGAATCACCTCATCTAAAACATTTTCCAAAAAGGTAAAAGTTTCATCTTTAGGGCAGAAAACATCATCAAAAACACCCCATTTTGTAGCGGATTCAAAAGGTCCTTTGGTACATGCCAATTCAGGATATGCTGATAAAGCTGCCAAAGCGTGTCCCGGCATTTCTATTTCCGGAACAACGGTTATATGTCTTTCCTGCGCATATTTCACCACATCTTTGATCTGTGCCTGGGTATAAAAATAAGGCCCATAAGGTTTTCCATCAAAAGTGTTATCAACATAAGCTCCAATCATAGATTCCTTACGTTTGGAACCTATCTGCGTAAGTTTCGGATATTTTTTAATTTCAATTCTCCATCCCTGATCATCGGTTAAATGCCAGTGAAAAGTATTTAATTTATACATCGCCAGATAATCGATATACTGTTTCACCTCATCCACTGTAAAAAAGTGGCGACAAACGTCAAGGTGCATACCACGCCATGCAAACTTGGGCTGATCTTCAATTCTTAATGCTGGAATTTTTCTATCTTCTCTATGTTCTTCAAAAAGCTGAAGCAAGGTCTGAAGTGCCAGAAAATATCCCTGTTTTGTATGAGACGTGATAAAAATTCCTTTTGATGAAATGGAAAGTGTATATTTTCCTTTCACCTCTTCAGTAGTCACAGGAATTTTGGGCTGTGGAACCAATGCCTGGGTAAGGTGAGCCTCTTCTCTTTTACTGCTGTACTTAAATTTAACCAGTGAGCCGAGACGCTTTTTGAAATAGTCTGTTTCTTCTTTTGGAAGCTGATCACTCAGTATCAATGTTTCCGGAATGATAAACACTCCATCTTCCAAGGTTATATTTTGTGGATAAGGAATCAGATTAAGCTTCTTTTGAGCCCCCAAAACAGTTGAGAAAAGAATAGAAAATAAAAAAAGAAAACGTTGCATTTAAGTATGATTAAGGTTTTAGCTAAGATAATTATTTTCTAAAACTTATTGACTCATTTTAGATAATTAAAAACTTTTTCTGGTAAAAGCTACAACCGGCCTCACAGATAATGAAAAATCGATAAACATTTAAGAATAACTTTTTAAGAAGATTGAAGTAATCCCAGGGGTAAAAAAAATTGTGGTTTATTTTTTGCTAAGTGTAAGCAACTACAAAGAATAAACATTTAAATTTGTAAAAAAAATACGATGAAAAAAAACATTTTTATAGCAGCCGGGTTATTATTTTCAATTTCTACACAGGCTCAGTTTTTAGATATTTTAAAGTCTACAGTGAAAGATAAAACAGGTGTTGATCTTAATGCTCCTGTAAAAACAAAAGGTTCAGCCACAACAACAGCGACCACTCCTTCTACTTCTACGAAGACATCTGCTACTTCAACTGCCAATCTTGGTAATCTTACGTCTTCACAGATCTCATCAGGATTAAAAGAAGCTTTAAACATTGGAGTCACTGATGGAGTGAAGAAACTGGCTTTAACCGATGGATTTTTCAAGAATGAAGCTGTAAAAATTTTAATGCCTGAAAAATTAAGAAAAATTGATACGACCTTACGTTCTCTGGGAATGGGAAGTCTTGCTGATGAAGGGGTAAAATTACTAAACAGAGCTGCAGAAGATGCGGTAACAGAAGCTGCCCCTATCTTTACCAATGCCATTACCTCTATGACGATTACAGATGCTAAAAACATTCTGTTGAGTACTGATAATGCTGCGACCAATTATCTTCAGGGCAAAACCCAAAGTCAGCTATTTACTGCTTTTCAGCCTAAAGTAAAAGCTTCTCTTGGGAAAGTAGGTGCAGACACAGTATGGAAGAACCTTATCTCAAAATACAATACCTTCACAGGACAGGCCGTAACTACTGACCTTAACGAATATGTTACTACAGAAACCATCAATGGAGTTTTCAAAATGGTGGCTCAGAAGGAAAGTGGAATCAGAAACACTCCGGCAATGAGAACGACAAGCATTTTGCAGAAAGTTTTTGGGGCGCAGGATGGGAAATAAATTTCATTTGTCTTGAAACAAAAATTCAGAATCCGGATTTCTTCGCTAACCATACATTCTGTTCTCTGAAAATTCTAAACTCGTGCAGATCGGTATGTGTTTACAACCTATTAGAAGAATTTATATCACATAAAAAAGCCTTGTCAGTGACAAGGCTTTTTGTTTTATTTAGAATTGCATTTCAGGAATTTCTCCTTCGATGATCAGATCCGCTTCTGTAGCATTGATGATATGTTCTACTGAAATACCGGGAGCTCTTTCCACTAGTTTGAAACCTTCGGGAGTAACATCCAGTACGGCTAATTCAGTAACCACTCTTTTTACACAGTTGACTCCTGTCAGTGGAAGTGTACACTTTTTCAGGATTTTGCTTTCTCCTGCTTTGTTGACGTGCATCATGGCTACGATAATATTCTCAGCAGAAGCTACTAAATCCATAGCCCCTCCCATTCCTTTCACCATTTTTCCAGGAATTTTCCAGTTGGCAATATCTCCGTTCTCTGAAACCTCCATAGCCCCAAGAATGGTAAGATCTACCTTCTGACCACGGATCATTCCGAAACTGAATGCAGAATCAAAGAATGAGCCTCCTTCTAAAATAGTGATTGTTTGTTTTCCGGCATTGATGATATCTGCATCTTCTTCACCTTCGAAAGGGAAAGGTCCCATCCCCAAAACTCCGTTTTCACTTTGGAATTCTACGGAAATACCATCCGGAACATAGTTGGCAACCAATGTAGGAATTCCTATTCCCAGGTTTACATAATAGCGATCTTTCAGTTCTTTTGAAATTCTTTTGGCAATTTGTTCTTTTGTAAGCATAATAAAAACTTAGACTGCAATTTAATTATTTTCAACTGAATACAAAAGGTCTTTGTTGCGCTTGACAATTAACAGTGTTAGTTAAAATAATATCTGTAATTTTGCAACATTATTTACTAGAATGAAAATACTTTTAAGATACCTTAAACCTTACCAATGGTTGATCATTATATCTTTGCTATTGGCAACTATTAATCAGGTTTTCTCATTATTTGCTCCGGCAATTACAGGGAATATCCTGGACCAGTTGGTCACCCATCCTAATTTTTTTGATAAAGAAAAACTCTTACCGAGAAATCTGGATGACTATTTATACGGAAACAAAATATACCATGGTGCCTTTTACTTTTTAGGATTGCTTATCGGAACAGCAATGGTAAGCAGAATTGCCAAAGCTTTTCAGGATTATGTGGTAAGTGTTATCACCCAGAAGTTTGGGGCAAAAATCTTCACAGACGGCTTAAAGCACTCCATGGCACTGCCTTATCAGGAATTTGAAGATCAAAGGAGTGGTGAAACATTATCTATTTTAACGAAAGTAAGAGAGGATTCTGTAAAATTCATCACCAATTTCATCAATATTTTCTTTGGAATCTTAGTCAGTATCATTTTCGTTTCTGTGTATGCTATCCGTTTACATTGGTCGATTATGCCGGTATATATCTGCGGAATATTTCTGATCGCATTTATCACCAATTTACTAAGTAAAAGGATAAAAAGCATTCAGAAAAATATTGTTTCTGAAACTACGGCTTTAGCGGGAAGTACAACGGAAAGTTTAAGAAATATAGAAATTGTAAAGAGTTTAGGCCTCACCAATCAGGAAGTTATCCGATTGAACAATAATACCTACAAAATTTTGGGTCTTGAGCTTAGAAAAGTTAAAAGCATCCGTTCTTTAAGTTTTATTCAGGGAACGATGGTCAATTTTCTTCAACAGCTGATCACGCTGACCTTATTATTTTTAATTTTTAAAAATGTTGTGACTCCCGGACAATACCTGTCTCTGATGTTTTATGGTTTTTTCATTTTCGGGCCGATGCAGGAAATTGGGAATATCATCATTTCTTACCGTGAAGCTGAGGCTTCTCTCTTCAATTTTGACAGTTTAATGAAAAAAAATGTGGAAGAAAAACCTCTTCATCCCAAGCAGATTGGTGCTATTGAGGAATTGGAGTTTAAGCATGTTTCTTTCAAACATCAAACGGCTCAGTATAAGGCACTGAATAATATTTCTTTTGACGTTAAAAATGGAGAAACCATTGCTTTTGTGGGACCCAGCGGTTCTGGAAAAAGTACATTGGTCAAATTACTGGTGGGACTTTACAGGCCTCAGGAAGGAAATATCTTTTATAATACCATTAATGGAAAAGAATTTGATTTTGATGAACTGAGAAATCAGATTGGTTTTGTAACTCAGGACACCCAGCTATTTGCAGGAACCATTAAAGAAAATCTTCTTTTTGTCAATCCGAAAGCTACAGAATCTGAACTGGCGGCAGCTTTGCAGAAGTCCAGCTGTACCGCATTACTGGAAAGAGCAGAAAAGGGTATCGAAACAGTGATTGGAGAAGGAGGACTGAAACTGAGTGGTGGTGAAAAACAAAGAATTGCCATTGCCAGAGCACTTTTAAGAAAACCCCATCTATTGATATTTGATGAAGCAACTTCAGCATTGGACAGTATTACTGAGGAAGAAATAACTTCTACGATAAAAGATATTTCAAAAGAAAAAGAACAAATTACCGTTCTCATTGCTCACCGTTTAAGTACGATCATGCATGCAGACAGAATTTATGTTCTTGAACGTGGGCAAATCGTGGAAACAGGATCTCACGAAAACTTAATTTCTGAAAAAGGGTTGTACTATGCCATGTGGCGACAACAAATCGGAGAAAGGAAAACGCTTATTTCACAAGCATAAAAAAATAAAGCGCTGAAAATACATTCAGCGCTTTATTTTTTTATGATAATCAGGAGTTACTCTTTAGTTCTCACTGTTCTCTGCTCTATTCTCTTTTCAAATTTTTCTCCCTGGAAAATCCTCTGGATCATGATTCCCGGAATATGAATCTGATTAGGATCCAGTTCTCCCGGTTCCACCAACTCTTCTACTTCGGCAATGGTTATTTTAGCGGCTCCCGCCATAGGGTGGTTAAAGTTTCTGGCAGATCCTTTAAAAATAAGGTTTCCGGCATGATCCCCTTTCCATGCTTTCACAATAGAAAAGTCTGCATCGTAAGCATGTTCCAGGATGTGTGGTTTTCCGTTAAATTCTTTTACCTCCTTCCCTTCTGCAACTTCAGTACCATAGCCTGCCGGCGTATAAAAAGCTGGAATTCCGGCCTGAGCTGCTCTGCATTTTTCTGCTAAAGTTCCCTGTGGAGTAAGCTCAACATCCAATTCACCTGAAAGCATCTGTCTTTCAAATTCAGCATTTTCGCCTACATAAGAAGAGATCATTTTTTTAATCTGTCTTTTGTGAAGCAATAATCCTAACCCGAAATCATCTACTCCTGCATTGTTTGAAATACAAGTCAGCTCTTTCACATCACTTTCTACCAAAGCATTGATTGAATTTTCAGGGATACCGCAAAGCCCAAACCCTCCAAGCATCAATGTCATCCCATCTTTAATTCCGTCGATGGCTTCCTTTGCATTTTTTACTCTTTTATCTATCATGAAATATTAGATTTTTCTGTTGGCTAAATTTAATAAATTTTCCCATATATATGATGATGGGAAATGATACTGAATTCCCTATTTTACCAAATGGTTCTTTTTTACTATTTAAAGCCATAAAAATCAAATTATTACTGCTAAAAACGAACAAGTCTGTTCATTTTTTTCGTATTTCTCAACAAATTGATTTATATTTGAAGCTGTAAATTCAGAAATATTATACACTATACTTCCGATGTAATTTATGTAAACACAATTTCAATGTAAAATTATTTCCCGGCAGCCCAGTCTCTGCCCTACTATCCTTTTCGACCTTATAGGCTTGTCTATTTTCAATACGAAAACACACTAATCAGCACATAAACCATAAACTTAATAAAAAAGCATGAAAAAATTATTTACGTCAGCGTTACTGGCTCTAGTACTCAGCATCAACGTATATGCACAGGAAAAAACTTATTTTGATGAAAACTGGGAAAAAACAACCCAGGCTAATATGGAATATTACCGCGAGACTACTCCCAAAGGTAAACTTACCCTCATCAAAGATTTCTATAAAAACGGAACGCTGCAAATGGAAGGTCTTGCTTCTGATACCACTCCAAACAGTGAAGTTTTCGAAGGCAAAGTAACCTGGTATACTCCTGAAGGCAAGATTATGAACTTCGTCACCTACTCCAACGGCAAACAGGTAGGTCCTTCTCAATCTTATGATGCCAGCGGAAAACTGATAGAAGATTTAGTATATAAGGCTGACGGTACGTTCAGTGGAAAATCCTTTAGCTATAAAGACCCGGAAAGTGAGTATTACTACAACTCTCTCACTCTATATGAAAACTCTACACCAACCCAAACGATTATTTATGACGAGGATATCAAAGGGATCAGATCTGAATCCATTATCAATAAAAATGGGGGCTATGAAAATAAATACTATGGTGAAAAGGGTAAGTATATTGGCAGTGCAACCTCTGAATCCGGTAGTGAAAGCACACAAGTAGAATATTACTATAACCCGATGAGGGTTTCCAAAATTGAAAAATATAAAAGCGATGGCAGCATAAAAGAAGGTGTTATCTATGGAAAGAATGGAAAAATTCTGCAGGAACAGAAAAGAAATAAAAAAGACGGCTATAAAACCACATATGATGAATCCGGAAAAAAAATAGCCCATTTAATTTATCAATACGATAAAGAAAGTGATACCTATACCCCTATGGACGGTGATGACTATCAGTTTAGCTATGATTACAGCTATATTTCAACCGTTGATGTTTATAAAAACGGACTCGTTACACTTAATAAAGTATTTGACGAAAACGGGAAGCTTTCTACGGAAACGTTGCTAAAGGACGGTTCTACCCAGGAAATTAAATACTATTCGCCGGAAGGTAAATTAAGGTCCACATTGACATATAAAGATGATTTGCCTTTTAGCGGGACTTCCTATGATGGACTTACCGAAAAACAGTATAAGGATGCCGTTTTAGTCAGCAGCAAAGTATATTATGAGGAAAAAAAACTGAAATCCGAAAAGAAATTAAACTCTAAACAGGATGCTTATGATGCAACGGTTTATGATGATAAAGGAGTAATTTTATATACCTATAACCAACCATTAAGCGAAGATGGAGACGATGATTACAGTTTTACAGCACAGGTTGTACAGTATGTAAAAGGAAAGCCGGCCAACAAATCTTCTGTAAAAGCCGGCATTCTTCAGAGTGGAAAAATCAAATTCAAATTAGCCAGCGGAGCAAGGGAGCTTGAGCGCAATGGAAAATGGATCTTATTAAAAATTTACAGTTCGGAAGGAAAACTTCTTCAGGATACTAAGATTCTGGCAGATACCGGGGAGAATTCTTTTGCTACGGATAATCAAACTTTTATTCTCGAAGAGTATTTACACCCAGATTTTGAATAACATCTCAATCACTTTATGATACGAAAAGCAGCTTCAGTTTTTGAGGCTGCTTTTTTATAAAATAAAAGGTCAGTATCCTACAAAGGTCAGGTATGATGTGCAAAACCTTTTTATTTACTGCAAAAAAACAGGCTGCCATTTCTGGCAGCCTGTTTATCTCTTATGTTAATTTCCTTTTTACTGAATAATCAATTTTAAAGTAAATAATTTTCTACCATGTACTTTCACAAAGTATACTCCTTTCGGAAGGTTTTCATTCACTAAAGAGAAACGTTGATTATTGATATTTTTTGATACATACAGCAATTCGCCTGATGCGGATACCAATTCAATTTTCTCAATCGGATAATCACTCTTAATGAAAGTAGGTTCTCCCGGTTTAGTAGGGTTTGGATATAACACTACATTCTTTTCGGTACTTCTTGTCTCCTCTGTTCCTAAAGTAGGTGAAGTCACCTGAAACTGTACTCTGTTTGAAACCTCGGTATAAGAATCATTGGTAAACATCACCATATAATAATTGCCCGGTGTGGCAGGTACTGCCGTTCCCTGAATTGTTTTTGTTCCCTGTGTAATCCCGTCAAAGTAAGTATAGGAAACAAAATTATCATCCGGAGTCTGAATATTTTGCGGATAAATTCCTAACCAGTCTTTAATAATTCCCGGAGAATCTGTCCATGATGCAGTAATACTCTCTCCAAGGGTATAAACAGGTTTGTTGGTCCATAATTCGGTAACAATGTCTCCTACTTTAAAGAATACTTTCTCCCCAATTCCGGTATAACCATCTTCCAGTAGGTACTGAGCATAATAATATCCTTTGGGAAGACCTGTAAAATTAAGAGTTCCTGATGCCGTTGTCACATAACTCCATTTTAAAGAATTTGTGGTTCCCGGAGTCTGTCCCATTTTATAGATCCCGATCCAGTCTTTCACCAGGTTGGGTCCGTTGCTGAAATTAATCACTACAGTCCCTCCTACAGGATAGGCATCAGCAGTAGTTTGCAGCTGAACTTTCGGGCCTACATAGAAGTTTTTTCTTGGGGTAATTTCCGTATATCCACCGTTGGCAAAAAAGCCTGCAAAGTACTGCCCTTTCGCAGCTAAACCATTATTGAAAGTAACCGTTCCTGCAGTCTGTCCGTTGGTATAGATAAATCCCTGTGAAGTTGTAGTGGCCGGTGTTTGTCCTTTTTTATAAAGTCCTACCCAATCCTGCTGATTTCCGGGACCTCCTGTAAAAGTGGCAACAATAGGTTCGCTTTGAGTGTATTCAGTTTTGTCTAAAGCAAATGTAGGGTTGGATACCACACTTCCTACAATTTCAAATTGTTTTACATCACTCCAGTCACTCCATTCAAGATTTCTGTCTCTGTATCTTGTTTTCACATAATAAGTACCGTTCGGGATAGAATTGGCTGCCAGCATTACTTTTGTAATATCTACTCCATCATTAAGGTTTTTGGCTTTATCCGGATTTCCGTTACCGTCTTTTCCGAACCAGTTTTCAAAATCACGGTAGACTTCTTTTTCAATGACAGAAAAATCTGCTGCTTTACTGATCAGGAACTGAGTGGTATTTAAAAGTTCCCCGTTTGAAGATGAAAATGCACTTCCATTCAATGTCAAAGGTAAGGTAATTGGACCGGTAAAAGTATTGGTAACAGATGGTTTCGCAGGTTTTGGCTGGTTCTTATATCTGTGGAAAGAATCTACCAATTCATTGTTTTTCTTAGTATATACACCTCCGATAGAGTAACATTCTACGTCTACCTTTCCGCTTTGTACATCTACTTCTACGATCTGGTACGTCCAGTCCGTTAGTGTTTTCTGAACATCATCAAAATCCTGCTCATTAGACATTCCCCAATATTGATCCCAGGCAGTTCCTCCTGAAATAATCTGATAATTCGGTGTATTTTTCAGCTGACCTCTGTGGTACAGGTGATGGTGAGCTCCTACATGCATTAAGTATTTATCAGAAGTCACTAAAAGTGGTACCGCATTATTTCTTACCCATGTAGAAATATCTCCTACATATTGTTCTGCCTGATAGGGTCTGTGGCTTAAAGAGATAATCCAGTCTACCGTAGGATCATTATTGGCTTCATTTAAAATCTGCTGCAGCCAGGTCTGTTGTGCAGCACCGGTATGCTCGGAGCTCAAACTTACAAACAATACATTTCCTGCCTGCTGAGCATAGTAATTCTCATTTCCGGAAGTGATATTCTTATATTTAATCTCATCAATATAAAAATGAGCATAATAAGAATTCATTCCTAAAGTTCCATAGGTTTCATGATTTCCTACGGTTGTCTGGATAGGCAGGTAAGGTGATAATTTGATATTCTTTTTAAAATGAACATTTTCATAATGATCCAATGTTCCTACATCTACCTGATCTCCTACCATAAACGTAAGGGCAATATTATCCGAAGGGTCGGCTGTGGCACCAAACTTTTGCTTTAATTTTTTAAAAGCATTCAAAGTAAGGGTATCATATCTTGGTTCTGCCTTGATCTGATTATCTCCCATGATAAGGAAACGGATTTTCCCATCAGCCGTTACAGGTTGCCCCGGTAAAGGAAGTGTTCTGAAATTATAAACTGCAGACTCACTGGTTCCTGTTTTTATCTTATAATAGTATTTTGTATTGGGCTGTAAGTTGGTAACTTTTGCCGTGTGATAATAGTAATTGTTATTATATCCTGTATCTGAGAAGATATTGGTTGTCCCGGTTACAGTTACATTCAGATTCGTTGGAGAATTTCCGTAAATTACGGTTGTTTCGTTATTGGAAGCTGTTTTCCAATTGACGATCATAGAATTCGGAGTAGGGTTTTGCAGATAGGGAAACAAAGCCTGCCCGAATGCCATCTGGACCGCGAAACAAAAAAAGAAGAAATAATGTTTCATAGTAGTTTAATTTTAAAATAGCATATAGAGTTTTAAATTGTAAATCAGTGTTTTAAAAATCTTTATCCTGATTTTTATTTCGGGCAAAAGTAGACTTCCCATATAAACTGTGGCTGATGGAATCTTAACGAAAATGTTAATTTTTTAACAAAAACTCAATGAAAAAATTATAGTTTTTACTACATTATTTGTTTGGTATATATAAAAACTATTTTGTACATTTGCAACCTGTTATTCAACCTCTGACGAAAAGCGTGTAAGTTGCTTAGCTTTAACATTTTATTTATTAATAATGGATTTATTAAAGTACGTACAAGACAAGTACATTACAAAAAAAGAATTCCCTGAATTCAAAGCAGGTGATACAATCACTGTGTATTACGAAATTAAAGAAGGACAAAAAACAAGAACTCAGTTCTTCAAGGGAACAGTTATCCAATTAAGAGGTGCTGGATCTACAAAAACTTTTACCATCAGAAAAATGAGTGGTGATGTAGGTGTAGAGAGAGTATTCCCTATTAACTTACCTGCACTTCAAAAAATTGAAGTTGATAGAAGAGGTAGAGTTAGAAGAGCTAGAATTTACTACTTCAGAGACCTTAGAGGTAAAAAAGCAAGAATTAAAGACGCTGCTTACAAGAAGAAATAATTCAGACAACAATACATACAAAAAGAGGCTGTTTACATACGTAGATAGTCTCTTTTTTTATACGTGATAAATATTGGGGTAATGTCACGCTGTATATGGATTTCCTTTTCCGGTTTCCAGGAATTGTTTCAGGCTTCCGGTAAATTGTATCCAGCCTTCAGAGCATATGTCGTAGCATTCAATAGCCGGGTGTAATCCCAGGTGGGTAAGATGCAGGAATACATCTGTTTCCTTCTGCTCTATCTCCCAAATTATTGTTGTACCTATCCATTCCGTCTGATTCTTTAATTCAGGAAGGGCAATCAATGAATCTTCCACATACCAGATTATTTTTGAATTGGGAACCGACTCTTCCACCCGTATTGTTTTGTGAATATTTTCCCCGAATCTTATAGTGAATACTGCACCGGCCCCTGCTGATGAGCCACTAAACATTTCAGACCACCAGAGAGGAACCTGATGGGTCAGAGCTTCATACACCTTATCTGCTGTTGTTTTCACTGCAATAATAGTACTGTAACTTTCCATAAGATTTGTATTTAATATGGTTTTGTCATACAATTTTATGCAAATTATTTTTCAACAGACTTTGCATAAGGCAAGAAATTGACCTCTTTATCAAATCTTCCACTGGCCGCTCGGAAACAAGTATGTCTTATACAGATGTTTGCTGTACATTTTACTCATTTTTCATCAGATACTGTAAAGGTGTAGACCCTGTGTGCTTTTTGAAAAACTCTATGAATGCACTATCTGATGAGAAATCTAAAATATAAGCTGCCTCTCCAATAGAATTCCCTTCCACTAAAAGTTCAATCGATCTCTGGAGACGCCATTGCTGTCTCCATTCCTGATAAGACAATCCGGTTTCTTTCTTAAAAATACGGCTTATCGTTTTTTCAACAGCGCCAATTTCTTTGGCCAGATGAGTCAACATAGGTGGTATAGAAAGTCGCAAAGTCCATTGCTCTACTGTTTTTTTTAGCCGTATGTCCTGAGGCATGATAAGCGTTAGCTTTTCTTCAGGTGCAGTAATGATTTCGTTCCAGAATACGCTTAGAATATTCTCTTTATTAAGATCAGGAGCTGTCCATTCCCAAAAGCAGATCCTTTCAATAATTTCTTTTAATAAAGAATTGACATGTAAAACTTTAAGTCCTGAGCTCATATATTTTTGAGCGTAGCTTTCATCAAAATAGATCGATCTGTACGCCACCATATTCCAAAAATTTACCCTATGAATTTCATGGGTAGGAATCCATAGCATTCTGAATGGCGGAAGAACAAACTGTCTGTCAGAAGTCGTAACCGTCATACAGCCTGAAGGAGCATACAGCAACTGGGCTTTAGCTTGATGAAAATGAAACCCGGAATCATGCAAAACCATATCCGAAGCAATCCCTATGACTTTTCCGGGGATGATATCCGCATCAAATTCCTGATCCTGTTTCAGTATAGCCATGTCCTATTTTTGATATTTTTTGTTTTTATATCATTATAAATATACGTTCAATTTTTCAAAACTTTGCAGAAAAAAATGAAAAAGACAAATCCCCTTTGGCTGATGATACTGCTGGTCATGCTTCCACAGTTTGCAGAGACTATATATAGCCCTGCTTTACCATTGGTACAGGAGCATTTTGGAGTAAAAGAAGGATCAGCTGCACTCACTATCAGTCTGTATTTCATCGCGTTTGCATTGGGAGTGGCATTCTGGGGAGTTCAGTGCGATAGGATCGGAAGGAAAAAATCATTGGAATATGGGCTTATCACCTATGGAGTAGGAACGCTGGCTGCTGTCTTCGCTCCCAACTTCACCATCTTACTTATTGCCAGGATTATTTCCGCGTTTGGAATTTCTGTAGGATCCATTGTTACCCAAACTATTCTGCGTGACAGTTATGATAAAGAGAATATCAGTAAAGTATTTTCCTGGATTGGAATAGGTTTATCCATCAGCCCGGTTATCGGCATGATTACAGGTTCTGTATTGGCTTCTACTACAGGGCATCAGGGTATTTTCATTACCTTATATCTGCTGGCTGTTTTATTTTATATCCTATCCAGAAGAAAGATATCTGAGACCCGCTATCCGGGGAAAAAAATAAATAGGAGAACTCTGACTGATCTATTAAAACGAATGCTTAAAGACCGCGAAATAATCAAATGCTGTTTATTAATTATGAGTTTTAATGTACTCTTATTTTCTTACTATGCGCTGGCTCCTTTTATTTTTAAACAGAATCATTATTCTTCCTATGCTTTTGGATACAGCAGTATTATCCTGGCTGGAGGAACGTTTATAGGGGCAAAACTTAACAGGCTTCTGTTATTAAAAAATGCATCACCCAAAACTTTAGTTAAAATAAGCACCCTGGGATCATGTATCGCTTCTACTTTTGTATGGATACTGGCAGGTAAAGGAATATACTTCTTAATCCCTTATTTTTTCATTGTCATGGCATTCAGTATTGCCATTCCCAATATCCTGAGTACAGCACTGATACAGTATAAAAATGAAACAGGAAGTGCGGGAGCCCTGCTGGGTCTTATCTACTATAGTATGATAGGAACAGGACTGGTAAGCGTTGGGTATATTCAGAACTTAGGAATTTCCTCTCTCATTTTTTCAGGAATTGGGGTCATGGCCCTATTTATATTTAGTGAGAAAAAGAATTAATCTAATGTGAAATATTATTATAAAAAAATGATTACCAGAAATATATACAAATAACAAATCCCGGTTATCAACCTGCTTACAGCTTAAAAGCTTAGAGCCTGTTTAAATTTTATTCGGGAATTCTTATATATTTTATTGATAAGACTCAATAGGTCAGTTTGAAATTATTTTTTGATTAAAAAGATCAACGCAAAGCTTATGAATAATTCCGCTTTATTTTAAGTGGGATGTATGCTTATCCATACACTTCGACGAATCAACGAAGTTGGTTCTATCCTTTGCTCCCTGAAAATATGGATAATGAAGCTAAAGCTTTGCGTTAGGAAAGCACATCATCAGTACATGATCTTTTTAATTAAAAAAATCCTTAAAGAATGTGATTGGGATAAAGATTTGAATGTTATACAAAAAATCAAATTTAGAAATAAAAAAGGCTTAGCATTTCAAACAGTAAAATATTTGAAATACTAAGCCTTTTATTTCTATCCTATTGTATAAAGTCATATAAAGCTTTAAAAAATTTAGGATAGACTTCTATATGTGGCAAATGTCCTACATTCTCAAGTTCCACAAGTTTTGAACCGGCAATCTCCTGCTGGGTTTTCTTTCCCAATTCCTGGTATTGCCCCATTTTAGGTTGAAGTGCTTTAGGAGCCCTATCCTTTCCTATTGCGGTTCTGTCCCTGGTTCCTATAATCAGTAAGGTTGGAGTCTTTATATTTTTAAATTCATAGCAAACCGGCTGGTTATAAATCATATCAGTAGTCAGGGCAGCATCCCATGCTACCTGTGGATAGTCTTTATGAAGCGTCCATCCGGCAATCAGATCCAGCCAGGGCTGATATTCATCTTTCCATTTATTGTCATAATAAAATTTCAACTGATAATTTTTATAGGTTTCGGCGGTATTTTTTAGCTCTGCCTGGTAGGCCTTATCTATGGTCTGATATCCGGCAAAGGTTTTATAATCTTCAAGCCCTATGGGGTTTTCAAGGATCAGTTTCTGAACTTTTTCCGGATATAGCAGAGTAAACCTGGTAGCTACCATCCCTCCCATTGAATGTCCCAGGACAATAACTTTATCAAGCTTCAATTCATCCAATATGGCTTTGGTATTTTCTGCCAGCTGTGAAAAAGAGAACTGATAATTCTGAGGTTTAGACGATTTACCAAATCCTATCTGATCCGGAATAATTACCCTGAACCCCCTAGCAGACAAATCTTTAGCCGTGTGTTCCCAATAGGCCCCATTAAAATTCTTCCCATGAAGAAGCATAATTGCCTTTCCATTGGGATTTTTGGGTTTTACATCCATATAAGCCATTTTTATATCATTATTCTGAGATTGTAAACTGATAAAATGGACATCGTAAGGGTATTTATATTCTGAAAGTACAGCATCTAACGGTTTTACCTGGGAAAATGCTACTCCCGGGCTAACGGTTAACACCAGCATCGCAACTATATTTCTGAAATATTTCATGAACTTTATTTTAGTTATTAAAATTAAAAAAAACCGCTTCAAAAGAAGCGGTTTTCAACTGTTATTTTTATTTAAATATTATTTTTTAAGATAATTCTGCAACGGAAATTCCCTTTTCTTTTTTGGAAGGCAGATTCATTAAAACAATGGCAAAAAGAATCAAAACGATACCTACCCATTGTATCAAAAACACTTTTTCACCCAGCAAAACAAAAGCCATCGTTACTGAAACCGGAAGTTCCAGAGAAGAAACAATACTTCCAAGTCCCAGACCGGCATTAGGGAAACCAATATTAAATAAGATTGGTGGAATAATAGTACCAAACAGTGCTAAAACAAATCCATATGTCCAGAATATTGAATAATTAAAGGAGTGTATATGCTCTGTATTTTCCGTAAAGTTTAAATACAATGATTTTAAGCCATCAAAATACATTGGGCCTATCTGCGCAAAGAATAAAAATGTGAAAACCACTATAGAACCTCCCGCCAGCATAATAATACTCTTTCTGAATACCGGAAGATGGGTAGCCAGTGTATTGGACGTAAACATCGTCAAGGTATATGAAGCAGCGGCCATTAATCCCCAGAACACTCCATGCCAATCCAGTTCTATTTCCATATTAATAAGATTAGTAGCCAGCACTGTTCCCAGCAATACGATCACTACAGAAACTACTTTTCTTGCATTAGGCAGTTTTTTTGCCAGAATACTTTCTACTACTACACTGAACCAAACCGACTGCATCAACAGTACAATAGCAATGGAAACATTGATATACTGCACAGCAATATAATAAAACAAACTTGTTCCTCCCAGGGAAGTTCCCGCAAGGATCAACATCCTTACTTCCTTAGAATTCGGTAATGATAATTTTTGTTTTGAGGTAATCGTCTGGATAAAATTCAGGATCAGCAAACCAAGCAGTCCCAATACAAACTGAGAAGTGGTAACTTCTGAGGTTGTAAAGCCATCATGATAAGCCATTTTCACAAAAGTGGCTAACATACCATATATACTAGCTCCAATTCCTACAAATAAAACACCTTTTAGTATATTTTTCTTCTTCATAATTTTTTTTACAGCCTGCAAAGTTACGACATATAAATTAAACTACCCTGCAAGCTTAATCTTAATAGATAAAATAAGATCACCACAAGCAAGCTTGTGGTGATCTCTGAAATTACTAATGATATAAAAATTAATTATTTTTTTATGATTACTTTAGAAGTAGATTCAAAACCAAGTCCTTTTACTTTTACCATATATACTCCATTGACTAAATGAGTTGTAGAAATTGCTTTTTTAGCATCCGGTGAAATTTTATCTTCGGAAGAAACCAACTTACCACTTGTATCATACAATTCCACACTTACTTTTCCAAGGGCATTGCTTGGGAAGTTAATGTAAAACTCATCTTTAGCAGGGTTCGGGTAAATAGAAATCTTGCTGTCTTTTACAGATTTCACCTCATTCGTAGCCAACGTACATTCTGCCGGTACCGAGAAATTTTCCACCTGGTCATTGATATTGTTTTTAAGTCCTGCTGAAGCCCCTACTCCCAGTCCTCTTCTTGCAAAAACATTCCAGATCATACATTTATCCTGACCTAGATTTGATGCTGCGTCTGCAGCTAATATAGCATCTCTTCCATCAATGAATGAAGGGTTACAGCCCTGAAGTTTCAATGCATCAGTCACGATCTGTAATACCCTGCTACTTCCGTTAGTGGAGTTTGCCAATACATCAGATGAATAGCCATATTTTTCAACATATTTCCAGTGAAGATCCCACAGCATGGTGGCCCAAACAAATCCAATAGAGTGAACATCAAGGGATAGCCCTCCACTCGCATTAGTATATACCATACCATTAGTACGTCCATAGGTATAATTATTGATGGTAAGGTCCGGAGAATACTTAGCAGGTCTGATACCTCCTCCATCTATCGGCTGACCTCCTACATAAGTTCCCATTCCTCTTGGCACCGATGCATTATCTCCCGCTTTATTGGTAAGCATTAACGCAAAGAAGTCTGACCATCCCTCACCCATCTGTTCTCTGCTGACGTTTGCATTCAAACAATTAGAACCCGTTCCTGTAAGTCTATTAGATATACCGTGTCCATACTCATGGGTTACAATACCATTATCAAAACTTCCATCCGGTGTTACGCTGGTAGTCGGATCATCCTTAAGGGTAACATTTACCGTTACATTAGCAGTAAGCTGACCATTAATATAATCTCCTTCAGACTTGGCAACTAGAACAGTAGGAATAGTAACTGCAGGATCTGTTCCTGACATATTACCTATCGATTCTCCATTTACTGCATTGTTATAAATAATTACAGCTGTAGCTCCGGCATCCTGCAGGTTTTTTGTTTTAACAACAAAAGAACATGTTCCTCTTTCTACCAAGCCTATTTTTCCTGTAAGCGATCCTGCAGGTAAAGCTGTACATCCTTCCGGCACTGGAGATAACTGTACATTACCCGTAATTCCGGTAGCGCTTAAAGGAGCACCAAATTCTGAAGTTCCTGCCCTAGGTTTACGTATAACAGCTCCCGCAGGGGTGTTATAATAAAACAACTGATTCACTCTATTCCATAAATACATTTGCATTCTAGGGTTAAATCCGTCTGCCGGAGAAGAAAAGTTGGCATTATTTAAACCACCACCATCTTGAGCTTCCGCATATACAGAATCATCATCTTCCCCACCTTTTCCAAAGTTATTCTGCTGAAAGTTTTTAGCAGATTCTGTGAATCCAAACTGATAAAAAACATCATGAATTCTATTATTCAGATAAAACAAATTAGTAATTGATGCATTTCTGTTAGCCACAGGAGTTCCATTGATACTAAAAGGGAAATCAAAGCTTCTTGCCGCACCTCCATCTACCGGTGTTCCGGGTAGATAATCAGGATCCGTTAAAGCTGTTCCGGCAACATCTTCATAAGCAAAAACGTTGTTTCCTCTCGTTACGGTGTAATGATTAACACCATCAGAGTGCCATCCCTCAGGAGATGCAACAGAAATCCATGGATTGGTAAGAATTGATCTTGAGCCAAAAGTAGGGGCTTCAATAGGCATAGGAAAAACGTTATACGAAGCATTGTCCGGAAGTAATACGAAAGCGCTGTTTTGAGCTGTCTTATTATCAGGGCCAATAAGTAAATTTTCAAGATGTGTATGATGATCATGCCCAGCCTCAGAGCCATATGCGTCAGGAAGGAAATTACATGATAACGTTAAATTACTTTTCTCAAGGATATTTCCATTATAAGCATCAACCAAAATATTCCAATGATTTGGAGATTTAGGCTCCATCAAACTGTATTCGTACACGAGACGTAAATTCCCGTTTCCATCATTGGCATATACTAATCTTTGATTAGCCGATCCTGTTCCTTTCTTTTTGTTCTTCTCAAGATATTCCAGGATCGTAAAATGAGCAATGTCTGCATTATTTAGTTCCTCTGCTATCTTTTGAAGTGCCGTAGTTTTATTGATAACGGCAACACTTGATGTTGCTGAAACATAATCTTTAATAAAATTGTCTGTATAATATACAACTTTATGATCCTTAATAAGTGCTGTTCCTACAGAACTGTATACTGGTAGGCCGTTATAGGTCTGTACAAATTTTACAACATTCCCATTCAGTGACTTTGAGTCATCTACATTATCTATAATAAAATGAGTAAGGTCTGATTTTTTATATTCTCTCATTTTGTTTTGAGAAATATAATCCTTAATCAAATTTTCATTATCTTGTCCAAACAAAAAAGCTGGAAATGCTGAAAACACAGCAAATAAAATAGGTAAAGTTTTATTTTTCATGTCAATTATTAAAGCCGCTAATCTACAAATAATTCACAATACAAAAGTTAAATTATTAGCTTTTTAATTAAAATAAATTAATATATATGAATTTAAAAACAAAATAAACCATTGAATATTTCTCAACAAAGAGAATCCACACTCTGTTTTATGAGTATAAGACAGTATGCAGCTGCCATATTATTTTTCTTTACTTACATTCTGTACCCAAAATACTCATTAAAAGAAACTGCCCTTACGGACAGTTTCGTTACTAATAATTATTTTTTTATAATTCTACCTACGTTTGTTTCCCCTTTATCTGATGTCACTTTTACAACATACACACCCTGCTGTCTATTTTTCAAATCTGCATCAAATGTTTTTCCTTCCACCGTTTTGGTAAGCAATACATTCCCATTCAAATCCAATACTTCAAGCTTTCCCGATCCAATTTCTCTGTTCAAAACTCCCTTGAATTTGCCATCAGTAGGGTTAGGTGTAATTTTAATGGAGCTGTCTGCAGCTTCAGGAACTCCTCTTGTACATGAAACTCCCAGATCCAGGTCGTAAGGGAACATAGGATAATGATTCCAGCTCATTACATCCATTGTTCCACTGGAAAAACTATACTGCACGGTCATGATAAATTTATATTTCGCTGTAGATCCCGGAGGAAAATTAATATCCGAAGGATAGAAGTGAAAATACACCTGATTACCACTGATGAAGGTAGGAGTTGTGGAAATACCGTAATCCACTCCTGTACTGATATCCCGAACCACCATTTTACTGTGGGTCACTGTAGCTCCGGGAGGCAATGTATAATCACCATAAATATTAAAGTCTGGAGATACTCCACAACTATTGTATTCGTAATAGAATTTCAAACTTCCCCACACTCCGGTATTACAAGTGCTATTAATTATTTCATCAACTTTAGGCATCTCTGACACAGATTCAAATACAAAAGATTGAGGTCTTGGATAATACAGTCTTGGTAAAACTCCGTAATCCGGGTCATTAACATTAGTTTCAACTCCCCCAGAATATGATCCTCCGGCACTCGCAATAGAGGCCCCCGTAGCAGAAGACTGCGCATTAGGACTCATATGCATCATTACAAATTTAGCACCCCGGTTTACTTTAAAGTCTGTCACATTTTTAAATGCTCCCGGAGTATTTAATGCTGTATCATAATAATTCGCAAGATATGATCCTGTAAGTAAATCCCCTGTATTTCTGGAGCCGTCAGTAAGTACCAATACTGCAAGTTTGGAGCTTCCATTTTTATGTAATGAAGTCTGCGGACTTACAATCTCCGGGCTATAACTGCCATCCAATGCATTCCCTATTAACCCCAACGCTTCATTAAAATGCTGACCATAGCTAAGCCTTCTATTGAGATAAGGTTCCGGAAAGGTAAGTGTAGTAAAATCTGACTCTATATATATTCTTGGAGTAAGCCCTAAGCTGGGACCGTTATTCAGGCCTGTTCCATAATGAACTACCGCATATCTGTTTTTAGGATGACATGCCATGATACGTTCAATTAATTTAGCCGCTGTAAGCTTCATCTCCTGGAAGCGTGCATTATTTATGGTAGAACCATTATCAAGACAGATAATATAGTCCGTCTGTGCCTTTAAAGAACTTCCCACCATCAGACAGGCTAAAAAGAAAAATAAGAATGCTTTTTTCATAAATCAATATTTTAAATTAAGTTGAATTAAAAATAACATTAATATTATCCATAACATAAAATATTTAACCATTAACCATTCATTAACGTTAGACCATGAAAAAGTAATAAAAAACTCCCGTCTGTTATCATAAATTAATAAAAGTAAGTGATCGGGATTGTATCCATTATAAAGCATAAAAAAAGCCGCTCAAATGAGCGGCTCCATATTATAAATGGTTTCAAAGATTATTTACCTTCTTCCATTTTTCTTTTCAATTCTGCTAATGCATCGATATCTCCAAGAGTTGATCTTTCTTCGTTGTTTGAAGAAGAGATATTTCTAGAAGAAGAGTCTTTCACATTTTTCTTTTCCTCATCTCTGAAGATTCCTGTGTGAGAAACTACTACTCTCTTGAATTCTTTGTTGAATTCGATTACTTTGAATTGAGCATCTTCACCTTTTTTGATTTTAGATCCATCTTCTTTCTCTAATAATCTTGAAGGGCAGAATGCTTCTACTTCAGCATCTTCGAATTGTACAGAAGCTCCTTTATCGTGAACTTCTACAGCTTTACCAGCGTGGATAGTTCCTTCAGCATACTTAGTTTCGAATTTATCCCAAGGGTTTTCAGTCAATTGCTTGTGACCTAGAGATAATCTTCTAGCTTGGATGTCTAATTCAAGAACTACAACATCTAATTTATCACCTACTGCACAGAACTCAGATGGGTGCTTGATTTTCTTAGTCCAAGAAAGATCAGAAATGTAGATTAATCCGTCGATACCTTCTTCTAACTCTACGAATACACCAAAGTTAGTGAAGTTTCTTACAGTTCCTACATGCTGAGATCCTACCGGGTACTTAACCTCGATATTCTCCCATGGATCTTTAGATAATTGCTTGATACCAAGAGAAATTTTTCTTTCTTCTCTATCTAAAGTTAATACTTCAGCTTCTACTTCATCACCTACTTTCACAAAGTCACCAGCAGATCTTAAGTGAGTAGACCAAGACATTTCAGAAACGTGGATTAATCCTTCTACACCTGGAGCGATCTCTACGAATGCACCATAGTCAGCAAGAACTACTACTTTTCCTTTTACTTTGTCTCCTACTTTCATGTCAGCAGAAAGAGCATCCCAAGGATGAGCTTCTAATTGCTTCATACCTAATTGGATTCTTGTTTTCTCGTCATCGAAATCAAGGATTACTACTTTCACAGTTTGTCCGTCTTCTAGGATTTCAGATGGGTGGTTCACTCTAGACCAAGAAAGATCTGTAATGTGAATTAATCCGTCTACACCTCCTAAGTCGATAAACACACCGTAAGAAGTAATGTTCTTAACAGTACCTTCAAGAACTTGTCCTTTTTCAAGCTGAGCGATGATTTCTTTTTTCTGACCTTCGATATCTGCTTCGATCAATGCTTTGTGAGATACAACTACGTTTTTGAACTCAGGGTTGATTTTCACAACTTTGAACTCCATAGTTTTACCTACGAACTGATCGTAATCTTTAATTGGCTTAACGTCAATTTGAGAACCTGGTAAGAATGCTTCGATTCCGTGAACGTCAACGATCATACCTCCTTTAGTTCTAGACTTAACAAAACCGTTAACGATTTCTCCAGTTTCGTGAAGTTCGTTTACTTTATCCCAAGCTTTAAGCGTTCTAGCTTTTCTGTGAGATAACTGTAACTGACCAGTTTTGTCTTCTCTCTTGTCAACCATTACTTCTACCTCATCACCTACACTTAGGCCTTGGTTGTAACGGAATTCGTTAAGAGAAATAACACCTTCTGATTTGAAGTTGATGTCTACGATAGCTTCTTTGTCAGTTAATCTTACTACTCTACCTACTAAAACGTCATTGTCGTTTAGGCTGTTTAGAGATCCGTTGTAGATTTCTTCTAAGTCGCTTTTTTCTTTTCTCGCATCTGCATCAAGACCTGATTCGAATGAATCCCAATCAAATTGTTCTGGTGCTACGTTTTGGTTTAAAATAACCTCTGCTGAATTTGTCTCTTTTGACATTTTCTAATAAAATTTGTATTCCTTCTTTTTTAATGGTTTGAATAAATGTGGATTTAAAAAATACGGAAGTAATTAATTTTTAATATTTTACCCTATCAAACCTCTCCCACAAAAAGTGGATGCAAAGTTACGTAATTTTTTAATATCAACAATGAATTTTTCACAGTGTTTTATTAAATATTAAGAGTATTTTAAGTTGAAGTGTAATACATTTACCCTCAGAATTGTTTTACTAAAAGAACTTCATACTAAGTGAGCTTCCTACTAAAGAAATAAATCATGAAAAAAATCCTTCTTATCACCATCGGCATACTGCTCTGTACTATCAATTCCGTAAGAGCCTGTACTATTTTCTCATGCTCTAGAGGAGGGGAAGTGTTTGCTGCAGCTAATGAAGATGACACTACGCCGTTTACAAGGATATGGTATAACCCCTCCACAAAAGACAGGTATGGATCTGTTTGTTTTGGAGGCCCTGATATGCAGGTAGCTTCGGCGATGAATGAATATGGATTGTTTTTTGATTTTGCTGCAGCCAACTATGATCTCAGCAAATTGAAACAGCTCAACCTTTACAAAGGTTTTCTGATGTGGGACGTTTTAGGAAAATGTAAAAACGTAAAAGAAGCAATAGCTATTATCAAAAAGTATGACTACAACTCTCCCTCCCAAGTTTTATTAGCCGACAAAGAAGGAAATTCTGTTTTGATCAATCCTGAAGGTATTATTGAAAAAAAGGGTGAGTTTCAGGTTAATGCCAACTGCAATAGCATCAATGGGAAATTATCGTGCAGAAGACCGGAAATTGTAAACGAAGAACTTTCTGCCTCAAAGACTGTCAATGTGGATTTTTTTAAGAATATTTTAAACAAAACCCATCAGGAAGGGGATCTGCCAACCTTATACTCTACGATCTGCGATCTAAAAAGAGGAATTATCTATGTTTATCTTTTCCACGATTATAATAATGTATATACAATTGATCTAAAAGCTGAACTGAAAAAAGGATATCGTATTGAAAACCTGGGCGACCACTTTCCGGCTTCTTTTGCTTATGAAAGCTTTTCAAAGAATCATTCATTATATGTAAAAGAATCTATCCTGCAGGAGATGAAAACCAAAGGCACAGATTCAACCATTGATCATTATCTTGCAGAAAGCAACAAACAGCTTCCTCAGAACAAAAACTTAGATTCAGCCTTATTAGAGGTTGCTTTGCAGCTTGTAAAATATTCATGGAATGAGCATACTCATGGTGGAATGTGGGACTATTGGTTCAGTTTTCCAAAAGGATATGAAATACAGCAATATCACGATCCCAATCTTAAATCAGCAGAAAAAATTTTTAAATATTTATCCGAAAAAGAAAATCCGGATCCCAAACTTAAAAATTTCATTTATGAAATGTATGGGTATATCAATCTCATACAAGGAGATCATAAAACAGCAAAAGAATACTATAATAAATCGGTGTCCAACCCTGAGGATTCTTACAAGGTGACCTTAATACGAGGAAAAGAAATACTCAGCAGGATTAAATAAGAGTGAGAATCATTATACTGGACTTTAAGATTGGGGCAGCTTACCACTACACTCACTTCTCTATCCCTTGCTGCAACCTACCGCCTAATTTCTTACCTTTGCACCATGGAATTAGAATCAATTTATCAAAAACTGCAGATTCAGGAAATGAATCAAATGCAGAAATCTACATACACTGCCTCTGAAAACAATACCGATATCGTCCTGCTCTCTCCTACCGGTTCAGGAAAAACCCTTGCTTTTTTATTTCCGGTTCTTAGAAACCTGAAAAAAGATGTGCAGGGTGTTCAGGCTTTACTATTAGTTCCTGCAAGAGAACTGGCATTACAGATCGAACAGGTTTTCAAAGCAATGGGAACAGATTTCAAAGTTTCTGTATGTTATGGTGGACATGATAAAAAAATTGAGGTCAATAATTTAATTGAAGCACCTGCTGTTTTAATCGGAACTCCGGGAAGGGTTGCTTACCATATAAGAAATAACAATTTCGATCCGAGAACGATTCAGACTTTAGTACTGGATGAATTTGATAAAGCCTTAGAACTAGGATTTCATGAGGATATGGAATTTATTTCCGGTTCATTAAAAGGTCTTTCACAAAGAATTCTGACTTCAGCTACAGCAATGGATGAAATTCCCAAGTTTACAGGCTTAAAGAATGAAAAGACCATTGATTTTTTAAAATTAAGTGAAGTAAAGCCGGATATCCAATTACGAAAAGTGATGACTATTTCTGAGGAAAAGTTAGATACTTTATTCAATTTAATTTGCAAGATCGGCAATAAAAGAACATTGATCTTCTGTAATCACCGTGAAGCTGTTGACAGAATTTCTGAGCTTTTAAGAGAAAAAGGTATCGACAGGGAAACCTTCCACGGCGGCATGGAACAGGATGAAAGAGAGCGTGCTTTACTGAAATTCAGAAATGACTCTGCAAGAATTCTTATTACGACTGATCTGGCTTCCCGCGGACTTGATGTTCCTGAAGTGGAATCTATTGTACATTACCAGCTGCCTCCAAAAGAGGATGCTTTTATTCACAGAAACGGACGTACCGCCAGAATGAATGCCAAAGGTTTTGCTTACCTTATCATGACTGAAGATGAGAATTTCCCATTCATCAAAAATAACACACCTGAAGAAAGTGTAGCAGGCTTTACTAAAGTTCCGGCGAAAACACCATTTCAAACCATTTATATCAGTGCCGGAAAAAAAGATAAAGTCAATAAAGTAGATGTAGTGGGCTATCTTATAAAAAAAGGGGAACTCCAAAAAGAAGACATCGGATTGATTGAGGTAAAAGATACCACATCCTATGTTGCTGTTTCCAGAAATAAAGTAGGTGCTACCCTGAAAAAACTTCAGAATGAAAAACTGAAAGGGAAAAAAGTGAAAATGGAGGTTGCTTATTAAGATTCAGTATACTGTTATTAAGAACCGTATCTTATTAATTAATTTTCAATCCATAAAAGTCACTGAAGTGTTTAGAAATAAATACTTCAGTGACTTTTATGGTAAAAACAGTATGGGTAAAACTACTTTATTCCTTTCACTCTCATCGGGAAAGTATAAACAGCAGTTGAAGCAGTAATAAATAAAACATCATTATTTTCTCCTCCAAATGTTACATTGGATGTCCATTTTTCAGGAATGGAAATATGGTAAATTTTCTTACCGTCCCGGTTAAAAATATGTACTCCATCTCCTGTTAAATAAAGATTTCCGTGTTTGTCCAAAGTCATTCCATCTGAACCCATTTCACAAAAAAGCTTTCTTTCTGACAGCTTCCCTTCTCCAAGAATATCATAAACATAGGTTTTTCCGGCATCAATATCCGAGAGGTATAATTTCTTTAATTTCTCACTTCCTACAATACCATTGGGCTGTGTAAAAGTTTCCAGCTTGACTGTTTTACCTTCTTTATTTCTGTAGTAAAGACTTTTATGTGCTATTTCCTGCTTAAAGTCAGTCCAGTAATCCCTTTCATACAAAGGGTCTGTAAAATACATTCCCCCTAAAGCATCATTCCATACGTCATTGGGTCCGTTCAATCTTTTTCCTTCAAATCCTTTCAGAATAACCTCTACTTTTTTATCTTTTGATATTTTCCAGATCTCTCCGTGATCATCAGAACAGGTAATCAGATAGCCGTCTTTATCAAAGTGGGTTCCGTTTGCTCTTCCGGTTTTATCCAAAAACTCTATAACCTGATTGCTTTTCCAGTCCCAATAGTAAATTTTATCATTAGGCTGATCTGTAAAATAAACATTTCCTTTATGATCTGCCGACGGTCCTTCCGTAAAACTAAACTTATCTGAAACCTTTTCAGGTTTTACTCCTTCATAAAACATTTTACTATAATTTACTGATTGACAATTTATCAATGCGAAAACCAAACCAATCATTCCTATTTTACAGATATTCTTCATACTTCATTTTTAAAACTGCAATTTACAATTTGAATAATAGGATTCAAAGTTATTTTATCATTTTGATCTAATATAACACTCAAATAAAAATGTCCCAATTGTCCTATTTTTGAAGTAGATCATATTAGTAGTGGGAAGATATAATTCGGAGCTTTGCAGTAGTAGGATCAATAACTTTTTTCACAAAAAAATGTCCTAAAAACAAAATTGATTTTACGATACAATATTACCTTAATACTTTTATAGCATACGATAATGAGTGCAGAGTCCAACAATATCAAATCTTTAGAAATCGAAAATGAAGATTTTAGAAATTCAGTAGGAACAATGGATGAAACGGGAAAAAGAAAATGGATCTTCCCGAGAAAGCCCAAAGGAAAATATACCAATTACCGGAATTACACCAGCTACGTTTTGCTTGCTTTGTTTTTTGGGTTGCCTTTTGTAAAAATCAATAACAATCCTTTTCTGCTTATTAATGTTATTGACGGGAGATTCTTCATTTTCGGACAGTCTTTTTATCTTCAGGACTTTTTTATTCTTGCTTTAGGAGCTGTAACGTCGGTTATTTTTGTCATGCTCTTCACAGTGGTTTTCGGAAGAATATTCTGTGGCTGGCTGTGTCCCCAAACTCTTTTTATGGAAATGATTTTCCGTAAAATTGAATACTGGATTGAAGGTGACCGAAATAAGCAGATGAAGCTCGACAGACAGGAGTGGGACACTGAAAAAATAAGAAAAAGGCTGACAAAATGGTCGGTATTTCTTTTCATATCGCTGGCTATTTCTCACTTTATGTTCATGTATATCGTAGGGTATGAAGAGGTTTTCCGTATTATGAGTGAAGGTCCGGCTGAAAACTCACTCAAATTTACGGCTATGATCTTTTTCACGATGACCTTTTACTTTGTTTTTGCATGGCTTCGTGAGCAGGTTTGCACACTGGTTTGTCCGTACGGAAGACTCCAGGGGGTTTTAATTGATAAGCAGACTATTAATGTATATTATGATTTTAAAAGAGGAGAAGGCCGCTCAAAATGGAGAAATAATGAAGACCGAAAAGCTGCCGGAAAAGGAGACTGTATTGACTGTAACCAATGTGTAGTGGTTTGCCCTACAGGAATTGATATCAGAAATGGCCAGCAACTTGAATGTGTCAACTGTACAGCATGTATTGATGCCTGTGATGAAGTAATGGACAAAGTAGGAATGCCTAGAGGACTGGTTCGTTATGCTACAGAAGCAGAGATTGAGAACAGGGAAAAGTTTACATTCACTTCAAGAATGAAAGCGACCACCGTTTTTCTGGCTTTACTCATTGGATTCCTTGGGTTTTTAATGTACGACAGAGGATCCATGGAAGCCAAGTTCATCAAACCGGCAGGATCTACGTTCTTTATTAAAGACGGTAAAATCACCAATACTTTTATTTATACCCTTCTGAATAAGTCTAATGATAAAAAAGTATTGACAATTAAAGTCATAACGCCTGCGCATGCAGAAATCACTTATTTCGGATCTGAAAAAATCATTTTAAAAGGAGATCAAATCCTTAAAGGAAACATCAATATCACCTTCCCTGAAGAAGATATTAAGTTTTCAAAACAAAATATGGTCATTGGAGTTTTTGATGAAAAAGGAAAAATGGTAGATTCATTTGAAACTACTTTTGAAGGACCATTTAAGCTGGTGTTATAGGTTGCAGGTGACTGATGAGAGACGGTAATATGAAGATGGAGCGTCACCAGCAACTTTATATGATACAATTTACACCTTGTATTCCTTAATAAACTGAGTAGGGGTCATTCCGGAATTTTTCCGGAATACTCTTACAAAGTAGGAATATTCTTCATATCCCAATCTGAAAGCAACTTCAACAAGGCTTTCATCAAGATACATCAGCATTCTTTTGGCTTCCAATACTACTCTTTCTGTGATGACGTCTGTAGCTGTTTTCTGAACAACAGTCTGGGCAATTCTATTGAGGTGCTTGGGCGAAATACCTAATAAAGAAGCGTAATAAGCAATCGATTTTTCATCGGGAAAGTGTTCTTCAATTAAATTTTCGAAATCCTGATAATGCTTAAAATAGGAAAGCCCCGCCGAGGAATCCACTCTGTCAAAATCTTTTGAAAATAATCGTGTGGCATTGATAAAGATCTGAGACATCAATGAAAGCATCAATCCTTCTTTCATAATATTCTTCTCCTGGTATTCTTTTTCCAGCTCCTGGAATAATTGTATATTTTGTTTGAGTTCCAGGATATCCAGCTGAAGTTTTCTTGGAAAAGAGACTGATCCGAAAAATGGAAAATTTCTCAGCTTCTGATTCACATAGTGCATTTCATAAAACTCCTGGGAACAAAAGAAAATATATCCTTCAATATCTGCAGAAAGCTCCCAGCTATGAATCTGCCCGGGAGACAGAAAAAAGAGACTGCCTTCAGAAACTTCATATTTTTGAAAATCAATTTCATGAAACCCTGTTCCTCCGGTAAAAAGAACCGCTGCATAAAAATCATGCCTGTGTGGTTTTTCGATATGCCGATGCCCTACAACCAGATGATTTTTCATGGTATTAAAATAAAAGTCTGAAGCATTTCTGCCAGCTTGAAAAAGATCAATATGAAGAACTGAAATCGAATTCATCACCTGCTATTTATAAAAGAAAACGGATTGAATATTGATAAAAGTAGTATAAATAAAGATAAGCCGCAAATTTCAAATAAAAAAGGACCGGTATAACCGATCCTTCTTCTCTTTACATTCAATAGTCTGTTATTTTATGACCAGTTTGCTATTGTATGTCCCTTTTGAAGAATTGATGCTTATAACATACACTCCTTTAGGCACATTCACATTAAACTCTTTAGTTTGATCTCCCCCACTCTGATAAGCTGAAGAATAAATCAATCTTCCGCTTGAGTCAAACATATTTACTTTCACTTCTCCTTTTAAGTTTCTGGACTTCACAAAGAAATGCCCATCACTAGGATTAGGATAAATTTTAATATCATCACCTAAAGAAGGCGTTAGTTCTTTGGTTCCTAAATTTTGGGTTTCCTGAGTACATACCTGAAGAGACCAGCCCGTGATACTGCCTACACTACCCGGATTATTATCTGAAGCAAACAACTTCCATGTTCCCTGGGCTTTATGTCCTTTAAAAATAGCTAAAGATTCATATGATTTATTCTCTCCTTGAACTGGTGAAGCACAAACAACATTGGCCCCTGCATCACTGAATGTAGCAGTAATCCCTGAGTTATTCGCACAGCTACGGTTCCAGATAAGAGCAGAAGTTCCTATCGGGCTTTCAATTCCAATAGAAAGATGTCTTATGTTTGGATGAGTAACAGTTGGAGTGACTTTAATTTTAGTAATTGTTCCATTGTTGCTAACCATTAAAGGAGCTTTTACAATAGGTGATGAAATATTGGCCCCGCCAGGTCCATCTGTAATTGCTACCGGAGTACCACTATAAGTATAAGTTGTACAATTTTCACCAGTCACAGTATAATCGATGACAAAACTTGGAGTCATTGCATAATAGACATTACCTACCGCTTCTATCATAATATAAGCATTGGCTGAGGTAGAACCTGCGGGTATTGTCACTCCCTCACTACCATCATTAGGGGTATTAGCAACAATCGTAGTAAAGGTCTGCCCTCCATCTGTTGATAATTTAATATTTACATTGGCTGTATTAACCGGTGCTGCGTTTGTACCAGCAATATCCCAGGTTACAGCAAAAGCTCCTCCTGAAGATAATGATTGTCCAAATGTTGGAGCAGTCACCTGAAAAGGACCAGAAGCTCCAGATACAGTAACCGTAGATACAGCTTGTCCTATCTGGGGCTGCAGAGGATTATTATCTCTTACCGACATATTAAAGTTAAGAGGTCTTGCCACACTGGAAACAGATTCCCATCGGGTCGTTAACACACCGGACAATACAGTATTAAAATCAGGAAAATATCTTGCTGGAGTACTGATTGGTGTCTTTGATCTGAAAGTGGGGCCCGAAGGCTTTGTAGGAAAAGCATAGGAATTGGCTGACATTTCTGCAGTAGCTGCCTGATCCGTTTGCTCTACTGTGTAGGTATAGGATGCTGTATTAGCATCGGTTGTTGTTCCTTTTAAAACAAATGGCGTTGACTTCGGGATAGTATAATTTCCACCAAGTGTTACTGAAGGTGTCGGATTTGTAAATGGTGTATTTATACCACAAGTAGCTGCATTTACAACACTTTTTATTTGATTAATACTATTGATATGATAATAATCGTTGGAATTAAATTGAACATCTAAGTTTCCTCCTATGATTCCTGTATAAGCCATAATAGTGGTGCCACTGGCGGGTTCTACTTTTTGGTCCGCCTGGCCTGTATGGGAAGTATATGTGTGTCCGGCACCTAACTGATGTCCCATTTCGTGAGCAACATAATCTATATCGAAAGTATCACCTTCTGGGAAATTGCACGAAGTATAGCCTGCTGCTTTTATATCTTCACATATCACACCTAATGAGGCTACACCATTTGCATTTCTTTTGTCAACCAAATGTCCCATATCATAGTCTTCAGCGGGAATACGAGCAGATATGGCATAATATGCACCTGCATTATCATAGTCATTAGTATCATCTGCATCCGTTTCATCAAATGGATCTGTTAACGGATCCAGAAATACAATAGCATCATTATTCGCAATCAGATTAAAATGTAATGACAAATCTTTTTCAAAAACGCCATTCATTCTGGTTAAACTCGCATTCATAGCAGCGATAATCACCGCTTTTTTCTGGACATCTGTTGCCGTCGCCGGAGTTCCTGCAGCTGTCAAATGATACTGTGCATATTCTCCTGTACAGGTAAGTGCCATTCTGAAAACATTGAAACCTGCTGTTTTTTTATTCGCAACACCGTTTTTTTTTTCAACAGAATTCCTCTTCATATCATCTACGGTAGAACATTCGAAAAGTTCTTTATCCTGCCCTCTTCTTGCATTGGAATCAAATACAGCATACACTGTTCTGTCTTCCGTATAAGGTTCAATAAATTCTGATATTCCGGATCGTGTAATCATGGATGAGAATCCTACCGGAGAAAGGCTGAACCTCAGATATACGGAAGGGTCTTCTATCCCTGTTCCTACATACGATTTAATATCCGGAAACTTTGCTTGTAATTCCGGAGCCATATTGGAAAATTCCCAAACCTGAAATCTTTCTAATTTTCCATTAGCAGCAGGAAGTGAAATAACAACTCCTTTTTCATTTGAAAAACGGTCAGGTGCTTTTTGTAAAGTTTGTCTAAGCTTAGCAGTATCTAACAGATACAGAGCGGCAAACTCCAGTTTTTCCTGAGATTTTTTTACTTTCTGAGATCTCAGCTCAGTTCTTGTCCACTGTGAAAATCCTGAAAAGGGGATCAACAGTATAAAAATAAAGAAATAATGTTTCATTTAACTGTAGTTTTTTGTGTATCACTAAATTACATAAAAAACTAATTGATCGAAGTTTTTTCACGATATTATGAATAAATCGCATCTTAATGGAAGTAATCAAGAGGATAATTTTTAATCAATATCGATTTTTACAATCATTTTTCTGGATTTAATGACTGAATTGTTTCAGAAACAATCCTCTTTACCATCATACACTATAGTATTCAACGTTTCTGTATTCACAAGACACCTGGGTAGAGTCATAATTTTCTGCTAAGTATCAATAAATAAGTAGGTGTATATTGATGTTTTAATCATCTGTCAAACGCTCAATAAATACAGTTGCCTGTCTGGGTAATGCAGCAATATTATTTACCGCATCTGCCGGTAAAGTGCCATTAAACATTATCGATATTCTATATACATCACCTGTGGAATTCAGTGATAAAATCGTACTACCCGTGTCTCTTGTTTCCGGATTATATTCAAGTTCAAGAACTGTATATGGAGAAGTAGTATCACCAAAAGGTACTCCTTTTATGGTTCCTGCATAAAACCTTGTTCTGAATTCCCCGCTTTGATCTGTTGGCTGAATAGTATCATCACTACTCAAAAAATTGGATCTCCTAACCAGCATGGAACTGCCAGTCCAAACACTTCCTGTACCTGATGCATTAAAAAATTTGAATTCCAGTTTTCCTCCGATTCTCCTTTCACAGTTAATTCCAAAACAAGATGGATTATTTCTATATCTGACTGATATATTTCCTATATCCACAGCTTCAGTGAGGTAACTATAAGTACTGGGAATTGCCACTTTTTTTACAACAAATTTTATCGTCTTAATTGTTGGAGTTTCAACATCAAATTTTGTTATGGGCACAAAATCTACATCTCCCTGACTATTCCCTACCAAAACCCTGTCATATACATTTGTACTGTCCTTTTTATCAGCAAGTGAACGTATTCTAACATTTCCGTTGATATCCAGATTTCTGGTAGGAGTTACTGTATTAATACCTACTTTACCGATCTGCCCAAAAAAAATGGCATGTACTAACAGGCATAATAATAAAAATTTTATTTTCATAACATTATACTTTGTATTTATTATAGAAATTCAAAAAATGATAACAGATTATTTATTCCTAAAATTTTTTACATCAGATTTTTCCTAAATCTAATTAAGAATATTAATTATTAAAAAAAAGGATATACTACACAGATACTCTATCAACAGAAAACTACTGATAATGAAAAACATACAATACTATCCTACTCTATAATAAAATCAAATTAAGCCAAATACTTCTGTCCCATCCTCTGTATTTTTATGAATAATGCACATCTGTTTCTTTACTTTTTGCCCTCATAACAACTGGAATAAAGGAAGCTATTTACCTTCGTAACTTCATGTGTATAGTTTCATATAAGGGGAAAGTATTCCAGCACTTTAAATATATATTTGGATACAACTTTAAAAAATTTTTATCTTTGAGGTTTAGGAGTTGTAAAATGAAAATAAATTTACCTGACAAACTGTATTATTCTATAGGAGAAGTTGCAAAAGCATTCGATGTAAACACTTCATTAATACGTTATTGGGAACAGGAATTCCCTATCATCAAACCTAAAAAGAATAGAAAAGGTAACCGTTATTTCACTCCTGAAGATATCAAGAACCTCCAGATGATCTACCATTTGGTAAAAGAAAAGGGCTATACCCTTGACGGTGCACGTGTTGCTTTAACCACCAACAGCAAAATTTCCGAAACCATTACGCTTATTGACAGACTTGAATTTGTAAAAGCTGAACTTATCAAGCTGAAAGAGTCTTTGGGAGAAAGAGATTCTGAATAATCCTTATCCTCATAAAAGTATTTCCACAGATTTTTTTCGTTGTTATACTTCTGATGAACCTTTAAATAATTCTAATTTTAAGGGTTTTATATGCATTTTAAAAGCTATTAAAAGGAATTTGTATGGTAAAATAGTTCATTTAATAGCCAGCCATTGCCTGGTCTTATTTTTATCAATAGGTTTACCTTATGATGAGAAAAAGCTATTATCGGAAACTGGCGTTTATGGTTTTGCTGTTGACCATCCTATTCGCCTACCAGAAATACACCAGCAGGGAAAAGAAATCTTTTCCCGAAGTGAAATTTATGATGGAGTCTTCTGCTCCCGTCAGTTTATCTGATTTTGATCCCAATACATTAAGTAAAGAACAATGGCAACAGCTGGGATTCACAGAAAAACAGGTATCCACCATTCTTAAATACAAAGATATAGTGGGAGGCCAATTTGTTTCGAAAGATCAGTTGGAAAAATGCTATGCTATTTCTGAAGAGAAATTCAGTGAACTAAAATCCTTCATATTACTACCTGAAACAAACGAAAAAAGCAATCCTCAAAATAGTAATCGTTTTGGAAAGAAAGCAATGGTTATTTCCGGAAAATTGAACCCTGATAAGCTTTCTGCCAATGATTGGGTACAAATAGGATTCAGTGAAAAACAGGCCGAAGCTATTTTAAAATATAAAAATTATCTGGGAGGCAGCTTTATCAGCAAAGAGAAGTTTAAAGAATGTTTTATCATTTCTGCCGAAAACTATACTCAACTAGATCCCTATCTCTTATTACCGGCAAAAACTCCTGAAAATCTTAAGAATCTACATAGAAATACCGTTCTAAAATCTAAAATATCGTATCACCCCTTTGATCCCAACACCCTGGATACAGAGGGTTGGATGGCAATGGGATTTTCTGAAAAACAAGCCAATGTTATTGTTAACTATCGAAAACGGAATCTGGAAGAAGGTTTTAAAACAGCAGAAGATCTTCAAAAGTGTTTTGTAATTTCTGCCGAAAAATTTCAGGAATTAAAGCCTTATATCCAGATAAAAGAGAGGATAAAGCAACAGGAACAGACGGATTTCACAAAAACGAACCTCAACGCGATAACCTTTAAACAGCTTTTGGAATTTGGATTGGATGAAAGAAGTGCAGGATCCATCATTGGATTTAGAAAAAAGCTGGGCGGTTTCATGAATAAGCAACAGATTCTAGACACCTACAATATTGATAAGGAACTGGTTCAGAAGCTGGTTTCCCTATGTCCGCTGGATGTCTCTGCTGTTCCCAAATATTCTTTAGCAGAAGCTCCCGAAGACTGGCTTAAGAATCACCCTTACTTTAAATATTCAGCAGACAAAATCATCTTCTACCGCATTACCTATCCTGATGATAAAAAAATATGGAAGTTTCTGAAATTAAAGCCTGAATATGAGGAAAGAATGAAATTATACGTAAAATAATAAACATAAGCCTGGAAAAATTAAATTTCAACTACTTATGATTTTGGGAGATCACTTGATCTCCGGTAAAAACTATCCCAAAAAGATCTATATTTTGGGATAATTTTTAATATAAAACACTATTCTCAATTTTAATGATGCATATAATTGCTTGGGCCATTGGTTCCCTCAATGGATTCCGGTAATATGCCGTATCGGGTACGTAAGTTGACAGTCCCTAAGTTTTTTCCGGTGTTGATATCAATTATACTAATGGTGCCGGAATTTAAGTTGGGAATATTTAGTAAATTATTCTGTACGGCTACCACTTCTTTTCCTGATTTGGTTTTGAAGAAAGCCATATGATGTGCTCCTTTATCCGCAGTAAAAGTTTTCAGCAGTTTTAGCTGAGGAAGATTGCTTAAATCGAAGACAAGTACTTTTCCGGGATCTGCAAAGCTTACATAGAGTTTGTTTGTATCATCAATATACATTTCGAGCGCCCAGCCTAATCCTTGGGTACTTCCTTCAAACACTTTAGTAAAAGCATCATATTTTTTGGTTACAGTATTATATGGAGCGATCCAGATGTCACCTCCAAGCATGGTGGTCGCAAGAGCATATTGTGGAAATTTTCCGCGTAGTAATAAAACCTCAACAGGACTGGACATATCTGTTGGGGAGTCTGCAACCTGATAGGTTTCCTTTAATTCATAGGTATTGAGATCCAGCAAAGTACACGTATTACCCATTCCGGTACTAAGATCCGGGTGAATGGTTGACGTTACCATCATTAATCCTTTTTCTTCATTAATGGAGATCCCATGGGGATACATTATAAATTGATTCGGATTGTCTTGAATAGGTGCTTTAATAGTTTTGATCAGCTTATTGTTATCAGCGTTAAAAACTCCTATACTACCATCTTTGGGGCCTCCTGTCCCTCCCATAAAGGTCATAAAATATCTTCCGTCATTGGTAAAAAACAGATTTTCACCTACCGTATTTTCACCTGTATCAATAGGTGTCGCATTAATTAATTGGGGCTGCCCTTTTTGATCTCTTCCGGTTTTTATCTGATAAAGATAGCTGCCTCCCAAAGCAGTGGTAAACATTTTTTGTTCAGTATGATTATAATAAATGTGATGAGGCAGTACACCCACTCCCAATTCAAGCTTGTTACTGATGTTTCCAAAATTGGGGGCTTCAGGATCTAGTTCAATGACAGCAATCCCATCAGGCAATCCCTGTAAACTTCTGTAGTCAATATAAAACAAAGAATCATGGGGAAGATCCGGGCTGTGATGATCATTGTGACAATTAGTGAGTGTTATCAAAATAACAAATAAAATAGCTACATTAAATTGTAATTTCATGATTTTCAGGTTATAGTTATTAGTATTATAAATATAATACATTTTCAATGAAAAGTAAAATATATTACACCACTAAGTGAAAAACAATTAAATAACCTGAGATTCCGGAATAAAAAATAATCTTATAACCCACAACCTTATAGGATGTAGAAATCTATAAGACTTAACAAAACTACTATGTGAAAATCATTAAACAACAAGAGTTCACCCATAAACTCAGGTGTTTTTGTATACAATAAAATATAGGTATGCTACAAAACTTTGTAAGTAATGTAGGAAGAAGATCAAAAAAAGAAATTGGAACTGCTAAGATAGACGTATAGATCTTAGTCGATCGTTTTATTAGAATCTACCAATAAAGTATTTAGAGTATTAAGTTCTTCATCAGTCAAATCTCTCCATTTTCCGATAGGGAGATCCAGTTTAATGTTCATGATACGGATCCTTTTCAGCTTTTTCACCTCATAACCGAGATATTCACACATTCTTCGGATCTGTCTGTTCAGCCCCTGTGTAAGAACAATCCTAAAGTTCATATCATCAATTTTCTCCACTTCACATTTTTTGGTCACCGTATCTAAAATAGGAACCCCATTTCTCATTTTCTCCAGAAACCTTGGGTTGATAGGCTTATCTACGCGAACAATGTATTCTTTTTCGTGGTTGTTTCTCGCTCTGAGGATTTTATTGACGATATCACCATCGCTGGTTAAAAGAATAAGCCCTTCACTGGGTTTATCCAATCTTCCGATAGGGAAAATCCTTTTAGGATAATTGATATAATCTACAATATTATTTTTTTCACGTTTGGTGTCTGTCGTGCAGACAATACCTACCGGCTTGTTGAAAGCAATATATACCGGCTTATCCTCCTGTTCTCTGATAGGCTTTCCATCTACTTCCACTACATCTTCATCTGAAACCTTCGTTCCCAGTTCAGGAATTTTACCATTAATGGTTATTCTTCCTTCTTCCAAAAGTTTATCCGCGGCTCTTCTCGAACAGAACCCAACTTCTGATAAATATTTATTAATACGTGTTTTTTCCATTAATCTATCCCGTAACCGTTATCATTTTTATTGCCCACTGAAATAAGTATACCTTATCTATTCTTTCTTTACATTCCTTCAAATCGAAAGTCATTGTTCAAAAACTGATCTGTAGCATCTTCAATTTTATAATCACCGATCTTAGTACGTCTCAACTGGGTCAGGTAGGCTCCTACTCCAAGCTCCTGTCCTATATCATGAGCCAAGCTTCTGATATAGGTGCCTTTTGAACAACCTACCATAAAACTAACCAAAGGAAACTCAATCTTGATATCTTTGATGTAATGAATGGTTGTTTTTCTGGATTTCATTTCAACTTCCTCTCCTGCTCTGGCAAGATTATAAGCTCTTTGACCATCAATCTTTATGGCAGAATAAACGGGCGGCTTCTGCTCAATTTCCCCTACAAATTTTTCCAGTGCCTCTTTTACCAGTTCTTCTGAGACAGCCGAGATATCCTGCTGAAGAATCTCCGGCTTCTCGGTATCATAAGACTCTGTCTGTACCCCAATTTTAATTTCTGTCCAGTATTCTTTTGGGGCATCCTGGATTTCGGGAATATTCTTTGTGAATTTTCCACAGCATACGATAAGAAGTCCTGTTGCTCTGGGATCTAATGTTCCGGCATGCCCAATTTTAAATTTCTTGGGAAGGTCAAACTCACGTTTAAGTTTATATTTCATTTTATTGACAGCCTGGAAAGACGTCCAGTCCAAGGGTTTGTCTAATAAAAAGGTATATCCTGATTTCAGTTCTTCAGCGGTCATGAATGGTAGCGACTAAGCAATTAATAATGAATGAATGTTTTGTTTATTTAAAGAAATAAAAATAAATCAACAAGGCTACACCTACAAAAATACGGTACCAACCCCAAGGTTTGAAACCATATTTGTTCAGCACTCCAATGAATGCCTTAATTGCAATAAGAGCTACAATAAATGCCACTACATTCCCTACAATAAAGATCATGATGTGATCCTGTGAAGCCATAATCATTTCGTATCCTTTCTGTGGATTTCCGGTTTCTTTTCCCCATGTTTTCACAAACACAGAATATACTGTTACTGCCAGCATCGTAGGAACCGCAAGGAAGAAAGAGAATTCAGCCGCTGCTTTTCTTGTAAGCCCCTGAGCCATTCCTCCAATAATAGAAGCTGCACTACGGCTTGTTCCCGGCATCATCGCAAGACATTGCCAGAATCCAATGGTCACTGCATTTCTTATGGTAATTCCTTTTTCGTCATCAATTTTAGGATTCTTAAACCATTTATCCGCAAACAGTAAAATAACACCTCCCAGTACCAATACTGAAGAGATAGCAATCTGATTTCCAAGAATGGCCTCAATTTTATCATCAAATAAATACCCTAAAACCAATGCAGGTACTACGGCAAAACCCAGCTTAAAGTAAAACTGAATATTTTTTAAATCAAAAAACTTTTTCCAGTAAGCCACTACTACAGATAAAATAGCTCCAAACTGAATAGATACCTGAAACATCTTCAAAAATTCATCTTCAGGAAGCCCCATCAGGTTTGCGGTGAATCCCATGTGTGCGGTAGAAGAAATAGGAAGATATTCCGTAAGCCCTTCTACAATAGCAATAATAATTGCGTTAATTAAATCCATATTCTTTCAAAAAATTAAAAGATTAAGAGATTCTGAAGCTTAGAATACATGATTCTAAATTCCTAAATCTCTTAATCTCTAAATATAAATTATTTCTATTTTCTTTTTAAAATAGCATATACTTCTATTGCAAAACCAATGACTACAAACAGAGGTGCTATCCTGATCCTTCTAATAGAAAAAATGCCATCGTTCCATGAGTTGGGGTCAAGTTTACCGTCTACTGTATTAGCATCCGGGCCCATCATCAGTAGAAAACCACCTACGATAAATGCAAGACCTATCAACATCCATTTGAAGTTCTGCTGTCCGAAATAAAAGGAGTTTTCCTGTGGTACTTCCACTTCTCGGCCGAACTCCGTAGCGGAAAATTTATTTGTTTTTTTGCTCATTGTTAAGAGTAATATAAGTCGTCAACGTTTGATCTTAAGAATCTCCAGGTTGCAATAATGGTACTTAGGACAGTAATAAAAATTCCTACTCCGAATACCAGTAGCACAAGCCATACATACTGTTGATTATCCTGTACAAATGCTGATCCAATCTGGTTGGTAAAGTAATACCAAACTCCAAATAAAGCTAAAAGACCAATCAGAGCACCAATAGCTCCTAAGACAATAGCCTCAATAATGAATGGCTTAAGAATAAATCTTCTTTTGGCCCCCACCAGCTGCATGGTCTTAATGATAAATCTCTTGGAAAATATTTTCAGACGAATCGAATTGTTGATCAATACAACAGCTAACACCAGGAACAGAACTGAAAATCCTAAGATCCACTTTAAGATTCTGCTCAGGTTATTGTAAACATCCACCATCAATGTACTATCATTTTTAACATCTACAATACCAGGCACAGATTTGATTGCCTTAATGGCTTCATCAATTTTTGCAGGATCTACATATTCAGGTTTTAACGCAATTTCGATAGATGAAGGGAAAATGTTTTCTTCAAACAATGCGTCACTATCGATACCCATACTTTTCTTGGCTTCTTTTGCAGCCATACTTCTTGAGATATAGGTAGCTTTTTTTACAGGAGCTAAGGTCTGTACCTTTTTTAAAGTTTCTTCCTCCAGTTTCGCAATCTTTACAGAATCTTTAGCATCATAGTTTTGATCAAAGTAGGCATTCACTACCAATTGTTCTTTGATATAGTCAGAATACTTCTGGGCATTAATCAGAATAAGCCCCATTAAGCCTAACAAAAATAACACTAAGGCAATACTTATCACTACTGTAATATTGCTGGACCGAAGCCTTTTCTTATTAAAATCATCTACAGATTTAGCCATTAATATTAAAATTTTTGGCTAAAATAGAAAAAATCTTCCGAAATTTGGGACGAAAAAGAGAAAATCACTGTTAATAAAATCATAAAAAACTTTGAGTGTAAAAGCAAAAAAACATCTTGGTCAGCACTTTCTGACAGATGAAAACATCGCAAGAAAAATAGTAGAAGGTCTTAGTTTTGAGAACTATACCAACATTATGGAAGTAGGTCCCGGAATGGGAGTTCTTACCAAGTATCTTCTAGAAAAAGATCAGAATATTTATCTCGCAGAAATAGACACGGAATCTATTGAATACCTAAAAAAGAACTATTCCAGTATTACAGAAAATACTTTTGTAGGAGATTTTCTGAAACAGGACTTCAATTTTATCAAAGATGAGCAGATTGCTATCATTGGAAATTTCCCTTATAATATTTCTTCACAGATATTATTCAAGATCGTAGATTATTATGGACTGGTCCCTGAAATGGTAGGGATGTTCCAAAAAGAAGTTGCCGAAAGAACAGCGGCTGTACCCAGAACTAAAGATTACGGTATTCTTTCCGTTCTTATTCAGGCCTATTATGATGTAACGTATCTGTTTACAGTTCATGAGAATGTTTTCAATCCACCACCGAAAGTAAAATCCGGGGTAATCAGGCTTACGAGAAATCCGAAGGAAGGTTTAAGCGGTAATGAGATCTTATTTAAGCAGATTGTAAAAGCAGGATTCAACCAGAGGAGGAAAAAGCTTTCGAATGCATTAAAAGTTTTGAATATACCTGAAGCATTGAAAACCCACGAATTCTTAGACAAAAGAGCGGAAGAGCTCAGTGTCTCAGACTTTATAAGCTTCACCAAGCTTTGGAAAGAAAATCAATAGCGCATACTCACTGTTTTATATTCCATTAATTTTTTAGTTCAGGTATAAAACAAAAAAGTCTGTCTAATCTATTTTGATTACAACAAAAAAGCCTTTCAGATGTACTGAAAGGCTTTTTTGTTGTTTATCTTTTATTTTTTATTCCCTGTTTTTCAGCATAATCCATCCTGATGAATTCATCTGAGCTTTTGACTTAGGGTATTCAAAATTAAACTTATACCAATAGGTAGCCGTTGGAAGTCTCTTTCCTACAACAGTTCCATCCCATACAGGGTTTTCTTTTGAGAACCTGAATACTTCCACACCATATCTGTCATAAATAGAACCTGTAAAGTTTTTAAATTCTCCAAGCGCTTTAAGATCCAGTACATCATTGATCCCATCCTGATTCGGAGTAATGATATTATTGATCTTTAAGGTAAAGAAATCTAAAGTACCCACACAATGAGTTCCTACTCTTCTTACCAGAATAGTATAGGTAGTATTATCTAAAAGCCCGGTAAAGGTATTAGATTCCTGCCATGTAATTCCGTTATCTATAGAATATTCCAGCTTGCTTGGTGTATTGTTCATTGGAGGATTTTCCGCTGTTACCACCATAGTTTTTTTGGCCCCATCATAGTTGATTGCTGTAACATAAGGCGTAGCAGCTCCCATCACTTTAACAGAGAATACCTTTTTACAGATTCCGTTATCAATTTCTACGGTATAAATCCCCCACTGGTCTACTTCAATCTTCCGTGTCGTAGCGCCTGTGCTCCAAAGGTATTTATAATTAGGGCCTGCTCCTGCATCCAGGGTCACTTTGTCACCCACACACATTTCAACATCATGCAAAGGGGTTGTAATTTCCGGGGTAACCTCTATTCTTATGGTGGCAGGATTCAGTGATCTACATCCTTTTGGTCCTATTGCATATACTGTAAAAACAGTAGTCTGGTGCAATGTAACCGTCTGTGTACTTCCGGTACCCGGGAAATTATCCCAGAAATAAGTTGTTCCTCCTTCAGCAGAAAGCGTCACAGATTCTCCCGGACATATTTTTATCTTGGATGATTTTAATTTTGCCGTAGGGGTTACTTCTTTTAGCAATTTCAATTCTATCATTTTACTACAGAAACCTCCGTTTGAAACCACTACATATAAAATCTGACCATCTGTACCATTATAATTCAATATATTCTGGATATTATTACCGTTTTGGGCAATAGCATCTGCCTGATCAACATAAAATTTGAATACAGCACCCGGTGTTGGACTGATTGAAGGCATGATGGTACTTAAATCAAAGGTGGTAATATCCGGGGTAGTACAAAGGAGCAATGTTGCATCCTGAGCCTGTGGGGTAGTTCCACCGTGAATTTGAATAGATGCCTTTCCGGGACATGGATTTCCAGGAACGCTTACCTCAATAGTATAACTTCCCGGTTGTGTGGCAGTAATGGTATTACTGGTCGCATTAGGAATTGCTACTCCATTCAGATACCACTGATATAGTAAATTAGGATCACTTACAGAAGCTGTAATCACCTGTGGTACATTATCGCAGACATTGATATCAGAAGGCAGTGTAGCTCCACTTGGATCTAACAGCTCTACTCCAATATTAAAAGAACCTCCTTCAAGGAATACAGCAGAATCATATGAGTGGTCAGCTCCATAAGGCCCGTAATCGGCAATTACCATTTTAAAGTGATATTCCTGCCCTGGGGTTACTGTAGCTGTAGCCGTAAGGGGAATTGTTCTTCCATTAAAGTTTGTTTCAATATGGGCTGTGTTATATCCTGCAAAATACTGTTCATTGACAGCAGCACAACCTCCTCCACCGGGAATTGCCGGACGAATATTGGTAATGCTTACAGGACCTGCTCCATTGGGAAGTACAGCCATATTGGTGTAAGGACCTCCGGATGTAGGTCTAAGCAATATAGCAAAAGCATCCGCATAGTTACATGGAAAAGTAGAAGTATATTCCTGAGATGCCAGAATATAATTAAACTTTATTTGAGAAGTAGTAGGTACGAAATCAAATTCCAAAAGTACAGCATCAGTTAGTGTTCCTGTTGCACCCGTAGCCTGAGCTAAGTCGGAATCAGTACCTCCTCCATTGGTATCACTAAGATAATCCTGGAAGTTATTCCCTGCTTTATTGGCATATCCTGTAGAAAGAATAATACCATCTTTAAACGGGAAATTGGTCGTGGCTTTGTTAAAATATCCCCATGATCTGTTAGCGTCTCCCACAGCATGATTAGGGGTAATCTTTACGTTGGTCACATTGGGAGTTACACAAGTATTGGTTCCTGATGAAATCAGGACATCTTTCACCAGTTTTTCTATGGTATAGCTGGTTTCAGTATAACTTGGAGCATTTACATCAATAAAAACACCCGCCCTTCTGGATTGTTCAGTTCTTACACTTTTAATGATCTTTCTGGGTTCGTGTATTTGTGAGTATAAAAAATTAGAAACAATTAAAAAAAATAAATAAAACGGTAGATATCTTCTTCTCATAATACTTTGTTTCAACAAATTTAATTTTTTTTTAAATATACCACATACATATTTATTTTTTTTTATAAAAAAACTATAAAAATACCTATAAAAGCTTATCACAAGCTATTTCAAACAACACCTATTATTTCAGAATAAAATAACCCACAGCTATTAACTCTCTTTAAAGACACTAGCAAATGAAGCATATGAAATCAAAAATTAATTCTCTGAAAAATAAGATTGTTCCCAGACTCTGCCTTATTATTTTTTTCATCAATTTCGTGCAGACCTATTATCCCGATAATGATTTCAGAAACATTCAGTTTGATTCCAATATCTATTGTAAAAACAAACAAAATCTTCCGGAAATGGAAGATTTTGTTATGTTGTCTATTTTATAATTGTATTAATTTCTATTTTTCAGTAAGATCCAACCTGAACGCTGCTCCAGTTTTTTACTGGCCGGATTTTCCCATTGTACCCTATACCAATACGTACCGGTAGGAAGGTTTAACCCTTTCATAGAACCTACCCACACCGCATTATCTTTTGTTGCTTTAAATACCTCAGCTCCATACCTGTCAAAGATAGAGGCTGCAAAGTCTTTATAACCACTGATTCCTGTAAAGTCTATTGTATCATTGAAGCCATCCATATTAGGAGTAATGGCGTTACTGATAACCAGTGTAAAATAATCCAGTGACGTACCACATTTTGCACCTACTACACGTACCATTAAGTGGTAGTTCGTATTATTTAAAGTACCATAAAATATATTAGAAGACTGCCACGTTGCCCCTCCGTCAATAGAGTATTCTAAAATACCTCCTGTCGGATTACTTGCCGTAAGGGTAAGAACATGATTTTCATAAGTTATATTCGTAAACTGAGGTAAATCAGGATTAATCAGCTGAGCTGAAAACACTTTGGAACATGTCCCGTTACTTATGGTGACACTATACGTTCCAGGAAGATTAACAGAGATGGTCTGAGTAGTTGCACCTGTACTCCACAGATAAGTATAATTAGTTCCTGCCCCGGCATCTAAAATACCGCTATCTCCAGCACAAACATACACATCTTTTAAGGTAGACTTAATAGCAGGTACTACTTCTATTTTTACGGTAGCAGGATTTACTGAGCTACATCCATTTCCTCCCAGCGCATAAACAGAATACTCAGTAATACCTACTGGAGGAGTAACTACCTGGGTATTTCCATTTCCGGGAAGACCTACCCAATTATAAGTAATTCCTCCCGTAGCTGTTAATGTAACAGATTCGCCTTCACAGATTTTTGACTTTGAAGCTGATATTCCCGCAATAGGAGGACCCACCTCAACGGTAACTGTAGCAGGAGTTGCAGAAACACATCCGTTAGCCCCTACTGCATAAACCGTGTATACGGTTGTTGTTCCCGGAGAAACTACTTGTGTACTTCCGTTTCCGGGAAGACCTGTCCAGTTATACGTAGCACCACCGGTAGCCGTCAGTGTTACAGATTCTCCCAAACATATACGGGGTTGCGAAGAAGTAAGACCTGCGGTTGGCAATGTGGTGTCCTGAGATACTGTCACATTTGAAGTGTACGTACAGCTTAAATTTCCAGGCTGAGATACATTCGTAACAGTTAATGTATAGGTACCGCCTGCACTTACTACAGGGGTAAGAGTATTAGCTCCCGATACTATAGTTCCTCCTGCTGTTGTCCATGCTATGGTAGAGCCCGGAGGTACTACTGAAGCCGAAGCATTTAAAGTAATCTGAGGAGTTGTACAGGTAACCGTTTGTGGCTGTGCTATAGTTAGAGTTGTCACTGCCGTTCTTAATAATTGCAGGGAAACTACGTAGCTACATCCTCCGTTGCTTACCAAAACATATATCGTTTGATTTCCCGGTGGTGAATATGCAGTTGGAGTTGCAATAAAATTAGCATTCCCCGCATTGGCATCAGCCTGATTGACATAATAAACAAACGTAACTCCTGCCGCAGTGGTAATCTGAGTCTGTGCTTGTGTAAGGTCATAGGTTAATCCGGGTTCATAACATTTATGGAGTGTTGCATTTTGTGCTGTAAACGGCTGAGAGACCACTATGGTTATGGTTGCAGGATTCTGAGATACACACCCATTCGCTCCTACCGCCGTTACCGAATATGTAGTAGTGGTGGTAGGTGATACTGTTTGTGTATTTCCTGTTCCGGGAAGACCTACCCAGTTATAGGTAGTACCTCCGGAGGCAGTCAATACTACAGAATCTCCGTTACAGATATTTAGTTTAGTTGCTGTAAGCCCTGTTGCCGGCGGCGCACTGTCTCCTGTCACAGTAACGGTAGCGGTAGCCGTACAAATAATATTTCCAGGCTGAAAGGTATTAGATATTGTTAAAGTATAAGTACCTGCTGCATTCACAACAGGAGTCAGCGTATTACCTCCGGAAACAATATTACCTCCGGTTGTAGTCCAGTTAAATGTTGCTCCTGCAGGATAAACAGATGCAGATGCATCCAGTGTGGTCTGTGAGTTAACACAGGTTAATACCACCGGAGGAGCGATAGTCCCTGTCATCTGCGGTGCTTTTATCAACTGCAGCTGAGCCACTTTGGAACAGAAACCGTTTTTAACCAGAACATAAACTGTTTGGCCTCCAGCACTTGGATAGGTTGTAGGATTAGGAATTGTATTTGCATTTCCTGCATTGGCATCAGCCAGTGTAGTATAATATTGGAAAGTAGCGCCCGGAGTCGTACTTATTGATGTTTGTGCAGACGGTAAATTAAAAATAGCATTTCCAGCAGTGTAACAAGCTGTTAAACTGGCATTCTGCACTGTAGGAGATGTCCCTCCTACTACAGTAATACTGGCTTCTCCCGGACATGTATTTCCCTGGATATAAACCTTCACAGAATATACTCCAGGTTGGGTAGCTGTATAACTGGCTCCGGTAGCTCCTGCAATAGCATTAGGACCTAGAAACCATTGATACGTAACATTAGCTCCCTGAACAGAGGCTGTAAAAGTCTGTGGAGAATTATCACACATATTCACAGAGGCAGGAAGCTGTACTCCTGCAGGATCCAGGATCTTTACTCCAATATCAAATGATCCTGCTTCCAGAAAAACAGCGGTATCAAAGTTACGGTCCTGAAAATCGGCAAGCACCATTTTAAAATGATAAGTCTGCCCCGGAACAACAGTTGCTTTTGCTGTTAAAGGAATCGTACGTCCGTTAAAATTAGTCTCGATTTGAGCAGTATTCGTTCCACCATAATAAGCTTCGTTGATAGGTCCGCAATTGGGATAAGCAGGGTGGATATTTTTTACACTTACCGGTCCTGCACCAGCTGGAAGCACAGCCAGATTGGTATAAGTAGGATCACCCACTTTTTTTAATAAAAGGGCAAATCCATCGGTAATGGTACAAGGAAAATTTTGTTGATATTCTTTGGATGCAAATAAATACCTGAATGAAATTTCGGTGGAGGAAGCCACAAAATCAAATTCTATAGAGGTAGCATCAAACAATTGATTATTAGGAATATTCAATACAGTAGCCAGATCATTATCTCCACCGGAAGGCAGTGCATCACTCAGTGTTGACTGAAAATCATTTCCTGCCTTGTTTGCATACCCTGTTGAAAGAATAATCCCTTTACTAAAAGGAAAATTGGTAGTTGCTTTATTAAAATATCCCCAGCTTCGTTCCGAATTCCCCGGAGCCAGATTAGGAGATACCGTTACATTATTTACGGTAGAGGTAGTACATCCGCCTCCGGATATCAAAACATCCTTCACCAGTTGTGTAATATTATAGCCTGATTCAGGATAGTTTGGTGTATTTACGTTAATAAAAGCTCCGGCTCTCATTGAAGCAGAGCTTCGTTTTACGGCCATCTCTGTTCTATCTCTGTTTTGAGAAGAGACAAAGGTTCCCATAAAAATAAAAAATAACGCAAAAAATAAACTTCCTTTCCTCCTATTTAACATTTTATATTATTTTAAACAAAAATACTATTTTTTTTGATTAAAATTCAGTTTAATGCAATTTACATTATTACTAACGCAAGTTTATTTATTATAGGATATCAACTTTATTTATTTCAAAATAATTAAAAAAAGACTGACAAAATAGTCAGTCTTTCAATGATAATTCAAAATTACTCTATATTTTTAAGCAATATCCAGCCTGTTTTTACAGTAGGCTGTTTACTGGCGGGATCTTCGTAGGTTATCTGATACCAATAAGTACCTGTAGATAATTTTTTACCCTGGAAATAACCATCCCAGTAAGGTCTTATTTTTTCAGCTTTATAAACTTCTCTTCCATAGCGGTCAAAAACAAAACCACTAAATCCATTATAACTGCTCACTCCTCTGAAGTCGATCACATCATTGATATTATCTCCGTTGGGAGTAATTACATTTTTCATAACAAAGGTAAAGTACTCCAGGAATCCTACACAACTTGTATATTTAACTCTCACCCGAATAGAAATCAGCTTATTCTTTGGTACATTTCCAAATACATTGGAAGACTGCCAGCTTACTCCGTTATCTATTGAATATTCCAGAGTTCCATTACTCGGATTGCTTGCAGTAAGGATTAAAGTACCGTTCTCATTAAAATCCACTTTTGTTATTGCTGGAATTACTGCGCGGATCACCTGAGTCTTAAATACTTTAGAACATACTCCATTACTGATTGTCACTGTATATTCACCCGGTGTATCCACGGTAATAGCCTGAGTTGTTTCTCCTGTACTCCATTCGTAGGTATAAGAAGGTCCAGAACCCGCATCTAAAAGGATCCGATCTCCCTGACAGATATGTCCTCCTTTCAGTGATGAAACAATAGCAGGTACCACTTCTACGGTCACCGTAGCCGCCTGCAGAGATTTACATCCCTGAGCTCCTATCGCATACACTGTATAAGTGGTGGTTTGAGTAGGGCTTACTGTTCTGATCGCTCCTGCTCCGGAATTATCATTCCATTGATAGGTTACCCCGCCTTCCGCTGTAAGCAGTAAAGATTCTCCTACACAGATTTTTAACCGTGAAGCTTTAAGCGATGCAACGGGAGTCTCTTCTTTTCTTAAAGTAAGGGTGGCTATTTTACTACAGAATGCTCCGTTGGAAACATTTACATATAAAATCTGGCCATCCGTTCCGTTATAATTTGTAAGATTTGTAATGAAGCTATTATTCTGAGCCTGAGCATCAGCCTGAGTGGTATAAAAACGGAATACAGCTCCCGGTGTAGTACTGATCATAGGTTTGGCATTTTCCAAATTGAAAGTACTCAGCGTAGGTGTTGAACAGAGTTTCATTTCTGCATTCTGTACCGTTGGGCTGGTTCCTCCTATAATAGTAATAGTAGCTTCTCCCGGACACTGATTTCCAGGAATCATTACTTTTACGAGATAAACACCCGGCTGGGTTGCAGTATAAATCGCATTGGTTGCTCCGGGAATTAAAACCCCATCTTTATACCATTGGAAAGTCATCCCAGGAATGGTAGCTACCTGTGCTTTAAGCTGTTGTGGTGTATTATCACACATATTAATGGTACCTGGTAAGGCAGTTCCTGTACCATCTACAATTTTAATTCCAATATCAAAAGATCCTCCTTCTAAAAAAACTGCCGAATCATACCCCGGATCCCTGGCATCTGCCAGTACCATTTTAAAATGATAGGTCTGCCCGGGAATTACATCTGCAACAGCTGTTAAAGGAGTGGTTCTACCGTTATAGTTAATCCCCACATGCGGAGTATTCATGGCTCCAAAGTATGTAGCATTGATAGGACCGCAAGAGAACCCATTTCCAGCAGGAACAATATTTGTTACACTTACAGGCCCTGCTCCACCGGGTAATACCGCAAGATTTGTATAGGTAGGATCACCCACTTTTTTCAATAAAAGGGCAAAGGCATCTGTATAGTCAGTACACGGATAATTGGAAGCATATTCTTCAGAAGCAAATATATAATTAAACTTTACCTGAGTAGAGTTTGGAACAAAATCAAATTCAAGTGCTACAGCATCCTGTAAGTTATAAGGTGGATTAATAGCTGCTACAAGATCAGGATCACTTCCTGAGCCCGGGGATGATCCAAGGTGGCTATTGAAAGTATTCCCTCCTTCTTTTGCATAACCTGTAGTCAGTACAATACCATCAGTAAAAGGAAAATTTGCAGTCCCTTTATTGAAATACCCCCAGAATCTGTTTACATTATCCAACCCCTGATTGGGTGAAACAGTAACGTTGGATACATTAGCTGTAGTACAGTTGGTTCCCCCGTTGATCAGGATATTCTTCACCAATAATTCGGGAGTATAATTGGAGGCTGCATAAGGAGGTACATTTATATCTACAAATGTTCCCGCCCGTAAGCTTTCTGCAGAAGGCTTCACTTTTAAAGGTTTTCTTCTAGGTGATGTCTGAGAGAAAACAGAAATAGAAGTCAATAAAAATACTAAAAGAAAAAAATAGTTTTTAGATCTATAATGTAACATTTTAATTTTATTTGCCCAAATGTAATAAAAAAAATAGATACCAAATTCACTCTTTCAAAGCTTTCTTCTAATTTTAATGTCAGAATTTACAACAAATGCTTTTTATTTTTAAATTTTTCATAAATCCCTGGCGATAATTTTAATCAGGAAAAATAGCTATTCATCAAAAAAAAACAGATCAATGTTTACTGATCTGTTTTTATGTATTATGACAATATAAAATATTATGCCTTATTTTAAGACACCTGAGGTATCAGAAAATCAGTTCTTTTTCAACTGATCAATTTCGCCCTGCAACTGGCTAATAATATCCTTTAAAGCTTTTATTTCATTTTTATTGGAATTCACATTGCTTTTCAATATGACATTTTTTGCTCTTTCATTATGATCTTCATCTTCTTCATCCTCAGCAATCTCCTCAATATCTTCACTGATCTCTTCCAGATCCTCCTGAATATCTTCAATATCTTCATTGATCTCCTCAATATCCTCACTGATCTCTTCGATATCTTCCTGGATATCTTCAATATCTTCCTGAATGTCTTCAATTTTCTCGTGATTTTTATTGACAGACATCTGAATAAATATAGCCAGATAAATTGCCTCTAAAGAAAGTACTGTGGTAAGAATAAGAAGCATTTTATCAAATTCCACAATATTCAGAATAGGAAGCAGAAACGAAGTAATAAAAAGTAGGGTGTGTACTATCAAAGATGGGATAGAGCCTATCCACGATGTGATATTATCTGCTATTTTTTCAAGAACTTCTGCTTTTTCATTATATTTTTTCATCCATTTTTTTTACAAGAGTTCTTTAGTTACTCCAAGTCCAAACAGTGCAAAATCATATTTTGCGGGATCATTTTTATCAAACTTTCTAATGGCTATATCGAGTTCTTCTACGGTTTTCCAGTCGTTTTGGGTTCTTGAAATCAAACCTAACTTTCTCGAAATATTACCGGTATGAACATCCAATGGAATTGACAGATATTTATGATCTATCTTTTCCCAAATTCCAAAATCTACTCCCCGTTTATCCTTGCGGACCATCCATCGTAAGAACATTATGATCCTTTTTGCAGATGAATTTTTACCGGGAGAGCTGATATGCTTATGACTTCTGTGCTTTTCTGTTTCCAGAAAGTTATTTCTAAACCTTTCAATAGCATGCAGAAAATTCGTTTCTGATTCCCGTACTTCAAACAAGCTTTCCAGGCTTTCATTTTCTTTATAAATCCTGTTGAACTGCCTGATAAAGTAAGCAAAATCCTGACCATTAAATGTCCTGTGAATGCTTTTATCCTGAATATCTTCCAAATCCTTCTGTGAATAATTCATCACAAAATCATAAGGAGAATCCCCCATAATGCTGAGCATTTTCTCAGCTGAACTGATAATTGACTTTCTGTTTCCCCAGGAAATTGTTGCCGCCAAAAACCCTGCAATCTCAATATCCTGTTGCAAAGAAAAACGGTGCGGAATCTGTATCGGGTCATTTTCAATAAAGTCTGGAGTATTATACCGGTCAGCCTTTTCGTCCAGGAAACTTTTTAATTCTTCAAACTTCAACATATTCAATTTAAATTTTTACACTCTCCAACGCTTTAGGTAAAAACGTATTGGGGAAAATATTTCTTGCCTCATCAGTAAATACCGTTAGATCTCCATATCGATTGGAAAAGTGTCCCAATATCAGTTTCCCGACCTGAGCTTTCTGGGCAATAGTTGCCGCCTCTAAAGCTGTGGAGTGTCCTGTATAATCTGCCATTTCCTTCAAATCATGCAGGAAAGTGGATTCATGATATAAGACAGTGACGTTTTTAATAATCGGAAGCACACTTTCCAGGTAACGGGTATCGCTGCAAAAAGCATAAGATACTGCCGGTGCCGGTTCAAGAGTTAAGATCTCATTTTTAAGGACGTAACCATCACTTAACACGAAATCTTTTCCTGCTTTAATATGATGATAATCACAGGTTTCAATTTCACTGTATTTGGCAATTTCTTTCATATTAAGATGCCTGTCCTTTGGTTTTTCCTTAAAAAGATAACCATTACAATAAATCCTGTGATCTAAGGGAATAGTATACACCTCTACCCTATTATCTTCATAAATTTTTTCTGAATAGTTTTTATCCAATTCATGGTACACCACTTCAAAACCACGGTGCGTTTCTGTAATATCAAAAATAGTATCCAGCATCTTCTTGATCCCCTTCGGCCCATATACATGGAGCGGATTATCCCTTCCTAAAAGGCGGAAGGACGCAATAAGTCCCGGAAGCCCGAAACAGTGATCCCCATGAAGATGAGAAATAAAAATATGGTTGATTTTTGAAAATCTTGCTTTGGCCTTTCTCAGCTGTACCTGTGTCCCTTCACCACAATCAATTAGAAAAAGTCTTTCTTCCATGTCCAGCAGCTGAGCAGTGGGTGAAGTATTGATAGTCGGTATTGCTGAATTAAAGCCTAATATCGTTAAATAAGTACTCAAATCAATAATTTATTATAACAAATGTACAACAGAAAATCTAAAACGTAAATTTTACCTTACAATTTAAATAGGAAAAGCATAAGACCCCGGATTTTTCTCTTCCATCAGAGAAGGTGAATACCCGGATCATAACGCTGGCCTTGATATCCTAATCTGTCACTTTTAAAAAATCCATAAACAGGTCTAATGCCTGTCTGCGGTGGCTGATTTTATTTTTATCCTCAGGAGTCATTTCTGCAAAAGTCCTGTCGTGCCCTTGCGGAACAAAAATAGGATCATACCCAAATCCTTTGAATCCTTTATTTTCTGTCAGTAGATTTCCATGAACTCTTCCTTCAAAATACTGAGCTCCATTCTCATCATAATAACACAAAACAGTAACAAAATAAGCTTTCCTATTCTCGATCCCTGTCATTTCAACTAAAACTTTTTCAATATTTTTAGCAAAATCATGATCTCCTGCATACCGAGCAGAGAATATTCCCGGTCTCCCGTCTAAAGATTCTACAACCAAACCGCTGTCATCACCCAAACTTGGAATTCCTGTTTTTTCAAAGCAGTATTTTGCTTTAATCAAAGCATTGGCATGAAAAGAATCTCCGTCTTCTACAATTTCCTCATGAATATTGTAGTCCGTAAGGCTTTTCACTATACAATCACTTCCTAAGATCTGCTGAATTTCTTCTTTTTTATGTTCATTGTGTGTTGCGACTAATAATTCCATTTCTTTATTCATTTTCCAATTTTATTTTTAGCTGTATATATTAAATTTCAGAGTAATGGACTTTATATTTTTTCATAAACAGATAGTAGAATAATGAAAAAAGGACAAGTCCGGCGGCGAGGATAAGCCACTCTGAAACATTAAAAACTTTTGCAAAGCTTTCATCTTTACCATAAAGAACCAGCAATGAGAGGCTCAGGTTATTGAATGCATGCAAGAGTATAGGCAGCAGTAAAGTTTTCGTTTTATGATACACCAATCCCAATATACATCCCAGTATCACTGCACTGATAAACTGCCATGGATTTCCGTGAACAACTCCAAAGATAATGGAAGCATATACAATAGCTTTCCATGGTTTAATTCCTTTATTGACCAGTCCTTTCTGAATAATTCCTCTGAATATAATTTCCTCAAAAATAGGAGCCAAAATCACAGTCATAATAATCATCACTACCGGGTCGTCTGTCAACTGGCTCATAAGTTGAATAAAATATTCATAAAAGTCTCCAAAAACAGGACCTGTGGTTGGGATTAAAGAGGTAATAAACTCTGCAATAAACATCATCCCGGCCATCATTGGAAAAATCAGAAGGTAGGTATAGAAATTAACTGAAGAAAGGTTGAAGTTGAGTTTCTTATGGGTGGTACGCCTTACAATGAAAAAATCAAAAAAGGCAATGGCCGTTAAAAATCCTACAGAATTAGCCACCATTAAAAACCAGTCTTTTAGTTCAAGGTTTTCTTTGAAAGTCACTTTCCAAAAAGTACTGAATAAAGAAACAGCCATTGTTCCTACAAACAGTCCAACGACCAAAGTCAGCCCTCCTAGCCACGTGAAAGTAAACTTTGGATATTTGCTATTTTCCATTCTTTTCTCTGTAAAATTTTATGGAAACAAAGATAATTTTTTTGAATGCCACAGGCAACTAAAAAAGGAAATTCTTATTTTTCACCGCGGTAGTTATCCTGATACAAAAATGAGGGCTAAATCTCTATTTCTCTGTATTTATTTTCCATTTAATATAAAACATGAAATCCCCCATCTCCCCCATCGTGAAACACTCAAAAGCTGGAACCTGAACCTCCCAACCAACATTCTTGTATTTTATTTGAAAACCTCGTAAAAAATCACGATTTTTGCAACTTCAAAATACAATATGTCAGACTTAATCAAAGAAATACAAAAAAGAAAGACTTTTGGGATCATTTCCCACCCGGATGCCGGAAAAACGACTCTTACGGAGAAATTACTTCTTTTCGGGGGAGCCATCCAGGAAGCGGGTGCGGTAAAATCCAATAAAATAAAAAAAGGAGCTACCTCCGACTTTATGGAAATTGAAAGACAGAGAGGGATCTCTGTAGCTACTTCCGTATTGGCTTTTGAATATAAAGATCATAAAATCAACATTCTCGATACTCCGGGTCACAAAGACTTTGCTGAAGATACCTACAGAACGTTAACTGCTGTAGATTCTGTAATCGTTGTCATTGACGTTGCAAAAGGGGTTGAGGAACAGACAGAAAAGCTGGTGAAAGTTTGTAGAATGAGAAACATTCCGATGCTTGTTTTCATCAATAAACTTGACCGTGAAGGTAAAGATGCTTTTGATCTGCTGGATGAAGTGGAACAAAAACTTGGATTAAGAGTAGTTCCTCTTTCTCTTCCTATTGGTATGGGAAGTGACTTCCAGGGTATTTATAATATCTGGGAAAACAATATTCAGTTATTCCTGGAAGAGAAAAAACAAAAAGTAGGAGAATCCATCACTTTCGATAATATCAACGATCCTTCTATTGATGAGGCAATTGGTCCAAAAGCTGCCCAGTCATTAAGAGAAGAATTAGAACTTATCCAATCTGTATATCCTGAATTCAGCCGGGAAGAATATATGAACGGTGATCTTCAGCCGGTATTCTTCGGTTCTGCTTTAAATAACTTTGGGGTACGTGAGCTTCTGAATGCATTTATTGAAATTGCTCCAATGCCACAGCCTAAGGAAAGTGACCTTCGTATAGTGAAACCTGAGGAAAGCAATTTTACAGGATTTGTTTTCAAGATCCACGCTAATATGGATCCTAAACACAGAGACAGACTGGCATTCGTCAAGATTGTTTCAGGAACATTTAAAAGAAATGAAAATTATTTACTGGTAAGAGAAGGTAAAAAGATGAAGTTCTCGTCTCCCAACGCTTTCTTTGCTGATAAAAAAGAAGTCGTGGAGGAAAGTTTCCCTGGTGATATTGTAGGTCTTCACGATACAGGTAATTTCAGAATTGGTGATACCCTGACCGGTGGGGAAAAACTTAGCTTCAAAGGAGTTCCTAGTTTCTCTCCGGAACATTTCCGTTATATCAACAATAATGATCCGCTTAAAGCCAAGCAGTTGGCAAAAGGTATTGATCAGTTGATGGATGAAGGAGTTGCACAGCTATTCACCCTGGAAATGAACAATAGAAAAATTATCGGAACAGTGGGAGCACTTCAATATGAAGTAATCCAGTACCGTCTGGAGCACGAATATGGTGCTAAATGTACCTACGAACCCCTATCTATGCACAAAGCATGTTGGGTAGAGGCTGATGAAAAATCAGAAGAGTTTAAAGAATTTGCAAGATTAAAGCAAAGATTCCTTGCCCGAGATAAATACAACCAGCTTGTATTTTTAGCAGACTCCTCATTTACGATTCATATGACACAGGAAAAATTCCCGAATGTGAAACTGCACTTCATCAGTGAGTTTAAAGACCATTAATAAGCAAAATTGCTAAAACATACATCCGCAGAGGTTTTCTCTGCGGATTTTTTTATTCATACTTTTCCCTTAAGATTTAAGAAGAACTAAAAAGGTCTTACTTTAAGACAAGGTTATTTCCCTTATTTATTTTCTTAAAAAGTCTGCATAATCCCTTCAGTCTTCAGGTGAATAAAGATCTCCTCAGCTATAAAGCCTGACAGATCCAAATATATCCTGGTAAAATCCCATCAAAAGCAATATGGGATCTGCAAAACGGCTTTGTAAATCTCTTGTAAAACAAATACAAAATACTGATACTATAACAGTTATCATTTTACCAGTATAATACATTCTATTTACAAGTGTTTCGGGTGCTCTCCTCCTAATTTTACTTCATCAAAAATTAATGTTATGAAAAAGTTCATCTTACTAGTGGCTGTATCAAGCACCTTCATTATGTGTAAAAAAGGAGAAGCTGCACAATCTCAACTTGAAAAAACAATACAGACGGCAGACAGTGCTTCCAGTGTTGCTGCAGAAGCTGTAGACAATGCCAGCCATACCATCAGCAAAACTCTTGATTCTGCCAATATCAAAATAAAAGATTTTGAAAACACCAAAAACGAGATCCAGCAGAAAATAGAAAACACATCAAAGGTTGTGGATTCTTTATCTGATAAAATTGCCTCTACAAAACTGGAGTCTAAGGTGGAGAAAAAGGATTCTGCAGCAAAGAAATCTGAAAAAATAATCGTGAATGTTCCTGCTCCCAAGGTGATCAAAGAAACCAAAGTCATTTATAAAGACAACCCTAAAAATGACAGTTACGAACTGAACATACCTAAAAACAGAATGGTAAAATCCGGTCAGATCTCTATCAAAGCAGATAATGCGGAAACTGTGAAAGAAATCATCAAGGAGGAAGCCCTTAAGAATAACGGTTATATCAAAAGTGAAGATCTTTCTTATATAGAATCTGCGGACCGCAGACGTGAGGACCAAAAAGTATACACCATGGACATCAAAGTTCCTATTCAGAATTTTGATGGTTTAATGGATGCTTTAAACAATAATATTGGTGATATTGAGAGCAAAAACATTCAGGTTTCAGGAACTAATTATATGGATAATGCTATTTGCAGCATTTCAGTAAGTCTTACAGACAAAACAGAAGCTGAAAAAGCGCCTAAAAATTTCGGAGAAAAATCACTGGCAGCCATTTCTTCAGGTTGGGATGTGATCACCTCCATTTTCCTTTTTATCCTTCCGTTGTGGCCTCTGTTCCTAATCGGCGGTATTGGATATTATTTTTACAAAAAAAGAAATAAAAACCTTCCTAATAACGATTCTCACTAGAATTTAAAATCCATCCTCGTGATGGATTTTTTTTGCCGGAAAAATGAATTTAAATAATCCACATTGTGTCAATTTCTAGTCTTCTTTACTTATTAAGTCTGGCTAAATGGTAGTATCATTTTAGAAAGCTGACCAAAGCCCACCCCTATTGATATGTAACAACCACATTATACATTATACATTATACATTATACATTATACATTATACATTATACATTATACATTACTCATAAAATAGCCCCGATAGCAACGGTTACCCCGCAGCAAGTATCAGCCGGAGAGCTGGCGCGAGGAGTATGAGTGGATAGCGGGAAACAGCTCCTAAAAAATAAAAAGGCCTCCAAATTGGAAGCCTTTCTGTTATTTCATATTCACTACTTTATCTACGACAAACTTTGTGTTTCCTCTCCAGGGAAGTGCCCCATTGTATTCTTTGTAATGGAGATCAAAGGTTTTACCGCTATTGGTTTCCAGCTGTTTGAAAACTTCAGGGTCATCCACAGAAAATTCAAACTCATAGCTTGTAATACCTCCCGCTTTACCTTTTCCAAATCCTTCCTGAATCAGTTTACCTTCATACGTTTTGAAGACATAGCCTTTTTTCATGGCATAATTCAGGTATCCAGATTTCACACCTTCTCCAAAAACGAAGAAGTACTTATACCATACAAATACTCCTAACAATAGCAGTACGACACCGAGGGTGATCCACAAAGATTTTTTCATAGAATGTGTGTTTTAAAATAGTTATTTTGCGATACTTCTTGAGATCACGATTTTCTGGATTTCAGAAGTTCCCTCGTAGATCTGAGTGATTTTTGCATCTCTCATTAATCTTTCTACGTGGTATTCTTTTACGTATCCGTATCCACCGTGGATCTGTACTGCTTCAATGGTAGTATCCATCGCTACCTGAGAAGCATATAATTTTGCCATAGCTCCGCTTTCAGAGATATCTTTTCCTTCATCCTTCTCACATGCTGCCTTGAAGCATAGCATTCTTGCTGCTGTAATCTGAGTAGCCATATCAGCTAATTTGAAAGCAATTGCCTGGTGGTTGATGATTTCGGTTTTGAAAGCTTTTCTTGTTTTAGCATATTTCAAAGCTAATTCATAAGCTCCCGAAGCAATACCTAATGCCTGAGAAGCAATACCGATTCTTCCTCCGTTCAACACTGCCATAGCAAAGTTGAATCCGAATCCGTCTTCACCGATTCTGTTTTCTTTCGGTACTTTTACATTGTTAAAGATCAAAGAGTGAGTATCACTTCCTCTGATTCCTAATTTGTCTTCTTTTAATCCGATTTCAAAACCTTCCCATCCTCTTTCTACGATGAAAGCATTGATTCCTTTATGTTTTTTCTCAGGATCTGTTTGAGCAATTACGATATAATAAGAAGCTGTTCCACCGTTTGTGATCCAGTTTTTAATACCATTTAAAAGATAATAATCTCCTTTATCTTCTGCTGTTGTTTTCTGAGAAGTTGCATCAGAACCTGCTTCAGGCTCAGATAATGCAAATGCCCCGATTACCTTTCCACTTGCCAGAGGAGTAAGGTATTTTACTTTTTGTTCTTCAGAAGCAAACTTTTCAAGACCGGCACACACCAATGAATTGTTTACAGACATTACAACGGCAGCAGAAGCATCAATTTTTGCAATTTCTTCCATTGCCAAAACGTAAGAAACGCTATCCATACCTGCCCCTCCGTACTGTGGATCAACCATCATTCCTAAAAGACCCATCTCACCCATTTTCTTAACCTGTTCTGCAGGGAATTTCTGGTCACGGTCTCTTTCAATAACTCCAGGTAATAATTCATTTTGTGCAAAATCTCTTGCTGCCTGCTGAATCATCAACTGTTCTTCTGATAAATTAAAGTTCATAAAAAAAATAATTAGATAGCCGTAAATTTACACTTTTTAAGCAAATCTGGAAATATAAATTAGAAGTTAGAATAGAGTGATTAGAAGTTAGTTAAAAAAAGTATATTTCAACGGGGCCTATCGTTAGAAAAACTCCTTCAATAATCAATATATTATGGTAAACATTCAATTATTTCATTCAAACTTCTAAAATTAAAAAAAATGCTTATATTTAGATTTCTTTATAAATTACTTAAAAAATCATGACGATAAAGAGATTATTCGATATTCCTCACTACGCTTTGGAAAAATATCCTAAAACGGATATGTTTGTCACTAAATACCATGGTGAATGGAAAAAAACTTCTACACAAGAGTTTATTAATGAGGGAAATAAGATATCCAGGGGATTACTGAAGCTGGGAATAAAACCAGGAGATAAGATTGCATTGATCACTACCAATTCCCGTACGGAGTGGGCTATCATGGATTTCGGAATGTCTCAGATCGGTGTTGTTTCGGTACCGGTTTATCCTAGCATTTCTCCTGAAGATTATGAATTTATCTTCAATAATGCAGAAATACAGTATTGTTTTGTTTCTGACAAAGAACTGTTCAATAAAGTAATGAAAGTAAAACACAATATTCCCAGTCTACAGGGAATCTTTACTTTCGACAATATAAGCGGTGCTGCCAACTGGAAAGAAATTCTGGATCTTGGTAAGGATGAATCTACACAAATTGAAGTGGAAGATCTGTCCAATGCCATCAATACGGAAGACCTGGCAACGATTATCTACACTTCCGGTACTACCGGCAGACCTAAAGGAGTGATGCTGACCCATAATAACATTGTTTCCAATGTTCTGGGATCTATTCCAAGAATTCCCAAGAAAAGAAGCCTGGACTACAAGGAAACAAGAGCGTTAAGCTTCCTTCCTATCTGTCATATTTTTGAAAGAATGCTCTTTTACCTTTACCAATATAACGGATTCTCACTTTATTTCGCCGAAAGTATCGAGAAAATGGGAGAAAATGTAAAAGAAGTGAAACCTCATTATATGACGGTGGTTCCAAGACTGGTAGAAAAGGTATATGATAAGATTTACAATACCGGTTCTTCCGCAGGAGGATTGAAATCAAAGATATTCTTCTGGGCATTGAATTTAATTACTAAAAAGAAGGAAATTTCAAAACCGTCCGGAATACAGGAAATCATCGCAGACAAACTGGTATTTTCTAAATGGAGAGAAGGTTTAGGGGGTGAAATTGTCACTTTAGTTTCCGGATCTGCAGCTTTGTCTACAAGATTAAACCTGATGTTCCAAAATGCGGGAATTCCTATTTTGGAAGGATATGGCTTAACGGAAACATCTCCTGTAATTTCAGTGAACAGCTTTGAAAAAATGAAAGTGGGAACCGTAGGAGTGCCATTGGATAACTTAAAAGTAAAAATCCAGGAAGATGGTGAAATCACGGTAAAAGGACCTTCTATATTCAAAGCCTATTTCAAAAATGAAGAAATGACCAAAGAAGCCTTTACTGAAGATGGATTTTTCAAGACCGGAGATATCGGGCATATTGACAGTGATGGATTTTTACAGATTACAGACCGTAAAAAAGAAATGTTCAAAACTTCCGGTGGAAAATATATTGCGCCTCAAACTATTGAAAATTTGGCGAAAGCATCTAAATTCATTGAACAGATCATGGTTGTGGGTGATGGTGAAAAAATGCCGTGTGCATTGGTACAGCCTGATTTTGAATTTGCAAAAAGCTGGGCCATGCGAAATAATTTAAATATCGGCTCTACCCCTGAAGAAATTGCTAAAAGCACGGAATTAAAACAAAGAATAGAAAAAGAAATTGAGGGTATTAATGAGCACCTTGGAAACTGGGAGAAGATCAAAAAGATTGAACTGACCCCTGAAGTATGGAGTATTGAAAGCGGATTGCTTACCCCAACTTTAAAGCTAAAAAGAAAGGCGGTAAAAGAGAAATTTATCGCCCTGTACAATAAGATGTATGAACATCATGAATAAAACCAATTAACCGCTTCTTTTGGAGCGGTTTTTTTATGCTTAAAAAAGAGCATGATGTTTAATGTTTAGGCTAAAGCCATTGGAATATGGATCTTAAAGTAAAACGGGCTAAAGCCCGTTTCTATTGAATATTTTACTATTTCAAACTATTCAACGCCCTGTTTGTCATTCCGAAGGAATCTAAACCAACATTTTTATAAACAGCAAAGAGCATTGGTGTTATTTGTGAAAACATTGGTGCCATTAGTGCTGAGTAACCACCATATATTTTTAAATATAAAACAGACCAGGACCATTCCTATTGAATACTTTCCCCTTTAGCCTATCCGATTATCAGATATTCCCAACCACTCAACGTCCTGTTTTGTCATTCCGAAGGAATCTAAACCAGCATTTTCATAAACAGCAAAGAGCATTGGTGTTATTTGTGAAAACATTGGTGCCATTCGTGTTTACACCCATCTCCCAAAACAACATCTATTTCAAAAAGACTATAAAAAAAAGCTGTCTCATTTCTGAAACAGCTTTTGTATTATTTAAAATCAATAATTAGAATTTAATTACAGACTTCATTTTTTCGTTTTCTTCCATTACCAACTCATCGTCTACAAGAATTTTTCCAGAGTGTTCGTCAATAATAATTTTCTTTCTCTGAGCAATTTCCATTTGCTTTTGAGGAGGAATAGTGAAGAAAGATCCTTTTGGAGCACCTCTTTCTAATCCTACTACTGCAAGACCGTTGATAGAGTTTGTTCTGATTCTGTTGTAAGAAGCCAATAATCTTTCATCAATTTTACCTGCGAATTCTTTAGATTGCTCTAACAGATATTCTTCTTCCTTTTGAGTTTCAGACACAAGATCGTTTAATTCTTCTTTCTTGAATTTCAAGTGGTTTTTTAAATCATCGATCTTTGCGTTCAATTCGCTTAAAGTTTCGTTTTTGTGAGCAATTTTAACCCCGAATTCTTTAATTCTCTTATCAGCAAGCTGAATTTCCAGATCCTGGAATTCCATTTCTTTTCCTAATGCTTCAAACTCTTTGTTGTTTCTTACATTATCCTGCTGAGATTTATATTTCTCAATTAAAGCCTTTGCATGGTTAATAACTTCATGCTTGGTTTTAATCTGATCATCCTGTTCTTTGATGTCTGCATGAAATTTTTCAGCTCTTTTCTCAAGACCTTCAATCTCGATTTCAAGATCTTCAACTTCAATTGGCAATTCTCCTCTAGTATTTCGGATTTCATCCAATCTTGAATCAATGATCTGTAAATCGTATAAAGCTCTTAATTTTTCTTCAACTGAAATATCGTTGGTTTTTGCCATATGTTAAATGAAATAATTTACTGGGTTTGTTTTTTCAATAGATTTTGAAATTGCAAATGTACTAAATTTTTGTGATAAAATTTCAAATAATTGTTGACTTACAAATTGTTCTGATTCATAATGACCTATATCACAGATCAGCATTTTGGACTCCGCTAAAAAATAATCGTGATATTTAATATCTCCGGTGAGGTAAACATCACATTTTTTGGAAATTGCAGCTCTGATTCCACTGGCTCCGGATCCTCCGAGAACCCCTACTTTTTTTATTTTTTTATGATTAAAAGCAGAATGTTTTATCACTTCAAGACCGAATTTTTCTTTTACAAACTGCAGAAAATCCTTTTCATCCATTTCATCCTCCAGCTCACCGTACATTCCTAATCCGGCATGCTGGTTTTTATTATCCAGAGTATAAACCTGATAAGCCACTTCTTCGTATGGATGTGCGGTCTTCATTGCACCAACAATCTGTCCCTGCTTATAAGATTCAAAAATTACGGAAATCATATCCTCATCAGCATTTTCACGAATATTTTTCTCTCCGGAGAATGGGTTGGAACCTTCTACCGGCTTAAATGTTCCGTTCCCATTGACAGTAAAACTGCATTCATCGTAAAAACCTATATTGCCCGCTCCTGCTGAAAACATAGCCTCTCTTACTTTTTCAGAATAGTCTTTAGGTACAAAAACCGTCAGCTGCTTCAAATTATTTTCTTTAGGCTGAAGAATTTTCATATTCTTTAATCCCAGCTGGCTACATATTCCGTGGTTGACCCCAAAGAAATCATTATCAAATGCTGTATGAATAGCATAAATCGCAATCTTATTTTCAATAGCCTTTAAAACAGCTCTTTCAACATAGTTTTTCCCAGTTATGGATTTTAGCCCGGAAAATATGATCGGATGAAAACAGACAATCAGATTACAGTTTTTCAGAATTGCCTCTTCTACTACATTTTCCAATGCATCATGGCATACCAGAATTCCGCTTACATCACGATCCGGAACACCACACAGCAATCCTACGTTATCAAAATCCTCTGCCTGTCTGATACTTATTTCCTCTTCAATCTTTGAAATTACAGCTCTTAGCTTCATTAGTCTATTTTTACAGTTACAGCGAAGATATTAATTTTACAAGGATTCCGAAAAAATTTCTACGTCAATAAAAAACTATTGATATATCATAATGACGTAGGTAATATTGGGAATTTCCTTTTAACAGACCTATCTTTACGCTATACTTCATGAAAATGATTATCTTCACTGTGAAATAACCCAATTTAAATGGAAAGAGAACACAATCTTGTTCCGGAAGATACACTCTGGAAAAGATATCTTTACAGGATCATCTACCGCTCCGACACTAAGCTCGGAAAACTTTTCGATATCATATTATTATCCTTAATTCTTGTCAGTACTGCTATCATTATGATGGAAAGTGTACCTCAGCTTGACAAAAGATTTCACTATACATTTTTAATTCTGGAGTGGATTATCTCTATTTTCTTTTCCATTGAATATTCCATGCGGATTGCCGTGGTAAAAAATAAGAAACATTATATTTTCAGTTTTTTTGGAGTTATTGATTTTTTTGCACTGGTTCCATTTTACTTAAGCTTTTTCTTTCCGGTAACGAAGTATTTCCTGATTTTCAGAATGCTGAGAATGCTCAGAGTTTTTAGGGTTTTCAATCTTATGGACTTCATGAATGACGGTTCCGTGATTGTCAGGGCCTTAAAAAACAGTTCCAGAAAGATTTACATTTTCCTTTTATTCTTAATTATTTTTTCGGTAATCGTTGGTTCCCTGATGTTTATGGTGGAAGGAGGAAGACCGGGATTTGAAACTATTCCACAATCTATTTATTGGGCTGTCGTTACTGTAACTACCGTAGGATATGGAGATGTCTCTCCTATTACGCCTTTAGGGAAGTTTTTTGCGGTTGTTCTGATGCTGGCCGGTTACTCTATTATTGCTGTTCCTACCGGAATTGTAACTGCAGAAATGCGGAATAAAAGACAGAACCTGGAAAAGGTATGTGAACAGTGTGGTAACGAAGATATTGATGATGATGCCAGATACTGCAAACAATGTGGCAAGAAATTAGCTTAATATTTAGTATTCATTTAATTTATCAACCAAATACCACAAAATCATGGAACCACAAAAGAAAAACAAGCCCAATAGCTTAGTCATTATCCTTTTTGCATTAGTTGTACTAATGATTATCATCTACTTTATTCTTGTCATGTTCTTTCCAACAGTTTTTGAGATGATGAATACTGGAGATATACAACCCGTACCCAATAAATAATGAGTAATAACTTATAAATACACGATATCGGCATAAAAAAGGAAGAGTGAAATATTTCACTCTTCCTTTTTTATAGTAAGAAATTAAAGCCTATTGTTTTATTTTTTAATCGCTTTAATGGTTTGCTTGGATCCGTCTTTCATATTCAGAGTTACTAAATAAATTCCTGATTTCAGATCTCCTAACTGAAGAACAGAAGCCGGTTGATCAATACTTTTCATTAATCTTCCTGAAATATCAGAAACAGAGATTGATTTTACCTGATCAATCTTTGAAATATTCAGTACTTCCGTAAATGGATTCGGATATGCCTGAACCGTATTTTTAGCTTTAGAAGTTTCTGAAGTTGCCAGATTTTCTTTGTTAATAGAGATGGTAAATGTTCCTTCCAAATCATCAGACCATGTACTGTAATTCCCTACATTCACATAATAGACCGTCCCGGCAACCGTTGGGATAGAAATTATTTCTGTTTCTCCGGATCCATTCCCATCTATAGTGTCCACACAGGTTAAGCTGCCACATGCGCCGCTAAATACACCGATTTGAGAGTCAAAATAACTATCTGCAGGAGTGGTTACAGTGATATCGAAAGTACTTCCATCTCCTGTGAAAGTAAACCACGTCCCGTCATTCATCCCATTAGTACACATTTCAAGGTAGGCCCCATTATTAGTAGCCCCTGCAGCATCAGACTGTGTATAGGTATATGGGAATGCAGCAGCAGTTAAAGCACCTGAACATTCATCATTGGCCGGTGGTGGAGGTATAGTTCCCACACATAAATTAAAGCTCTGGGCTTCTCCAGCTCCGCCATAGCTGTATACTCTTATATAATAGGTATTTCCTGCTGTAAGACCGGTAAGAATTTCCATTCCACCATATCCACACACGGTACTTACAAGATTTGCACAATCTCCGCTAAAAACCTGATAATAGGCCTCATCATTAAAATCACTTCCAATAGAAACCACATTGCTGAGCGTAACTACATGACTGGTGCCTGTTGCGGTAAATTTAAACCAAACATCATCATCTGCATCGCCGTAGCACGGATCAGTCAATAATCCTGAGTCACTAGCACCCAGGGTATATCCTGATGCTACACTGCCACAGTTCATATCCGGATTTACCGTAAGTACTACAGCATCAGTACAGTCATCGTTAGCCGGAGCTGCCGGAGCTGTTCTGAATTTAATGACAGAGCATCCTACAGACTCGCCTCCAGCACCTACTGCTGTTACTTTAAGATAATAATCGGTATCAATAGCCAGTGGAGAGGTAGGTGTAAAATTATTGGTCGTTACAGACTGCTGATTAACAATATCAGTTCCTCCAGGTGTTGTTCCTATAGAAATCTTATACCCTGTAGCTCCCTGAGGGGCATTCCACGTAATATCCGGTGACACCGGTATAAATGTTGAATTATTTCCCGGATATCCAACCATAGGACAAGCAGGAATAGGATTAATCGTAAGCCCCATAAGACTCACCACAGATCTATATTCCAACAAATCACCTGTTGGAGGGCTTGCTGGGTCAGGATTTGTAGAATCACTGCTGTAAGAAAGGGTACGGTCTGTTACCGAACCATACTTAAATACAGAGAATATGTCATCATCATCATAGTCTTGGGAATTTTCTTCTGCTGCAATGACTAAATTCTGCGTGTTGTTATAGGGAAATGGGGTAGCAAAAGTTATTTCTATTACTCCATTAGCATTCGTAACAGTTCCCGCATATACCTGTGTCAGCTGGGCTACAGGGATCCAGTCATCATCAGATGTAAAATTTGTTTTGGCTGTATGTCCCAGATAAACAACCCAGTCAGATGAATTATCAATAGAGGCTGAAGCATCCAGGTAAAATTTAACGCCGGTGATATTTCCCGCCGCATTAGCATTAATTTCCTGTTTGGTAAAGATTTGCTGAATATACGAATATCCATAATAAGGATTGATCGGGGCGTTCCCGGTTTCAGTGCTCCCTTCTCCAAGGTTGATTTGAGCATTTAGTACCATGCTTATTGTAAACAGGCATAAAAGTAGTATTTTCTTCATATTTCTTTAATTTAGTGTTAACTTGATTACCAAATTAATAATAATTTTAACACAACGTTTAAAAAAATTAAAAAAATATTAAAAAAAGCAGCAACTCTAGAGTTGCTGCTTTGTAATTATTAAAAATTAATGAATTTTATTTTTTTATGACTTTAAAGATCTGTTTAGATCCGTCTTTCATATATAATACAGTCAGATACATTCCGTGATTTAAATCTCCCAATTGAAGTACAGAAGAAGGAGACTCTACAGTCTTCACTACCCTTCCTGCCAAATCAATGATTGAAACAGATTTCACCTGAGATACATCCGAAATGTTAATAACATCAGTAAACGGATTAGGATATACTTTAAGTCCTTCTTTTACCTTAGTCTCAGAAGTGGCCAACTGTGAAGCTGTCACTTTAAAATTATCTATAAAGAAGTCATAGTCTTCAGCATCATCTGTGGTACCCGAAGAACCGTAAAATGCAAAGATTGTATTAGGATTGGTATATCCTGTAAGATCCAAAGAATAAGTATTTAATGCATTGGAAGGCCCATTGGCTGCTGTCCATGTATTCAACACTGTCCATGTAATTCCACCATCTGTGGAAACGACAAACTGCATTGTATCATCACTTCCCATAGCAGATGAAGTAGTATCAGCAAAGTCTGTCACTGCGTAATCAAATTCAACTTTATACCCTCCGGCAGAAAGGTCGAATCCTGCAGTCTTAAGCCATCCAATTCTGTTATCGTTGTAAATATTCATTTTGGCAGCCCCAGTAGTTCCGGAATTAAGGAATCCGTCAGCAATCCATAATGCTGTAGATCCTGTAGATCCTGTAGAAGACGATCCTCCGGATGCTTGTGACCAACACATTCCCGGGAATGTTGAAAAATCATTGGTATAAGCCGGAACAATAGCAAGGCAAGCCGTAGTAAATGTTACCGCACCTACCCATGCTCCTTTATCTGTACCATTACAGTTAGATCTTACCCAAACATAATATGTTGAGCTCGCTGCAAGACCTGATAAAGCTCTGTTGGTAGCTGTGATATTAGTTATCGTTGCCGGAGTTGCTACACTAGGAGTTGCATTGGATGTAGAATAATAGATTTCATATCCACTGCCCGGAGCGGTTGCAGGAGCAGTCCATGAAACATCAGCACTCTGAGCAAGAACAGCAGATGCCACTAATGCTGCAGGATCTGCACATGCAGGAGTCAGTTCGTAGTTTACATCATCGATAAGAACACTATTGGCAGGGCTTCCTGTGTGTCTGAAAGCAAGTGTTGTAGTTCCTGCCGGAGCAGTAATACTATTCACTATAAAATTATCTGCAACAGTGGTACTGGTCGTTGTAAAAATCCCAAGACTTACAAAAGAAGATGCCGCTGTAGGGTCTGTTAAATATCCCACTTCAACTTTCCCTCCTAAAGTAGAGTTTGATCTCGCTTTGAATCTCAATCTGTAAAGACCTGTATCTAATGTGCTTACCGGTCTCATTTTCACTATTGCAATATTACTGGTACTGGAAGAATAGATATAGAGAACATTTGGAGCACTTCCTATTGAACCGGCCTGAGTATTGGCACTTCCTGTCGTTCCTACTTTTCCCCAGCATGCAGGCCAGTTTCCTGCTGTCACACCATCAAAATTTTCAGAGAAAGAGGTTACAGTACCACAAACAGTCGAAAAATTTCTTTCTGTACAGTTCGTTGAACTTTGTGTAGCTGTATAAGCACCTACCGAATAATAATAGGTTGTTGAATTATTAAGAACTGTAGGTAAGGTATAGGTCGTTACATTTCCTACATCTACATTATTCATAACATCCGTTCCTCCGGGAGTAGTTCCTATTCTCAATTTGTATCCATTCACCCCTGTTACAGCCGACCAGGTAAAGGTAGGTGATAACGAAACGTCAGCAGCAGCAGATGCCGGTGCAGAAACCGTAGGGCAAATTGACAAAGTAGTGAAGTTTCTTTCCGTACAACCCGTAGAAGTTTGGGTAGCATTATAAGAATTGATTGTATAGTAATATTTTGTATTGTAAGCCAACTCATTTGGTAATGTATACGTAGTAACATTTCCTACATCAAAAGCACTTAAAACATCCGTTCCACCTGCAGTCGTTCCGATAGATAATTTATAACCGGTAGCGTCAACATTGGCAGTCCACGTAAAAGTAGGCTTCAAAGCCACTCCGGTTGCTGATAAAGTTGGAGCAGATACCGAAGGACAGAATGTTTTGGTCGTAAATGTAGCCCCATACACCCAGATACTTTGATCAGTTCCACAATTCGATCTTACCCACACATAATAAGTACTGGATGGTGTAAGTCCTGTAACCGTTTGAGTTGTCCCCGTAGCGCCGGTAAAAGTTGGTGTAGAAGCAGCAGTAGGTGCTGTTCCTGATGTACTGTAGTAAATATCATAAGTAGGTGCGGCAGTAGTAACCGTCCAGTTGACAGGAACAGTGGTAGCCGTTGTCGTTCCGGTAGTAACCGTCGCAGGCATCAGACAGTTCATAGCACTCACTTTAACATTGTCTATGAATATATCATCACTTCCAAAATCCCCCGTTGCAAGGAATCTTATCACTGCAGTAGAGCTATTGGAGCCTAAAACAACATTTTTACTGGACCATGTAGCAGAAGTTCCGAAAGCAGTACCTACCGTTGTAAAGGTAGCCCCGCCATCAGTTGAAAGCTGTATTTTAAGATTATCTGTACCGGATACATTGACATAATCAAAAGAAAGAACTCTCTCTCCTGTTCCGGAAGATAAATCAATATACAGGTCCATATATCCATAAAGACCTGCAGAAACATGGTAAGAATGGAATCTTGCCGCAGGAGCCGTTGCCGGAGAAGAAATAGGTGTGGCCGTAGACTCAGAGACATCTGTCCATCCCGATACACTTGTAAAACCAGCATTAGCAGCTGTCAACTCTGTAGATCTCCATGAATTATCTCCTCTGGAAGGCCATGACCTCCAGTTTGAAACATTAGGCAGATCTCCTACAGAATTTCCATTACCCCAGGCAGAAAAAGTTTCAGTATAAGGCATGGAAGCATAAGACGGAGCTCCAATCCAGTTTCCCGGAGTATATTTAAAACTAAGACCAGAAGCCGGAACCGTATTTCCGTTAGTGGTTCCTAAAGTACAGGATGTAGTTGTAGATCCTGCCCCTGCAGTGGTGCTTGTCCAGTCCGTCCCTACTCTGTTATTCAAATCAGAGCTTTCTCCTCCTTTTAACCCTACCTGTCCACTTAAGGTCGCTGTACCGGAAGCGCAGTCACCATACATAATCTCTACGGTATTAGCGGTTGTATCCAATACGATCTGGAAATTTAACTTTTGGGCAGCAGAACCGCTATTACTCTGAAGGTCTGTAAACTGAATCACCAACTTAGAACCGATTGTTTCGTAAGCAATCTCCGAAGTAGTGGTATTGGCAGCTCTTAAATTAGCTGTAAATCCGGCTACCGCGCCTTCAAATGCGGAGTTGGTTGTCAGAACACTCGTATTACCGGCTGAGGGAGCAATTCCAAAGGTAATATACCCATTGTTGCTGATGTAAATACTGGTGTAGGTTTTACCATTGTATTTAAATGGAGCCGGCAAGGTAATAGCTGCAGAAGCAGCATCTGTATTCAAAGCAGTCCCGGACTGCCAGACAGTTTTACCTGCGGATAACGGAGTGTAGGTACCCAGACTCTGAACAAATCCATAGCCATTATTGGTATTTGGATTCGCAGTTTGTGGAGGACCTACCTGTGCAGATACGCTATAAAAAAAAGCAGCCATGCACGTGAGTAGAAGTTTCTTCATATATAGTAAATAAAATTAGAGGGTAAATGTAAATAAATATTCAATAAAAAATCATAAATTAATTTAAATCAATGTTTAAAAATCAATAAATACCAATTATTTTTAATTAAAATTAAACAATTATTTAATTTTAACGTTTTTTCATCAATCAATGACAAATTATAAAAAACTGATTATCAGTAACTTGCATATATGAATAATAAATCCATATAATAATCAAGCTTCTATTTAACATAAAATAATTTTTGATAAAAAATCACTAAATTCACCAAAACCCAATAAAAAAAGCGGCTAAAAAGCCGCTTTTACAGATATTTATTTACCATTTTTTTTAATTGAGATAAAATTCATACTTATTAAGCAGTTGAATTTCTTTGATAAGATCCCCATTGAGGTCTACAGAATGTTTCATAGACTGGACTTCTATATGAGAATCATCATCAATATTCTTAATAAAGAATTTTAGCTTCTGATTTCCTTTATTCCTTTCGAGAACTGTTCTGAAGAAATCAAGATCTTCAGGTCTTACGTCCATTACGTCCATTACCAGAGATATGCTTTTCGCAAATCTTTCAAATGCTTCCTGAAGCTCAATCACATCATTCACATTCACGAAAACCCGGCCATCTTTTACCTGGGCAAATTTGATTTTAAAAATCACAAACCTCTGAACTTCAAGCTTTTCTTTCAACCTCATATAATCCCTGTCTCCAAGCCTGAAAGAATAAGATCCGGAATAATCTTCAAGCGTTACAAAAGCTACTTTCTCACCACTTCTGAAACCGTCCTGAACTCTATATTCCGTAATTAAACCTGCTACAGTGTATTCTTTTCCACCGCCTCCGTTTTCTCTCTCTTTCTGCAGTGTTTTCCAGTCCTTCTTTTTCTCTTCAAACAATTCTTCCTGTTTATTTGCGAAAGCCTGCTCTTTGTAAGCATCTACCTCATCAAGATTGAGAAATGAAAAAGTCCCTTTGGGCTCTGCCTTTTTGGTTACCTCTTCTATAACTTCCTCTTCTCCTGCAACTACATCATCAGATACAATTTCAGTGAGATCAACCGTTTCATCCTGTGAATCCTGTTCTAAAACAGGTGTTTCATCAGTCCCGGTCTTTTCTCCTTCCTCTTTTTCCAGCACCGACTTCTTGGAAAGCTGCCCCTGCATAAACTGGAACTGGTACTTGAATTCATCCAATGGATGTGCAGAAAGATAGAATCCAATGATCTCTTTCTCCTTATTTAAGGTATGCATATTGGGCCATTCCGGACAAGGAAGTAACTTCGGCTGTTCAATCTGGACCTCTTCTGCAAAATCAGCAAACAGGGAATGCTCCATCTCATTTTTACTCTCCTGAAAACTCTGTCCGTATCTGATCAATCTTTCCAGATTGGTTCTTCCAGCCATATCGATATCAAAATACTGACCTCGGTGGAAGGAGTCCAGTTCATCAAAAGCTCCAGCCAGCACTAAACTTTCTGCAACTCTTTTATTCATCTGAGAAGGCAATATCCTTTCAAAGAAATCATATATATTTTTAAACCTACCGTTTTCTCTTTCTCTGGTAATTCCCTCACTAGGCCCTTCACCAATCCCTTTAATAGCTCCAAGTCCAAAACGGATCTGTCCTTTTTCGTTTACTGAGAATTTATATTGCGATTCATTAACATCCGGACCTAAAACATCAACGCCCATACTTTTACAATCCTCCATAAACATAGTGATCGAATCCGTATTGTTAATGTTATTACTCATTACACTCGCCATATATTCGGCTGGGTAATTGGCTTTCAGGAAAGCTGTCTGATACGCAATAAATGCATAACAGGTAGAGTGAGATTTGTTGAAGGCATATTCCGCAAAGGCCTTCCAGTCATTCCATATCTTTTCCAGCCTCTCCTCATTCAGGTTATTCTTTCGGCCTCCTTCAATGAATTTAGGATACATCTTATTAAGAACATCAATCTGCTTTTTACCCATCGCCTTTCTCAATGTATCAGCTTCACCTTTGGTAAAGTTGGCCAATTTTTGAGACAGAAGCATTACCTGCTCCTGATAAACCGTAATCCCGTAGGTTTCTTTCAGATACTCTTCCGTTTCCGGTAAATCATAAACGATTTCCTCAATTCCGTGCTTTCTGTTAATAAAGTTTGGAATATATTTAATAGGCCCCGGACGGTACAATGCATTCATGGCAATAAGATCGGCAAAAACCGTTGGCTTAAGCTCCCTCATGTATTTTTGCATCCCGGGACTTTCATACTGGAAAATTCCGACCGTTCTCCCTTCTTTAAACAGCTGATAGGTTCTGGTATCATCCAGAGGAATTTCATCAGGATCAATATCAATCCCATGTCTTTCCTTTACAAGCTTCAAAGCATCCTTAATGATCGTCAGTGTTCTAAGTCCCAGGAAGTCCATTTTCAAAAGACCCGCACTTTCTGCCACAGAGTTATCAAACTGTGACACCAAAATATCAGCATCTTTCGCTGCAATGGTTACCGGAACAAGGTTACTTACATCCTCCGGCGTAATAATTACTCCACAGGCATGAATACCGGTATTCCTGATACAGCCTTCCATTTTCTTGGCACTTGCCAGTACTCCATGCCGGGCATCATCAGGACTGTTAAGAACATACCTCATCTCATCAACAAGCATCTGTTCTTCCGGTTTTAATTTTTCATATTTTGCTAATGCTTTTGCAATATTCATCCCTGGTGTAGAAGGAATAAGCTTCGCAATATTATTGGTATCAGGAATCGGAACATCCAAAACCCTTCCGGCATCTTTAATAGCAGATTTTCCACCAAGAACGGAATAAGTAATGATCTGAGCGACCTGATTTTGTCCATATTTATCAATTACCCACTTAATAATCCTGTCCCTTCCTTCATCATCAAAGTCAATATCAATATCGGGCATGGAAATCCTCTCAGGATTCAGGAATCTCTCAAAAAGGAGGTCATATTTTACAGGGTCTACATTGGTAATTCCAATACAATAGGCAACCGCTGATCCGGCAGCAGATCCCCTTCCGGGGCCTACCCAAACTCCCATTTTACGGGCTTCATTACAGAAATCCTGAACAATAAGGAAGTATCCCGGATACCCCGTATTGGCAATTACTTCCAGCTCAAAGTCAAGACGTTCTTTTATCTCCTCTGTGATTCCCGTATCCACATACCTCTTTTTAGCCCCTTCATAAGTAAGGTGAGTAAGATATGCCATCTCCCCTCTTTTTCCTCCATCTACATCATCTTCAGCATGAATAAACTCTTCAGGAATATCAAATTTCGGAAGAAGTACATCTCTTTTGAGGGTATAAGGTTTAAATTTGGCAAAGAATTCCTCATAGGCTTCAAATGCATCCGGATAAGCGAGAAAGGCCTCTTTTATTTCATCAGAATTTTTGATGTAATATTCTCCTGTAGCCAATCCTCTTCTTTTTCCAAATCCCTTACCCACAGGGGTTGTAAGCTTTTCACCATCTTTAATACAGCTTACGATATCCTGAATATTGGAATCATCTTTATTGGTATAAAAAGTTTGGTTTTGAGCTAAAATTTTAACATTATATTTGTCTGCCAGGTACAGCAGAACTTCATTCAGGTGCTCCTCCTCAGGAAGCTGATGATTTTGAAGCTGAACATAAAAATCATCTTCGAAAGTCTCTTTCCACCACTTAAAAAGCTCTTCCCCTTTTTGTTCCCCGGTATTTAGAATGGCATCAGGTATATCTCCAAGAATTCCTGATGTCAGCGCAATAATACCTTCCTTATACTGAGCAATCAGTTCTCGGCTTATCCTGGGAACCCCAAAATAGAACCCTTTCAGGAATCCTATACTGGAAAGCTTGGCCAGGTTTTTATACCCATTAAAGTCTTTTGCCAGAAGAACAACCTGGGTTCTTCTATCGGGATCATCTTTGGTAAATTGTTTCTGTTCGTAACGTTCTGAGATATAAAACTCACATCCCACCACAGGAATCAGTGGTTCTGAAACAGGTTCTTCCTCATTAAATTCCTCTCCTTTTTCTTCCGCTTCCTGTTTTTTAGCCAGATATTCTTTATGTTTTTTTGCTCTGTCTCCATTAGTACCTTCCACAGCGGAAACAAACTTGAAAGCTCCCATCATATTTCCCAAATCGACCATTCCAACGGCAGGGAAGTTTTCATCAGTGGCTTTTTTAATCAGGTCATTGATACTCGAAGTGGCAGTCAAAGTAGAAAACACACTATGGTTATCAAAATTGAAATATTTACCCAGATCAATTTCGTCTATACTTCCAAAATCCTGCTGCTTTTTCTTATTGTTAAAGTCAGCAACCTGTCTTCGGATAACAATTCCAAAAGGTTTGATAGGATCAGGATAAAGACTTTTGAAATAAGCCAGCTGGTCTTCTGATATTTTCAGTATTTCAGCCGGAACCACACCAATCCTCATCATTTCGAAGAAAACCTGAGCCGTGGCATTTACGTCAGCAGCAGCATTATGCGCTTCATCGAATTTATTTCCGTAAAGTTTTTCGTATAATTCTTCAAGTTTCGGAGATTTGTATCTACCTCCACGGCCTCCGCCAAGCTTACAGAAGTCTGTTCCCAGGATCATGGTATCAGCCCTCGGTTTTTCCTGTAAATTATCTTCTAAATTTTTTCTATAAAATTCTGCTCCTACAATATTGTAGTCAAATTCAACATTATGCCCGGAAACTACCCTTACCCTTTCAAGAACTTTTGAAAACTCTTCGAGAATCTCCTGAAGATCACGACCTTCTTCATTGGCGATTTTTGTAGTAATCCCGTGAATTCTGGCAGCATTAAAGGGGATATCATAGCCTTCCGGCTTTATGATGTAATCCTGATTTTCAATTAATTTCCCATCATCATCATGAACCTGCCAAGCAATCTGAACCATTCTTGGCCAGTTATCTGAGTCTGAAAGCGGAGCATTAAAATTCTTTGGTAAACCGGTTGTTTCTGTGTCAAAAATTAAGTACATATAATTTTCTAACTTTTTTAAAAAAGAGAATGTAAAGTTACTTCATTTTTTTCTAATTCTGTTTTAAGACCATAATATAAATAACCGTTTCTATTTTACAAATATTGAAATAATAACGAATTAAACAAACCAAACAGCAATTAAATCAAATTAAAATAAATCAAGTCAATAAATATAGGTATTCACAAAAAAATCTATTTAAAATATTTTAAGTGGGCTTACTAAGGTTTTAGAGACTGATATCAGTCCGTATTTTTTAGTTTAATGAACAAAATGTAGAGATTATCTCCTTAGATATGTTGTCAGCCCCCCTTTTCACAGATATCATCCTACAATTAATTTTTAAAGTAAAATAATTCAAAAACACAAATATCCGGGCTTAGCAATCTTCTTTTCATGAAAAAATAAACCAAAAATTAAATATGAATTAATTAATTAAATCAAACAAAATAATAAATAAAATTAAAAAAGCATGATAATAACCAATAAACAATCAAACAAAACAACTTATTGATAAATTTACATCACACAAATTTAAAACACTATCAATGTCATGAAAAAAATCTTTATTTCGATCAGCACTTTAGCTATTTCATTAATCAGTGCTCAAAAAAGTAATGAGACTCTAATGAGAGAGTTTGAAAAGCAAAGAACTGAGAAAAGCAAAAAATTTGATGCTTACATAGAAAAACTCAAAGACAACAAAGAGGATCCAAAAACAATAGACGAACTCAAAAAACAAAAAAACAGTTTGGCTGGTTTTATGCCTGGGGGAGCCCCCACCTTCTATAGAGTCAAAGACTTCATACAGTCAAAAAATTCAAATGCTGACTACCTTCAGAATGGGCAGATTACCGGTTTATCAAGTTCATTTAATGGAGAGAATATAAAGTATACAGTTTTTGACGGTGGACGTGTTTTAGGGACTCATCAATTATTTAATAATTTACCTAACCGGATTACTAACAAAGAGAATCCGGGGGTAGCATATGACTTCCACGCAACGGCTGTATCAGGGTTTATAGGAGCTAAACCTTATAATCTAACCAAAACTTTTCTCGACGAAGGTGGAAATGTTGTAGCAAACGCCATCAACCTTAACCTGGCCGGTATTGCAAAAAACTCAAGAATGGACTCTTATTCATACGAAGATTCTGTTCTTCCAGGAAATACAACGCCGAGTAGTTTAAATCAAAAAATATTAATAGCACAGCCCAAAATTTCAAATCATTCCTATGGTCAAGAGTATGGTTGGTTTATTAATCAAGACCCCTATAATCCCGGAAACCGAGTATTGTTCTGGGCGGGAGAGAAACCAAGCATCGGCAGCAGGACATTAGAAGGAACCTATTATACAGGAGACAGGGATCTTGATAAAATTGTTTATAGCAATCCTTCATTTACCATTGTTAAAGCAGCAGGTAATTCTTATGGCACAGGTTCAGTGCCCGGTGTTCCCAAATACTATGAACAAAACGGACTACCTGTCCTGTTTACTACGTCCGATCCAGTGCCTCAAAACAATTGTGCACAAGGATATGACTGCCTATCGGATGCTGCAGCAAAAAACATCATTGTAGTAGGTGCCAATGATTTAATCACCACCAATAATGAAAGATACACCGGTATCCCAGACGTTATTCATTCATATTACAGCAGTGCCGGCCCAAGGGATGACGGGGGTATCAAACCTGATATTACTGCTACAGGAACTGATGTTGTTTCAGCTAGTGTAAAAAATACAAACCAGGAGGATTACATATACGACAGTGGCACTTCTTATTCTGCACCAGTAGTAACAGGTATTATCGGACTTTGGATGCAAATCAATAAACAGCTGTTCAATGGGGCAGAACTTAATGCTTCCTCGACAAAAACATTAATGGTCCACTCTGCTCTTGAAGCAGGGAATATCGGACCAGACCCATATTTCGGATGGGGACTGATTAATGCTAGAAATGGGGCAGAACTGCTTGTAGGAAAATCTAACAATTCTGTTATTTTCAATAATGAAACACTAACAAGTGGAATAACTAATACCAGAACGGTAACCGCATCGGGTAGCGAACCCCTGAAAGTTACTATTTCATGGATAGACCCGGCATATACAAATTTTGATGACAGTGACAATGCTTCATGGACACCCCTGTATAACAACAGAGCTTCCAGATTGGTCAATGATTTGGATCTAAGAATTATTGACACCGAAAACAATACGGTATATATGCCATGGAAATTAGATGCTAACAGCCCAATGACCCCAGCTACAAAAGGAGATAACAAAGTAGACAATGTTGAGCAGGTAGTAATCAACACTCCACCTGCAGGAAGAAAATATAGAATTGAAATAAAAAATAAAGGAACACTAATCAATGATGTGGGCGCTAATGCTCCTCAAAACTTTTCCATTATTGTAACTGGGTACTCTTCCGTGTTAGGAACAAAAGAGACCAATGCATTAAACAGTATTGCTATAGCTCCAACTGTTACAAAAGATATTATTAATGTATTAAAAGCTCCTAAAAAATCAACTTTCACTATTTATGATTTGTCCGGCAAAAAATTACAAAGCGGCACCATCAACAGCGATCAAGAAACCGTTGATTTATCAGCTTATACAAAAGGTATTTATATCGTCGAAGTAAAAACCGATCAAGAGGTTATAACTAAAAAAGTAATTAAGGAATAATCAATCAGACCATAATTTTATTGCAAAATACTAACAGTTGTTAGTATTTTGTTTTTTTATGTATATTTGCTTCCTATGGAAAATACACTTCACGAAAAAGTTTCTCAGGATATATTACTTAAAGCGTATAATCATATGATGCTGGCTAAAGCAATGGCCGATATTTACGAAGAAAACAGAAATGTCTGTAAATATGTACACAGCACCTCAAGAGGTCATGAAGCCATTCAGCTAGCAACTGCCTATCAATTAAAAAAAGAAGACTGGATTTCCCCTTATTATAGAGATGAAAGTATTCTTTTGGGAATAGGTTTTGAACCATACCAGCTAATGCTTCAATTATTGGCTAAAGCTGAGGATCCTTTTTCAGGAGGCAGATCTTATTATTCTCACCCATCAAGCAGGGATGAGAACAAACCTAAGATCATCCATCAAAGTTCTGCTACCGGTATGCAGACCATTCCTACAACCGGTGTAGCCCAGGGAATAAAATATATTCAGGACTTTAATCTTCAGCATTTTGAAAATAATCCTGTGGTAGTTTGTAGCCTTGGTGATAATTCGGTAACAGAAGGTGAAGTAAGTGAAGCATTACAATTTGCAGCATTACATCAGCTTCCCATCATATTTCTGGTTCAGGATAACGAATGGGGAATTTCTGTTACAAAGGAGGAAGCAAGAACCTGTGACGCCTATGACTTTGTCGCAGGATTTACGGGATTAAGCAGAATGAGAGTGGACGGAACTGATTTCATAGAGAGTTTCGAAGCAATGAAAAAAGCCGTGGATTTTGTAAGAACAGAAAGAAAGCCATTGGTTGTTTGTGCAAAAACGGTACTGATTGGTCACCACACTTCCGGTGTAAGAAGAGAGTTTTACAGAAACGAAGAAGACTTAACAAAACATAGAGCTAAAGATCCGGGAGAAATCCTTAGAAAACAATTACTGGAAGCAGGTATTGATGAGGATCATTTAAAACAAATCACAAAAAAGGCCCGCCTTGAAGCTGAAGAGGCTTTTGAAAGAGCTAAAAATGCGGAAGATCCAAAACCGGAAACCGTAATGCAGCACATCTTCGCCCCTACTCCTATTACTGAAGAAGCGGGAACCCGTGAACCAGCTAACGGAGAAAAGATCGTAATGGTAGATGCTGCCATCCATGCTATACAGGAACTTATGTGGAAACACCCTGAAGCGTTGCTTTACGGACAGGATGTGGGAGAAAGAATTGGTGGAGTTTTCCGTGAAACGGTGACTTTAGGAAAAAAATTCGGTAGTAAAAGAGTTTTCAATACCGCTATCCAGGAAGCTTATATCATTGGATCTACAGCAGGAATGAGTGCTGTAGGATTAAAACCTATCGTAGAAGTTCAGTTTGCTGATTATATATATCCGGGGATCAACCAACTGATCACCGAAATTTCCAAATCAAGCTACCTAAGCGGAGGGAAATTCCCTGTCAGCAATATTATCCGTGTTCCTATTGGAGCATATGGAGGTGGTGGACCTTATCACAGTGGCAGTGTTGAAAGTATCCTGGCCAATATTAAAGGAATTAAAATAGCCTACCCAAGCAATGCCGCAGACTTCAAAGGACTGTTAAAAGCAGCCTATTATGATCCTAACCCTGTAATAATGCTGGAACACAAAGGATTATACTGGAGTAAAGTTCCGGGAACTGAAGATGCCAAAACAATAGAACCTGCTGAAGATTACATCCTACCGTTTGGAAAAGGAAAAGTAATTATTGAAGCAGATCAAAATGAAACTGAAAAAGGCAGAACTTTACTAGTTGTTACCTATGGAATGGGAGTTTACTGGGCTAAAGAAGCTGTTAAAAACTTCAACGGCAGAGTGGAAGTTATTGATTTAAGAACTTTAATCCCACTGGATGAAGAACTTGTTTTTGAAAGAGTAAAAGCTCACGGAAAATGTATTGTTCTGACAGAAGAACAGCTTAACAATTCCTTCGCAGAAGCTTTCGCGCACCGTATTTCGAAAAACTGTTTCAAATATCTCGATGCGCCGGTAGAAACGATGGGATCTTTGGATGTCCCTGCCGTTCCTATCAATCTGGTGTTGGAAAAGGAAATGCTACCCAATGCGGAGAAGCTCTCCAAAAAGATCGAAGAAATGCTGCAATATTAAGCTTATCTAAAATAACAGCCTCTAATTTTTTTTAGAGGTTTTTTTTATGTTTTTTTTCATTACTTTTAATAAAGATTATCCATCTAAATCCCAGACCATTGTAACCAGGAAAAACTAAAAAATCATTGCTGACAGACACTTTACAATAAAACTCTATTGCAGTTTGGTATTCATTTTGTCTGCACACCAAAAACACATTCTTCTTTATGATCACTACAAAATACGTTAATTATAAACAGGTTCTTAATCTATCCGGTGCCCACCTCATCTTAATTTCCATCTGGTGTACACTGATTGCAGTCCTGTTTTATTTCTTCAATTGGCAATGGATGACTATTCCCTGGGTTCCGGTTGCAGTCATTGGTACGGCAGAAGCTTTTTTAGTTGGATTTAAAAACAACCAGGCCTACGACAGACTTTGGGAAGCCAGAAAAATATGGGGTGGAATTGTGAATTCCAGCCGGTCGTTTGCTTCCATGGTACAGGCCTTTGATACTAAAAATGAAGAAATAGGGGTGTTTGATCTGGAAGACCGAAAAAAAAGAATTATTTACCGTCATATTGCATGGTTATATACTTTCCGGGAGCAGCTTTTAATCCCTACGGAATGGGAGCATATCAGTACTGAGAATAAACTCGGAAGAATCAATTTAAGAAGAAACAGGCTGATCAAGGCAGGATTTCCGGATTACGGGAGAGCTCCTATTTTCCTGCATAAATATCTTTCTGAAGAGGAATATGAGCTTAAGAGTGAATATAAAAACTTTGCGACCTATCTGATCTCTCAGCAAGCCAAGGATATCAATGAGCTAAAAAATATGAATGCTATCACAGACTTCAATCAGGTGCAACTACAAACCTGTTTGAATGAGTTCTATGGTTTCCAGGGACAGGCAGAAAGAATCAAGAAATTCCCCTCCCCAAGACAGTTTGCCAGCACCGCATTTGTTTTCAACATCCTGTTTATCATGCTACTCCCTCTTGGATTAGTGAATGAATTTGCCAAACTGGGAGACTGGGGCATCTGGACCTCCATTCCTTTCTGTATCACCATTGGCTGGATCTATATTATTATGGAACTGGTAGGAGACTATTCTGAAAACCCTTTTGCCGGGCTTATGTTTGATGTTCCTATGCTTTCCATATGCAGAACTATAGAAATAGACTTGCTTCAAATGACTGGTGAGACTGATCTTCCGGATCCTATAGCTTCTAAAAATGGAGTCCTGGTATAAATAATGGTTGATGATCACAAGATAAAACAGATAATCAATATACCGTCTTTTACAAAATAATAGCTGTGGTATTTTTTACTTCAGAAATCATAAACGAGCTGTGCGTACTTGCGATGTGCTGAAGCGTCGTAAGTTTCGTCAGCATAAAACTACGGTAGTCTTCTATATCTCTCACCCCTATCTTGAGAATATAGTCGTAATCACCACTTACATGAAAACATTCTGTAACTTCTTCAAGATTCATCACTTCTTTCTCAAACTGCAATACAAATTCCTTTTTGTGCTGCGTTAATTTTACATGACACAGAACAATAAAATTCCGGTGGATCTTATTCCTGTCCAGTAAAGCTACATATTTGGAAATAACACCTGCATTTTCCAGCTTTTTCACACGCTCATAAATAGCTGTTACAGATAACCCAAGCTTGCCAGACAGTTCTTTGGTAGTTTGTTTACAATCTTCCTGTAAAAACAGGAGCAGTTTTTTGTCAGTTTCATCAAGTTCCATAGATAAATTTTTGGTCAAAATTTAATATCTCCGAAGATACTAAATATATTTTCTAAATAAACAAACAATCGCAGTTTTATATTCTATAAATTCAAATTTATGTTGTAATAATTATGAAAATGATGCAATTTGGTTCCATAAAATAAAGACAACGCTTATGGAAAATTTCAATGCAGCCAATGAAATACAGGATCTCCAGTATTTTGGTGAATTCGGGGGAGTGAATCCTTCTATTTCAGACAGCTCTACTTATACTTTCCTTTCCGCAAAAACAATGTTTGATACTTTTGAAGGAAGTGCGGAAGGATGTTATCTGTATTCAAGACACTCCTCTCCAATGAATCTTTATCTGGCTCAGGCACTTGCCAAATTGGAAAATACAGAATCTGCCAATGTAACAGCTTCCGGAATGGGTGCTATTACTTCCGTTCTGATGCAGGTATGCAAAGGTGGGGATCATATTATTTCCAGCAGAACAATTTATGGTGGAACCTATGCGTTTCTTAAAAACTTTCTGCCACCTTACCATATTGAAACATCCTTTGTAGATATCGGAAATTTCGAATCTATAGAAAATGCCATACGTCCTAATACTAAAGTCATTTACTGTGAAAGTGTAAGCAACCCGCTTCTTGAAGTGGCAGACCTTAGAAAGCTTTCGGAAATCTGTAAAAAACATAATTTAAAACTGATTGTCGACAATACTTTTTCACCTCTTTCCATTTCTCCAACATCACTTGGTGCGGATATCGTGATCCATAGTTTAACGAAGTTCATTAATGGAAGCAGTGATACTGTAGGTGGTGTCTATTGTGGAACTCAGGAATTCATTAACGATACAAAAAATGTAAACTCAGGGGCCTGCATGCTTCTTGGTCCTACTATGGACAGTTTCAGATCTGCCAGCATCTTAAAAAACCTGAGAACCCTGCACATCAGAATGAAACAGCACAGCTACAATGCAATGTATCTTGCCGAAAGATTTGAAAAAGACGGATTGAAAATATCTTATCCGGGGTTGGAGTCTCATAAAAACCATGAATTAATGAAAAGTATGATTCATGAAGAATACGGATATGGAGGACTATTGACGCTGGATGCCGGAACTACGGAAAAAGCCAATGAGCTGATGGAAATGATGCAGACAGAAAATCTGGGCTATCTGGCTGTAAGTTTAGGGTTTTATAAAACCTTATTCTCATGTTCCGGAAAATCTACTTCTTCTGAAATTCCGGAAGAAGAGCGTGCTTCCATAGGAATTTCTGATGGCCTGATCAGATTCTCCATCGGTTTGGACCACGACATAAAACGAACATACCAAAAAATGAAAGAATGCATGCTTAAAGTAGGTGTTCTTACCCATGAAAACATTCCTATACTCTAAATTTATTGTTATAAAAGCTGCCGGTTTTGGCAGCTTTTATTTTTTATGGTAATGATGAGGAAAAGCATCCTCCGGTTTCATCTTAAAAATATTCAGTAAAACCCAGGATTTCAGGAAGCCGTAGCCGTAAGAAAACATCTGGATATAAGTGGAAATAACTGCCATACCGGCAATACTTATATTTTTAGTAAGAACTAAGGCATGGAAAAGTACCAAAAAGGTATACAGCCCATAAAAAGCAAGGATAATCCCTCTTCCCAGCACAAAATATTCCAGAAACCCCATTATATATCCCAGCATAAATAACGTGGGAAAAGCAAAAGAGATCTTCACATAATCAGGATGTCTTTGATTAAGAATAGGCCTTGCACAACCGAATTGATAGACCTGTTTGGAAAATTTTCCAAAATCCACTCTTCGTTTGTGATACACCGCAATATCATCAAAAAAGGCTGTAGTAAAACCATTTTCCCAAAGTGTCATTGACAAATCGGGATCCTCTCCTATTCTCATTTCTGAAAAACCACCTACTTTTTCAAAAACCGCCTTTTTTACACCCATATTAAAACTTCTGGGCTGAAATTTTGAAACCGCTTTTTTACTCCCCCTGATTCCTCCTGTTGTAAAAACAGAAGTCATAGAATATGAAATAGCTTTCTGCATCAGATTAAAACCTTTATGCGCTTTATCTGCCCCACCAAATGCATCACAAGGAATACTAACGATATCTTTTTTAATATGCTCAATGTAATCCTTCTCAACGATTACGTCACTGTCTACAAAAACCAACCATTCATTGGCGGCTCTTGCTGATCCGTAATTCCTTGTCAATCCCGGTCCTGAATTATCCTTTCTGAAATATTTAATATCCAGAACTTCGTCAAAATGATGTATCGTAGGTTTCAGGTCTATCACAGAGCCATCATCCACAATAATAATTTCAAACTCTTTATCCGTCTGTTGGGTAAGGGAGGTCAGCAACTCAAAAAGCTCGTCTTTTCGGTTGTAAATAGCAACAATAATGGAAATACTAGGTTTCAAATTGAAAATTTTTCAAAATTAACCATTCATGAAGGAATTCACAAACAGTTTAACAGGTATTCACCGAAATTAACACCATCATGCTTTTAGACAGCATTTTAATCACGGGCTCCTGAGACAGTAATTCCCTTCGTTTGTTGATTTTAATATATTAAATTGACATTTTAAATAAATGAGAACCTATACTATTGATGGAAATATAAAAGATCCTTTCAAAAAAAAGAACAAATTTCAATTTGAAATCTGTTCTTTAAATAGAAACTATAATTTTACTAATTTCCATTTTTGGGCATTGCCGGTATTGGCTGCCCAAATCTGGATTTTTGTTCCATTGGCTGCAGAGCCATTATTAACATCAAGATTAGCACCTGGTGCATGAGCGGGAGACAGACTATAATAATCATTTCCCAGCGATGTTATTTTCCATTTTTGAGCATTCGTTCCATTATCTGTATATATCTGTACCTGAGTTCCATTGGCTGTACCTGAATTGGATACATCTAAAGATTTTGTAGGAGCATTAAGCGGCTGTAGCTTGTAGTATCCTCCACCCACATCAGTAATTTTCCATTTTTGGGCGGTATTACCATTAGAAGCCCAAAGCTGAACTTTTGTTCCGTCTGTTGTCCCTGCATTCAAAACATCCAATACACTAGTACCATTCGTTGCAGAAACCAACTGATAGGTGGCTCCGGAAGTAATTCCGCCTATTGGCGTTGTTCCGTCTCCATACACCGTATTTTGTCCATACAGCACATTGGTAGCACCCGAGAAATAGGAAGCTATATTGGTAGCACCCAAATCATAATACAGAAAAACACCATACCCATCATTTTTAGTTCTCTGTGCAAAGTTTGTAGCGGTAGAACTACTTGTAAAAGAAGAAGTTCCCGGATTTACATTCACTGCAGCAGCACCTTTATGAGCATTATCCAAACCCGGTATATTAGGAGCAGAATACGTACTGTAATAAGGATTCCAGGCATAATCTACTTTCGATCCAACCGTTACTCCATTATAAGAAAGATTGCTCGCGGAAGGACCAATATTGTAAAAAGAAATAATCTTTGTAGGAAGTAGGTCCCTAAGGGCAGTCACCAGATAAACAAATGAAGACTGATTAGGCTGAGCAGTTCCATTAGCCCCATAATTGGCGTATTCATCATCAAAGTCAATACCATCCAAGCCATAAGTATTCACAGCATCAGCTAATTCCTGAGCAAAAGCCTGGGCTGCAGCCTGAGTCGGAAAATTGGCAAATCCAGCTCCCTGGTGGTTGCCTAGAATTGATAACATGACTTTAATTCCTTTATCCTGCAGAGGTTTTATATAGGTATTTTTATTAGTAAGTACATTGGTAACCTGATCATTAAAATGCAAATAGGCCTTCTGGGTAGAAGTATTATAGTTGATGTTGGCAGCAAAAATAATGGCCACATCAAAAAGCTGCCTTCCATCCGCCAGTTTATATTTACCTACTTCCCGGATATCATTATTATTCACCTCAACATACATAACAGAAAGAGGATTCTTTCCAAAAGCAGCAACTTTGGAATTCAAATCTCCCCTGGCTGATAAAGATTGACCTTTTGAAGTTGTTGAATCTTCCAAACGATCAGAATTACATGAAACAATACAGAACATGCTCATCAATAAAATACATAGAGATACTAAACTAATTTTTTTCATAATACAATTGTTTATTTCAAATGTAAAATAAGACCCAGTAAATCATTAATGATAAATTATCAAAATCATACACTATTTTATCAAAAAGAAATAAATAAAATAAACAATAGTAAATAAAAATACAAAACAAACAACAGATTCTTATTTTTTCAAAAAATAAGATGATATTAAAAAAACAAACCGGAATTAAAATATAAACATATGACTAAAGCTGTTGAAAGAAAAAGTAAACAGCAGCAGAAAAAAAACATAGAAAATAAGCTTCTGAAATAAAACAATCCAAGAATATAGAGTGCAAAACAACAGACTGATGAAATCAAAAATCCAATTAAAATAGTAATAACCCATACATGTAAAGAATATTGAACGGGTCTCGGGTTTTTAATAACAAAGAAGAATAATACGAAGCCTATGCAAGCAAGGCCAATACTTATCCACTCTAGTTTGTATTTGGATCTTCACTTTTTTGGAGGTTGATGACCCTTCTCATTGGAAGTCGACGAACCTCCCAACAACTCCAGCGCATCAAAAACAACACCTATTATATCAAAAATATTCCAGGACATAGATTAACTTAAAGGTTAAACAAAATTTTGAATATCTAAAAGCAAAAACCCTTCCATAACAGGAAGGGTCTATAAAATATTTATTGATTTTCGAGTTTGTGGATCTTTTTAGTTCCTTCATACATCTCATATTGTAAAAATCTGGTTTCCAGTTTTCCATTGAAAAGTTTAATCTTTCTGGAAGGACGCAGCCCTATTTTTTTAACAGCTTCCAAATCGGATGAAATTAACCAAGCTAATGTATTCGGATAGTTTGTTTTAAAGGTATCCCCTATTTTTTTGTAGAAATCATCGTCATTGATAGAGATTCTTTCATCATAAGGAGGGTTAAATACCATCAGTAATGGGAAAAGTTCTTTCTTGGAATCAAAAAAGTTCTGTTTTTTGATCTCAATCACATCTTCCATTTCCGCCGCATCAATATTTGCTTTGGCAGCATTCAGCATTTTGCCATCAATATCATATCCTACAATCTTTCCATCGAACTGTTTCACTCTATTAATTCTGAACTCTTTGATTTTCGAAAACAGATCAGCATCATAATTTTTCCAGTTTTGGAAAGCAAATCCTCTTCTGAAGATCTGTGCAGGAAGGTCCAGTGCAATCATAGCAGCCTCAATCAGTAATGTTCCCGAACCACACATAGGATCCAGGAAGTTACCTTTCCCATTCCAGCCGGCAAGCTGAAGCATCCCGCTGGCAAGGACTTCATTAATAGGCGCTTCTCCCTGCTCTCTTCTGTATCCTCTCTTAAATAAAGGATCTCCTGAAGAATCCAGTGAAATCATCACCAATTCTCTGTCGATATGAAGATGGAATTTAATATCCGGATTTCTTGTTTCTACATTAGGACGTCTCTTGAATTTATCCTGAAAATAATCTACAATAGCATCCTTCATTTTTAATGTCACAAACTGTGAATGCTTAAATGTTTCAGAATTCACTGTTGAATCAATAGCAAAAGACTGGTCAACACTCAAAAAGTCTTCCCATGGAAATTTAAAAAGCCTGTCATAAAACTGATGCTGGTTAAAAGCCTTAAACTCATGAATCGGCACTAAGATTTTTAATGCTGTTCTTGCTGAGTAATTAACTTTATAAAGAAAACCAAGATCTCCTTCACAATTTACCGCTCTGTTTTTAATTTCGACATTTCTTCCCCCTAATTTCTTGATTTCTTCCGCCAGAATCTGCTCAAGTCCGAAGAATGTTTTTATCTGAATTTTTATATTTTCTGTGTCCATAAGTAAAAATTAAAAGTATAAAGGTTTAATAATTAAAAGATTAGCTATCCAACGTATTGATCAATTGAATTTTTCAATCTTTTAATGTTGTAAAATACTTTGCTTTTAACCGCACAAATTTAGTTATTTTTGCATTATGGAATGGTTTGAATCTTGGTTTGATACCCCTTATTATCATTTGCTCTATAGCAACAGAGACTATACTGAAGCCGAAAACTTCATTACAAAGCTTACTGCGGACCTTCAGCTTCCGCCTAATTCAAAAATTATAGATCTTGCTTGCGGCAAGGGAAGACACTCCGTTTTCCTGAACAAACTGGGATATGATGTTTTAGGACTTGACCTGTCCAGACAGAGTATTGAATCTGATAAACAATTTGAGAACCAGACACTGGTTTTTGATGTTCACGACATGAGAAATCCTATTGATGCAGACCCTATGGATGCTGTTTTCAATTTATTTACAAGTTTTGGCTATTTTGATAATGAAAATGATGATAAAAAAGTTTTTCAGTCTGTATACAATGCTTTAAAACCGGGAGGTTATTTTGTACTGGATTATCTTAATGAAGAATATGTAAGAAAAAATATAGTTCCTGAGACCGTAATCACAAGGGGTAACATTGATTTTAAGATTCTGAAAAAAATAGAAGGCAGACATGTGATTAAAGATATTCGTTTTGAAGCAGATGATAAGCCTTTTCATTTCTTTGAAAAAGTAAAACTCCACACATTAGAAGCCATCAACACCTATGCTTCTGAATGTGGGTTTGAAAGAATAAAAATCTGGGGAGATTACCAGCTGAATGAATTTGATAGAGAAAGTTCCCCACGTTGTATCAATTTATTTAAGAAAAAATAATGACCACAGTACTTTTACTGATTTTAAGTGTAATTGCAGGAGTATTTCTGGGAAAACACTTTGGCAAAAAAGAAAAACTGGCTAAAAATCTCTTGATCTTAAGTGCCGGTTTTTTGATTACGATATGCCTGAATGAAGTCTTTCCACAGGTTTACACCTCATCAGAAAGCAAGAATCTTGGAATATTTGTGATTGCAGGTGTTCTTTTGCAGATGATTCTGGAAGCATTAACCAAAGGTTTTGAACACGGACATTTTCATCACCACAGCGAACACAATATACTTCCTGTTGCTTTAATGGTAGGGCTATTTATTCATGCCTTTATAGAGGGAATCCCTCTTGCCAATGAAGAACATGAATTGTCACCTTACCTACTCGGGATTGTATTTCACAATCTACCGATCTCTTTTATTCTGGGAGCATTTTTGTTCAACAGGCATGAAGAATCAAAAAGTAAATCATCATATCCTTCTTTACTGATTGTCGCTCTTTTTGCACTCGCTTCACCTATGGGAATGTTATTAGGAAATTATTTCAACCCAAATCTGCAGCCCTATTTTCTGGCTATCGTAGGAGGGATTTTCCTTCATATTTCCTCAGTGATTATTTTCGAGAGCAATAAAAACCACAATATAGACTGGGTAAAAATAGGACTGGTAGTCCTGGGAGTTTCACTGGCGCTTTTTATGCATATCTTCCACCAGCATCCACATTAATATATACTTTAAAAAAATAAAAAAGCTCCGAATATTCTTCGGAGCTTTTTATGTATATGTTCAGAAACTTAGAATTTCCATCCCAAAGTAAGGAAGAAATTATTTCTGGTATTTTTCACATTGGAAACTGCATAAGCATCGCTGCTTACAATATTCGATGGAGAGTAATAAGCAGAATCTACCTGATCTGAAAGCACTCCTCTCAAGAAAGGATTATTGTACTTTGATGTTATATTCTGGTAAGAAGCATCAATATAGAATGATTTGAAATCATATCCTATACCGAATGAAATAAGATTTCTGTCACTCAACATAAGATTACTGTATGACTGATTGTCCTGGGCAATACCGGCATCATTATAACTGCTGATAGCAATAGCATCCATAGGACTGGAAATATAAGAATAACCTCCTCTCAGTCTGAATTGCTGTACTCTGTATTCAGCCCCCAGTCTAAGCTCTGATAAGTTTTTGTAATTATCCTTAAAGAAATCGTTCAGTTCTCTTTCCGCTGATCCATACACTTTATAATCAGGCTTTGTAAGTCCTAGTGTATAATCTACGTTCAATGAAAAATTCTTATTGGCTACGAATGCAGCACTTACCGTTGCCTTAAGCGGTGTAGTAAGCTTTCTGTTCTCATACCCTATTCCATCTCCTGTATTGGCATCGTTATAATAATTATAATCTCTGTCAATAGTCCAGAAAGTAGGTGTTTCCAAAGCTGCTCCCACTCTGAAATTAGGACTTAGCTTCCCTATTACCCCTAATGAAGCAGAAAACCCTGAAGATCTTTCAAAATATGGAGTATTCTGCTTACTGAAATATTCTATAGATTTATTTTGAATAGATTGGAAAGCTGCTGCATCATATTGATCGATTGATGTACTCAAAAAGTTAAGGCCTGCTCCAACATAGAAGCTATGATTATAATTCGCTCCTACCCCAAAACTCATTTTTGATAAATGACCATATCGGTTATAAGCGTGTCCTGCAAATGCTGAACTTTTATCCGTATCAAAATCATAAATCATTTTATTATTCCCAGCCGATTCTACATAATTATCAAGAGACTGATTGGAATAGTTGATCCCTATGTTGATAAACTTCCATGCTGTTTCGGTCATCAATGGAAAAGCAATAACACCTCCCACATTTCCAAGATCAGTCTTGGTTTTGCTATAGTCTAAGGTAGAACCTGCCCAAGTACTGCTGTTTTTATTACCGGCAACAGATAAAGTTCCTGAAATCTCTCCGGAAATAGCAACTCCTAAACCTGCCGGGTTGGTAAGCAACGAGTTGGCATCACCTCCCAATGCTCCATTAGCACCTGCCATCCCATTAAACTTAGCCGATCCCACCATAGGAGAACTGGAATAAACATCTACAGTATTCCTTATCACGGAAACATCCTGTGCCTGCGCAAAGAAAGCCGCAGAAACACTCATTAATACTAAAGATTTTTTTAACATTATTTATTAATAGTTTATTTTAATTTGAAAATTATCTGAAGCCTCCGCTACCTCCGGATCTCATGCCGCCTCCGCCGCCAGATCCACCTCTGAAGCCACCGCCTCCGGAATTGAAACCACCACTTGATCTGAAGCCTCCGGAATCATTAGATCTGAAACCTCCGCTGTTATTATATCTTGGTTGTTGATTATATTCAGGTCTTGGTTGTGGAGAAGAATTACGGAATCCTCCAGAATTTCCTTGTCTGAATCCACCATTAGTATTAGAATCTCTGAAGCCTCCGGTATTTCCTTGTCTGAATCCTCCATTGGTATTAGAACCTCTGAAACCTCCGGTATTTCCCTGTCTGAAGCCTCCATTTGTATTGGAATCTCTGAAACCATTGTTACTGCCGTTTCTGAATCCTCCTGTGTTACTTGGTCTGTAAACATTATTGGTTACCCCCGGATTACCAACGAATCCTCTTCCATCAGCACCACTTCTTCTGTATGCCGGTCTGTTGTAGTAACCACCACCCCAGTAGCCTCCTCCATAGCCCCAATATGGATTACCATAGTATCCACCCCAGAATGGATCATAATATCCGCCCCAGTAAGGACTTCCCCAGCCAATAGAGCCTCCCCAGCCCCAGCCGAAAGATCCGCCCCAGCCCCAGGACAATCCCATATTCCATCCCCAGCCACGGTTCCAACCCCAATATGGGCTATAGCCACCGTACCAGCCCCAAGGAGATCCATATCCCCATGAGTTGTCATAATAATTGGTTTGAGAGCCTGCATACATTCCCCAATCGGAATCTGTTGCATTGGTATTCCAGCTTGGATTCGTACCGCTCCATTCGTTATATTTATTTTGTTGGTCTCTTGAATTCTCCTGTGCATTCTGAATCACGTTAGAATCCTGATAGTAGTCATAATATTCGCCTACTCTGTTTCCGCTACCATTAATGATCACTCCTTCCGGCAGCGTATCCTTGTTAGGGTCATAATAAACCCCGTCTGTCTCGCTATACCCTCCCATCTGAGCACCACAAGACATAAGCAATAATCCGCCTGAAACGGCTAAAATCCCTTTAGATTTAAGCAGGCCAAGCAAATTTTTATGTATATTTCTTTTCATGATAACGTAAAAATTTTTAAATTAAATTATATTTGCAATCTGTACCAAAAATGTACCAAAAGACTGGTAAATAAATCTATCAAAAATAGATTTTTATTTTTAGATAACAATAATGTACAAAAGTTAAAAAAATTTAAAAAAATAATGGCAAAATTAACCTCAAGAAGCGAAGATTACAGCAAATGGTATAATGAGTTGGTTGTAAAAGCTGATTTAGCTGAAAATTCAGGAGTGCGTGGATGTATGGTGATCAAACCATATGGCTATGCAATCTGGGAAAAAATGCGTGATGAAATGGATAAAAGATTCAAAGAAACAGGTCACGTTAATGCATATTTCCCGCTTTTTGTGCCCAAAAGCTTGTTTGAGGCAGAGGAAAAGAATGCGGAAGGTTTTGCAAAAGAATGTGCCGTAGTTACCCATTACAGATTAAAAACAGATCCAAATAATCCGCACAAACTGATTGTAGATCCTGATGCTAAGCTTGAAGAAGAGCTTATTGTACGTCCTACTTCTGAAGCGATTATCTGGAATACCTATAAAAACTGGATTCAATCTTACAGAGATTTACCGATATTGATTAACCAGTGGGCGAATGTTGTACGTTGGGAAATGAGAACCCGTTTATTCCTTAGAACTGCAGAGTTTTTATGGCAGGAAGGACATACGGCTCATGCTACCAAAGATGAAGCTGTAGAAGAAGCTGAAAAAATGAACGATGTATATGCAGACTTCGCAGAGAAATTCATGGCTATGCCGGTTGTAAGAGGTTTAAAAACACCATCTGAAAGATTTGCAGGAGCAGATGAAACCTATTGTATTGAAGCATTAATGCAGGATGGGAAAGCTCTTCAGGCAGGAACCTCTCACTTCCTGGGTCAGAATTTCGCAAAAGCATTTGATGTAAAATTCACCAACAAAGAAGGAAAAATAGAACATGCATGGGCTACTTCATGGGGAACTTCAACCCGTTTAATGGGAGCGTTGATCATGACTCACTCTGATGATTTCGGATTGGTATTGCCTCCAACTCTGGCCCCTATCCAGGTGGTTATTGTGCCTATTTTCAAAGGAGACGAACAGCTGAACCAGATTAGTGAAGTGGCTTTAGATATCCAGGCTAAACTAAAAGCCAAAGGTATTTCTGTGAAATTTGACAATGACACTCAGAATAAACCAGGCTGGAAATTTGCAGAATACGAATTGAAAGGTGTTCCTGTAAGAATAGCAATAGGACCAAAAGATCTTGAAAACAAGTCTGTAGAAATCGCAAGAAGAGACAATCTTACTAAGCAGTCACACTCTATTGAAGGGTTAGATTCTTATATCGAAGAATTATTAAAGACTATACAGGAAGATCTTTATACGAAAGCTTTAAACTTCAGAAAAGAAAATATCACTCAAGTAGATACTTATGAAGAGTTTAAAAAAGTTTTAGAAGAAAAAGGAGGTTTCATTTATGCACATTGGGACGGTACTGCAGAAGAAGAAGAGCAGATCAAGGACGAAACTAAAGCTACCATCAGATGTATTCCTTTGGATGATGATGTGGAAGAAGGGGTTTCTATGATCTCAGGAAAACCTTCTAAGAGACGTGTATTATTCGCAAAAGCTTATTAAAAATTTTAATAATTTCAAAAAAAATCATTAATTTCTAAAGAAATATTCAAAAAAAAGTGACTTTTGGACGGATTTTTGTTTAAATTTATCACAACATTAATCCAAAAAAATTTATTATTATGTCTTTAAATGTCATTGATTTAATTAAAGGACAATTAGGTCCCGCTTTGGTTTCGCAGGCTGCATCGCAGTTTGGAGAAAGTGAATCCGGTATTTCTAAAGCAATTGGTGGTTTATTGCCTGCCGTAGTAGGCGGATTAGCCAATAATGCAGACAATCCTGGTGTATTGGATGCAATAACGAAAGCCTCTTCAAGCGGCATATTAGGAAATTTATTGGGTGGATCATCCAGTAATCCTATTATTACCAGCTTATTATCTTCTCTTTTTGGAGATAAGGTGGGTGGACTTGTAAATTCCATTGCCAGTTTTTCAGGAGTCAGCAATAATACTGCAGGTTCCCTATTAAATCTGGTAACAGGAGCTACTGTAGGTACTGTTGGGAAATATGCAACAGATAATAACCTTGGAGCTTCAGGGATTTCCAGTTTATTGAATGATCAGAAAGGCATTATCTCTTCTTTACTGCCAGCAGGTCTTTCTTTAGCTTCTTTTGGTTTAGGTGCTGAAAATTGGTTTGGCCAGGCTAAAGAAACCGTTTCATCAGTAACTTCTACTGCTAAGGACAACATCGCCGAAGGTGTTGCTACAGCCAGAGAAAGTGTTTCTGAAGGAGCAAGAGAGGTAAGAGAGCAATTTAACAATAATAACAATAACAATGAAGGCGGTGGCTCAATCTGGAAATGGTTGCTTCCGCTTTTATTATTAATTGCAGCCGGATATTTCTTATGGAAACAGTGCGAGAAAAAACAGACGACAACGACCACTACAGCTGCGTCTGATTCAACAGCAACTGGTACTACTGTGGATACAGCAGCTACGACTGGAACAGCAACCCCTGCTCCAGCTACTGTTAAAACAGATGAAAACATTGACCTGAACGGAGTAATGCTAAAAGGTTACAAAGGAGGTCTTGAAGATCAGATGATTTCATTCCTGAAATCTGGCGGTTATAAAAATGCAGCGGATGATGCTGCATTGAAAGATAAGTGGTATGACTTTGACCATGTTAATTTTAAAATGGGAAGTTCTACAAACTTAGAAGCAGGTTCACAAGGACAATTAGATAACCTTGTTGCTATTTTAAAAGCTTTCCCGGATGCTAAAGTTAAAATCGGGGGATATACTGATAAAACAGGAAACGAAGCTTCTAATGTAAAATTATCTCAGGCAAGAGCTGACTATATCAAAGCTGCTTTGGCTAAAGCAGGAGTTGGAGCACAAGTACTTGGAGCAGAAGGTTACGGAAGTAAATTTGCTACAGTAGATGCTAAAGCTTCTGATGCTGAGAGAGCTGCTGACAGAAAAATGTCTGTAAGATTTGCAAAATAATCTTTAGATTCAATACAAATTTAATCCCGGAAAACAATTTCCGGGATTTTTTTGTCCTTTGATTTCCTCATTTATATTTATTTAATTAAATTTGTTAGTCATTTCTAACATTTATGAATTTCAACTTAAAAAACGCCTGGCGTAAAGATAAAACCCTACACTCATTACCAGAGGTTTATTCCTCTATTAAGATTCCTAAAAATGCATCATTCTGGAGAAAATATCTGGCATTTGCAGGCCCGGGTCTTATGATTGCTGTGGGATATATGGATCCCGGAAACTGGGCTACAGATATTGCCGGAGGTGCTCAATTTGGATACACCTTACTTTCCGTCATCCTTATTTCCAATATTTTTGCCATGGTGTTACAGCATTTATCCGTAAAACTCGGAGTTGTAGCAGAAAGGGATCTTGCACAGGCCTGCAGAGACCATTTCAATCCTACGACCAACTTTATACTCTGGATTTTTTGTGAAATAGCCATTGCGGCCTGTGACCTCGCCGAGGTGATAGGTTCTGCTATTGCCTTAAATCTTTTATTTCATATTCCTTTGACCTGGGGGATTGTTATTACAACGGTTGATGTTTTGATTATTCTTTTGCTTCAGGCGAAAGGATTCCGCTGGATAGAAAGCATTGTAGGCGGGCTTATATTTATCATCCTGTCCTGTTTTGTTTATGAAATCGTTATATCCAAACCTGCTTTTAATGAGATCCTTGGCGGCCTGGTACCACAGAAAGAAATTATCCAAAATCCGGCAATGCTCTATATTGCCATCGGAATTTTGGGAGCTACCGTTATGCCTCACAATTTATATCTCCACAGCAGTATTGTGCAGACCAGGGATTACACCCGGGATAGAGAAGGGAAAAAAGAAGCGATAAAATTTGCCACTTTAGACAGTACAGTATCCCTTATGCTTGCTTTTTTCATCAATGCTGCTATCCTTATTCTTGCAGCTGCAACATTCCATACTACAGGGAACGAACATATTGCTGACATCCATGATGCCTATAAAATGCTGACCCCTATTTTAGGAGCTTCCATGGCAAGTATCGCCTTTGCTATTGCACTGCTTGCTTCAGGACAAAATTCAACCCTTACCGGAACCCTGGCGGGCCAGATTGTAATGGAAGGCTTTTTAAATATCAGATTAAAACCATGGCTAAGAAGGCTTATCACAAGACTTATTGCTGTTATCCCGGCTTTAATTGTCGCTATTCTTTACGGGGAACAGGGAACAACAGATTTGTTGGTACTAAGCCAGGTTATCCTTTCTATGCAGCTTAGTTTTGCAGTAGTCCCTTTGGTAATGTTTACCAATGATAAAGCTAAGATGGGTGAATTTGTCAACAAACCTTTTCTTAAAGTATGTGTGTGGATCATCTCTATCATTATCATTATTCTAAACCTTTATTTACTGTATCAGACGTTTGCTGGAGAATAGAAACGTGAATAATGAACGAACACAATAATTTCAAATAGGCTGTTGAACCATCACATTAAGGATTGTCAACAGCCTATTTTGCTTCACAACGTCCCCTTTTTTCATCAGCAACAATGCTTTTCTTTTTCTGCCTTAATGTCCTGATTTTTTGATTTGGCAGAATCTTTGTCAAACAATCTGTAAATAAATATTGAATTATGGAAAACCAGGATATTAACGAAGAAAGCATCAATAATCAAGGAGAAAACAATATTCAGAACGAAGCCGTATCTGAGGACAATGTGACAGCTACTCCTTCTGCTGAGGAACTTTTGGCAGAAGAGAAGGACCGTTACATCAGATTGTATGCTGAGTTTGAAAACTATAAAAAAAGAACATCTAAAGAGAAGATGGAATTCTTCCAATATGCCAATCAGGATATGATGGTATCTATGCTGGGAGTATTAGATGATTTTGAAAGAGCATTAAAAGAAATTGCTAAAAACGGAAACCCATCTGATTTACAAGGCGTTGAACTTATCTATCAGAAATTCAAAAACAGACTTGTGGAAAAAGGGTTAAAAGCAATCGAGGTAAAAGCCGGAGACAGCTTCAATGTAGACTTCCATGAAGCTATTACTCAAATCCCTGCTCCATCAGAAGATTTAAAAGGGAAAATTGTAGACGTTATTGAAACAGGATATACTTTAAGTGATAAAGTAATTCGTTTTGCAAAAGTAGTAACAGGAAACTAATAGTATAAACGGTAAATGATGAGTGGTAATTGATAGGTAGCTATACTTTTATTACTAAATTTTAAATATCTTTTATCATTTATCAATCATCAATTATAGATATAGAAAGTCATGTCAAAAAGAGATTACTACGAGGTTCTGGAGATCAGCAAATCTTCATCAGCCGACGAAATAAAGAAAGCATACCGAAAAATGGCCATCAAATTTCACCCGGATAAAAATCCAGGAGATAAAGAGGCTGAGGAAAAATTTAAAGAAGCTGCTGAAGCCTATGAGGTGTTAAGCGACGACCAGAAACGTGCCAGATATGACCAGTTCGGTCATGCCGGAGTAGGTGGAAATGGTGGTTTCGGAGGCGGAGGCTTCGGAGGCGGAATGAATATGGAGGATATTTTCAGCCAGTTTGGAGATATTTTCGGAGGTGGTTTCGGCGGTTTCGGCGGTGGCGGCGGAGGACGCCAGCAGGTGAAAGGTTCTAATTTAAGAATCAGAATCAAGCTGAACCTTGAAGAAATGGTGAACGGTACCCAAAAAACCATTAAAGTTAAAAAAATGAAAGTAGCAGAAGGTGCTACTTCAAAAACATGTCCTACCTGTAACGGTTCCGGTGTTCAGGTTAAAATAATGAACACGATGTTCGGTCAGATGCAGACACAGGCTACCTGTGGTACCTGCCAGGGAATCGGGAAAGTTGCAGATAAAATTCCTGCAGGCGCTAATGCACAGGGGCTTATCAAAGATGAAGAAGAAATCACTATTAATATTCCGGCCGGTGCCAGAGATGGTATCCAGCTTAATGTAAGAGGGAAAGGAAATGATGCTCCATTTGGAGGAATTCCGGGAGACTTACTGGTTATTGTAGAGGAAGAAGTAGATGCAACGATCAAGAGAGAAGGTGACAACCTTCACCAAGAACTGTATGTATCATTTGCAGAAGCTGCACTGGGAACCAAGAGAGAGATTCCTACTGTAGGAGGCAAAGTGAAGATTACCGTAGATCCGGGAACACAGTCCGGAAAGATCTTAAGACTGGCAGGAAAAGGTCTTCCAAGCATCGACAGCTATGGAAAAGGTGATATGTTTATTCACATCAATGTTTGGACACCACAGAAGCTGACCAAGGAACAGAAAGATTTCTTTGAGAAGCAGATGTCCAGCGGAGAAATGGTTGCAGAACCATCCGGTAAGGAAAAAACTTTTTTTGATAAAGTGAAAGATCTATTCAATTAATATAGAGAGGCCTTAGGGTCTCTTTTTTTCACTACACCCTAACGGAGCTGATCAAGTCAATATAAAAAATAAAATCCTGTACTGCAATAGTACAGGATTTTTATAATATCTTAATTGGTTTTATTTTTTAGTAGCTAAAGAATATATTCCCTTACCTATAGTGAATAGGGCTACAGCACCCAATCCTCCTACAATTCCAAAAGTAAATTCTTTAAGCATAGCTGGCCATGTTGGTAATAATTCATGCAAATAATGGATATTATGAGCGAAAATCCCTCCTGAAACCAGAATCAAAGCGATTGTTCCTACTACTCCCAAAACTTTAATAATAATAGGCAACGCTTTTACCAATAAGTGTCCAAGCTTGGAAAAGAATCCCTTATCATGGCTTTTTTTGATCAGCTTAAACCCAGCGTCATCCATTCTTACAATAAGAGCAACAATTCCATATACTCCTACAGTGGCTATAAATGACACAAAAGTTACTGTTAAGATTTGGGTAATCAACGGGTGGTTTTCCTGAATAACAGTACCTAATGCAATAATGACAATCTCAATAGAAAGAATAAAGTCTGTTCGGATAGCTGAATTTATTTTTGCTTTTTCAGATACTTCAGAATTGTCTTCCTCTTTGCTTTCTTCCACTACTTCATGTCCTTTTTTAGAACGGTGAAACAGGAATTCAATAATTTTTTCTACCCCTTCAAAAGCCAGATACAGACCTCCCAGAATAAGAATCATCTCAATAGCAGGCTTATACAGCCAGTTGAGCAAAAAGGCAATGGGAAGAATAATCAGTTTATTAATAAATGAACCTTTGGTAATAGCCCATAAAACCGGAAGCTCCCTCGAAGAAAGAAAGCCTGTAGCTTTTTCAGCATTTACAGCCAGGTCATCTCCTAAAATACCTGCAGTTTTCTGTGTAGCTATTTTACTGGTAACTGCTACATCATCCATCAATGCTGCAATATCATCTAAAATTGCAAAAAAGCCTGAAGCCATATTTTAATATTTTTTTAATATTTGTTAAGTCCAGCAAAAATAATTATTTAATTCCGTTTCCTTATTCATAATACGACAATAATTTTAAGAATAAACAAAATCATAAAGGAGTGCATCTTTTTCAACATTTTATATCTTTGTTTAAATTGTTATAAAAATGAATGACCAAGCCAACTGGGAAACCCAATTACAGTCTATCTGGCTGAAATTTGGAAAAATAAGCAATGAAGAATTCATTCAACAGATTAAAGATCATACAGTATTATTTTCAGGTTCACAGGCTATCCCCCATTTTGAAATGGCGTGTGCTTTTGACTCCACGGGACATGAAAAGGAAGCTGAACCATTATACCGATCTGCATTAAATCTCGGATTATCAGGTTTACGAAGAAGAAGAGCAAGAATTCAGTTGGCAAGTACATTAAGAAATAATGGAAAAATAGAGGAAAGCATCCATATTTTAAGAGAAGAAAAAGCAAATTATTCTGATGAATTGAATGATGCCATCGATTCTTTTTTAGCCCTTTCCCTCTATTATGCAGGCGAAAACAAAGAAGCATTATCTCTAGCCTTAAAAGCATTATCCCAACATCTCCCCAGATACAATAGTTCTCTGTACCGATATGCTGAAAACTTAGAATCCCCTCAACCATGAGCAACATACATATTGATCTTGAACATAGCCTTACTTCATATTTTACTAATATTGATGCTGATGATTTAAAAACAATCGTGTCTTTTTTTAAACCGGAAGTTCTTAAAAAGAATGATTTTTTCCTGAAGTCAGGGAAGAAAAGCACAAAATTAAGTTTTATCAGGTCGGGATTTTTAAGGATCTTTTGTGAAACTGAAAAAAAAGAGATCACACAATGGATTTCCACTCAGGGATATTTTGTAACGGATCTTTCCAGTTTTATGTCTGATATTCCTGCAAGATGGACTATTCAAGCTCTTACGGATACAGAATTATACACCATTGATAAAACTGACTACGAAAAACTACAGAGCCGGGTTCCTCAATGGCATATCTTGGAAAAAGCCTTCATTATTCACTGTTTCACTACTATTGAAACAAGAGTTTACGGGCATTTATCAATGACGGCTGAAGAAAGATACTTATGTTTTTTCAATGAAAACCCTCAATTATTCAATCAAATTCCTTTGCAGTATATCGCCTCAATGCTTGGGATGACCTCTGAGACTTTCAGCAGGATAAGAAATAAAATTGCTACAGGAAATCTTTGATTTTTGTCAAGTGGATTTTTAGTATTCTCACCGAACTTTGCCTACATAAAAATCATTTTATCATGTCAAAGAAAATAGAAACAGAAATTACCATTCATGCCAGCCCTGAAAAAATATGGAAAATATTAACCAATTTTCAGGACTATCCAACCTGGAATCCCTTTATTACCAGTATCCAGGGATCTGTAGAAGAAGGTAATCAAATACAGGTTACCATTGAACCAAAGGGAGGAAAAGGAATGGTTTTCAAACCTGTCGTTTTATCCAAAAAAGAAAATAAAGAATTAAAATGGTTAGGAAAACTGTTGTTCAAAGGAGTATTTGACGGTGAACATTATTTTGAACTGATTGATCATAAAAACGGCACCACCCGGTTGATCCAGTCAGAACAATTTTCGGGTTTACTTGTTCCCTTTTTTAATTTTGACAATACAGCCGCCGGCTTCAATATGATGAATCAAAAATTAAAAGAATTAGCTGAAAAAAGCTGACCGGGAATTATTCGGAACGGTCTCCAAATCGTCATATTTTTCTTACATTTGATGTATGAAAAAGCTAGTCCTCAGATATCATTTCTTTGTTTTAGGATGTATAAGCTTTATATTCCACTCATGTAATACCAGATTCAGGGTTTGGGTAGGTCAGGGAGGCCAGCAGAAAATCTATAATTTACAATATGGTGAGCATAAAAGGCAGAAAATGGATATTTTTCTTCCCAAAGATTATGCCCAGGATTCTCCTGTAGTTCTTATTGTTCATGGGGGTGCCTGGACGTTAGGAAAAAAGGAACACATGATACAGGTTCAAAAGATGCTTTTTAAAAATAAAATTCCAAGTATCAATATGAACTACCGGCTGGTTTCTAAACGAAAAAAAATCACATATAAACAGCAGCTCGAAGATATTGGATCTGTTATTGAAAGATTTAATTCTTTAGCAGAAAAAGCAGAACTGCTTCCCAACAATTATGTTTTACTTGGAGAAAGTGCCGGCGGGCATCTTGCTTTGCTATACGGATATCAGCATCCTGATCAGATCAGGAAAATCATTTCCTTAAGCGGTCCCACAGATTTTTACAGTCCTGAATATCTTAATTCTTTTTATTCCAAATATACTTCTCCTACCTTTCAAAAAGTGGTGGGAGCTAAGTTCGACAGAAAAAATGTTTCTGAAGCCTTTAAAGAAGCCAGCCCAATAGCCAATATCACCAGGGTTCCTACTTTACTTTTCCAGGGGAATAATGATTTTTTAGTCAATCCGCATCAGGGTATCGCCATGGATTCTGCACTTACCACCATGAATGTTCCTCATAAATTGGTTTTTATGAAAAAAACAGGTCATGTCCCCCGGTTTTTCAGCAAAAGAAAAAGAGACAGTATTATTTATCCGAATATTCTGGAATGGATAAAAAAATAACCTGCTAAAAAAGCAGGTTATGTATTGAGTATATCGTTTGTTTACTATTCAAAATCTTTGTTGTCATACTTGGAAGAAAGATCCTCTTTTTTCCCGAAAACAAACTTAACAATCACAGGAAGTGTGGTTACCAGTACAATAATAATGATAATGTACTCCAGTTTTTCTTTCAAATTGATTCCAAACTGTTCCATGAATAATTTGTCAAGATAATGTCCTGCAAAGATCAAAATGAATGACCATAAAACAGCACCAATAATATTATCTCTTAAGAATTCTTTTTTGTCCATTTTTACAATACCTGCAACAATGGGTGTAAAGGTTCTCACAACAGGTAAAAACCTGGCCATAATAATGGCTAATGCTCCATGCTTTTCAAAGAAGTCATGAGCCTGATACAGATATTTCTTCTTAAAAAGCATTGTATCCGGTCTTTTATACAAGGCAGGACCTGCTTTTCTTCCAAAATAATATCCTACTTCATTTCCTATAATTGCAGCTAATGCAACTCCGGTTGCCAAAATAGTAGTATCTAAGAAATCACTCCCCGTGGAGCCAAATGTCTCTTTGATAATTTCAACGGCATAAATCCCCGAAACGAACAATAAAGAGTCTCCAGGAAGAAAAAATCCTACAAAAAGACCTGTTTCAGCAAAAACAATAAACAAAATAAGCCAAAACCCTCCCATTTTAATGTAAAACTCCGGGTTTAATAAATCCTTCCAGCTATTAAAATCTTCCATATATCTCGATGAACAACAAAAATAGGTCTAAAATACCTGAAACAAAAATAAATTATAAGATTTTAACTAAAAATAAAACATGATATTTATAGCTCCATATCATCATCGGAAACCGCCGTTCCATCCGCCATTAAGAAAGCTTTTAAGAAAGGGGTGATATTTCCGTTCATTACAGCATCCACATCTGATGTTTCATAAGCTGAGCGTACATCTTTTACCAATTTGTAAGGATGCATCACATAATTTCTGATCTGGCTTCCCCATTCGATTTTCATCTTATTGGCTTCAATCTCATTTCTGGCTCTCATACGCTCTTCCAATTCCATTTCATATAATCTTGAACGAAGGAGCTGCATTGCCTTTTCTTTATTCTGAAGCTGTGAACGGGATTCTGAGTTTTCAATAATAATTCCAGTTGGTGCGTGACGTAGACGTACGGCAGTTTCTACCTTGTTTACGTTCTGACCTCCTGCTCCTGAAGATCTCATGGTTTCAAAGCTGATATCAGCAGGGTTAATATTGATTTCAATAGTATCATCTACCAAAGGATACACATATACGGAAACAAAACTTGTATGGCGTTTTGCATTACTGTCAAAAGGTGAAATTCTTACCAAACGGTGTACTCCATTCTCTCCTTTCAGATACCCAAATGCATATTCTCCTTCAATTTCCAGGGTAACGGTTTTTACACCGGCTACATCTCCTTCCTGAAAATTAAGCTCACGGATTTTATATCCTTGCTTATCTGCCCACATGGTGTACATTCTCATCAGCATTGATGCCCAGTCACAGCTTTCTGTACCTCCGGCTCCCGCGGTAATCTGAAGAACAGCAGAAAGCTCATCCCCTTCATTGGAAAGCATGTTCTTAAATTCAAGATCTTCGATTTTTTCTACCAACTGGGGAAATGTTTCATCCAGCTCTTTTTCAGAATCCGGGTCTTCTTTAGCAAAATCCGCTAAAACCTGAAGATCTTCGAATTGAGTCTGGATTTCATCATAACCTTCTACCCATTTTTTCTTGGAACGAAGCTGTTTCAAAAAGGCTTCTGCTGTTTTAGGATTATCCCAAAACTCCGGGGCAGCCGTTTTTTCATCATCGTTGGCTATTTCTATTTTCTTTTTTTCTATCTGAAGGTATCTGTGTAAGTCTTCAATTCTGGATTGAACTTCTTTTATCTGGTCGTTGTTGATCACGATTTATTCTTTTTGCAAAAATACGGATTTCTTTTAGAGTTGAGAGGTCAAAGTTGAAAGTGTTGTGAGGTGAGGGATTCGGGGTACGAGGTGCGAGATACGGGGTGCGAGGTACAAAATGCGAGAAGGCAAGCTGTCGGATATAAGATGTAAGGCTAATTATTCTACCTACTTACCTCTTGGCTCTTGATTCTTGATTCTTGATTCTTGACTCTTGATTCTTTAAAATCTAATACCCCAACGTCAACTTCTGAAATCTGACATCTGACATCTGATATCTACCCTAAATCATCTCCACCACTATTTCCCCAATCTTTGGAGCGAGCGCCACTCCCATTCCGGAAAGCCTTACTGCACAGAACTGTTTTTCTGAAAGCTGTTTTATGATAGGTGTTTTTTCTGATCCCATGGCCATGATTCCTGACCATCGGAGGGCTATTTTATATTCATGATCCGGTAAGATCACTTCTTTTAAAAAGTTTTCCAGGTGATTCTGCAAGAATTCGGTGGTTTCAAAGGTTGTAGTTTCTTCTGTTTTAAAATCCTGATTCCGACCTCCTCCCAACAAAACCCTGTTTTCTAAATTCCTGAAATAATAGAATCCTTCGTCGTAATGAAATGTACCTTTTAATTTCAGGTTTTCTATAGGCTCTGTAAGAAGAATCTGTCCACGGGCTGGGATAATCTCTTCTTTTTCCAGGAATTTTGAACTGAAAGCATTGGTGCAGTATATCAGCTGATCTGTTTTTACAGAAAGACCTTCTGAAAGATGAACCAGCACCTCATCAAGGTTTTCGTCAATATTCTCCACTGCTGTACCGAATAAAAACCCCACTTTAAGTTCATGGCATTTTTCTAAAAGCTTCTGCATCAGTTTCCCGGAATGTAAACTTCCTTCACAGATATTTTCAATCAGAAACTTTGATTTTCCCAAACCGAATTCTTCTATTTTATCCTGTTTCAGATGATAGGTTTTTTCAAGTCCGGTAACAGATCTCAGTTTTTCATTAACGATATCAAGATGCTGTAAAGGCTCTTCATTATTCAAAATTTCATATCCTCCACTAAGTTCAAAGTCTATCTCGTCACTTTTAAAATATTCCCTGATCTTCTGAAGCCCATTAAACCTCATGGCAACCAAATCCAGGGTCTTTTCCCACCCCATCTTTTGTGCATCGGCAATCACCTCTGTCAGGCTTCCAAAACAGGCAAATCCGGCATTGCGCGTTGAAGCCCCAAGTGGCACTGCATTACGCTCGATAATCAACACTGATTTTTCAGGATATTTTTCTTTAATGGAAACAGCAGTCCAAAGCCCGGAAAAACCTGCTCCTATAATGATAATATCTCTTTTACTGTAAAAGGTTTCTAGTTCCCAGATGCTGATCATTTGTACAATGTGTAATGTAAAAAGTAGGATGTATAGATTTGAGACATGAGACGTTGAGAGTGGAGATAAGGGATAAGAATCATGAACCAAGAACCAAGAGCCAAGATTTCAGATTTCAGATTACACATTATTAAACCTTGTATCCACTATCACACACTCTTAAATCCGCATCTCGCATCTCGAACCCCGAATCCTCTACTTAGTCTTCTTCTCCTCATCATTATGAGAGAAACCTATAGCCCGTCTTGGTTCTTCCACAACTTTATAAGTTTCCAGTTCTGCTTTAAGTGCCTTGATTCTAAACTGGAATTCATCAAAATTATTGATAATGGCATCAGCTAAAAATCGGGCTACCTGATCAAGATATTCTTCAGTAAGTTTCCCTGCAGCATCTCTGAGAGCAGCATTCAAAAGCCCCTGATCAATTTTAAGCTTTTCATTCTTTGTTCTCTGGTATAGATTTTTAATTCTTTTTTTCAGACTTTGAGTAAAATCAATCAGCATGGTATTGCTGAAAGCTTTCATTTTTGATGAAATCTCGTGCCAGAACGGAACATTATCCGCTTTATTGTAAATGAGAATTTTGTACAGGAGAGAATCCTCTTCCAAGCCTCTGGTCATCGCATATAAAATAATTTCTGACCGTTCTGAAGCATTGGGAGGGAATATAGGTATCATCACATCAAATCTTCCCGGTGCCAGAATCTCCTCATCTATTTCTGAAACAGAATTGGCAGATCCAACCATCAACACCCCTTCTTTTTCAAATTTTCCGATATAATGAAGGATAAGCTCCTGGGCTTCAAGATTACAGGAAGCAATATCTGTCTCTGCTTTTCTCTGCATCATAATTTCGTCAAAATCATCGAGAAAAAGCAGTAATTTATTTTCTTTCATCATAGACATCAGAAAGTCACTGAAATTAATTTCATTCCCATCAATCAGAGACGTTCCTAAATAGTGCTTTTTGACTTCTTTAAAACTGTATCCTATGATTTCAGCAATTTTATTGGCCCAGAAAATCTTCCCACTTCCGGGAGGTCCATATAAAATAATCCCTGCCGGTTTATTGATTCCCCAGTCTTTGATCTGCTGAGGATTCAGAAAAGGCTCTAAAACCGCCGAAGTGTAGAAAAACAAATCTCTATACCCTATAAAATCTCTTTTTTTCAGACTTGTCTTATGCCCAAAATAATCATAGACAAACTGATAATTTCCTCCTAGTTTATTATCAATGCCATAACTTGAAATAGAGGATTTGAAAAAGCCATTGTCAAAAATATTAGGATTATTGTCCTTAATTGCTTTTTCTACTTTTTCTTTAGGCTGATTAATTACCTCAGCAATCTGCTCCAGAGTTTTATTTTTATCAAGATCTTTTTCATAGAGCTTTAAAAAATCCAGGTTTTCACGAGCGAATTTTTCAAAATCTTCTTTCACTTCAAAATTCGTACTGATACAGTCTACCAACTCAAGGTCAAAATCCTGTATAAACTGTTTGATCGCTTCTGCAGAGACTTTCAATTCTTCTGCCAGTTCAATTAACTTCATATTTCCCTATTAGTTCTATCAAATTTAATATTTTAATCTTAAATATATAATCTAACTCAATATTCTTTTTGACTTTCATAAATCAAAAACAGTTTAGTTCTAATTCAGCATTAAATAAAATCTTCAATTAAGACGTTATTAAGTTTAAAATAAAAGGCCGCCTGATGGCAGCCTTTCTTTCACTTTACTTTTTATCTAATAGCGGAATATATTCTCCGTATCCTTTTTTCTGCATATCTGCTTTTGGAATAAACTTCAGGGACGCACTGTTGATACAGTAACGCAATCCTCCTTTATCTTCAGGACCGTCATTAAAGACATGTCCCAAATGAGCATCTCCTGTTTTACTTCTTACCTCTACTCTAGTCATGCCTTGCGACTTGTCCAGTTTTTCGTCTATTAATTTCTTCGTAATGGGTTTAGAGAAACTAGGCCATCCACATCCTGACTCAAATTTATCCGTTGAAATAAATAAAGGTTCTCCGGTGGTGATGTCTACATAAATTCCTTCACGGGTTTCATTCCAGTATTCATTTTGAAAAGGTCTTTCCGTACCATTTTCCTGAGTTACATTATATTGTTCGGCAGTGAGTTTTTCTTTCAGAACTTTTTTGTCCTGTTTCTCATACTGTACTTTCGGTGCAGCTTTCGGAAGAGGGTTTGCTTTTTTGGCCATTTCAAAAAGTCCCGGTTCAATATGACAGTAGCCTCCCGGATTTTTATCCAGATAATCCTGGTGATAGTCTTCTGCTCTATAAAAATTTTTCAAAGCAACAGTTTCTACCACTACTGGTTTAGTGTAGTTTTTAGCCAACTTTTCCACTTCACCTTTCACAATGGCTTCGTCATTTTTATCTTTAAAATAAATTCCTGTACGGTACTGATTTCCTCGGTCGTTTCCCTGCTGATCCTTACTGGTAGGATCAATGGTTTTAAAATAAAGGTCAATCAACAGTTTCAGGTCAACCTGTTCAGGATCATATTTTACTTTTACTGTTTCTGCAAAACCTGTGGTATGGCTTACCACTTCTTCATAGGTAGGATTCTGTGTATTTCCGTTGGCATATCCAACTTCTGTTCCCACTACTCCACGAATCTGCTGAAAGAAATGTTCTGTTCCCCAGAAACATCCACCTGCAAAATAAATTTCTCTGACATTTTTATTATCCATAGTTTCCTGATTTTCTTTTTTTATTTCTTCTTTTCCGGATTTCTTATTTTTAAACAGTCCGGAACCTGCAGCAAAGACTGCAATACCCAGAATAATTCCGAGTACAATTAATATATTTTTCATTTTTTTATTTTTATTCATTTTTATTATTTTTGAATGACCATGAGCCCAAATCCTAAAAGCATGAGATCTTTTAAAATAAAGAAGTCGGTTACAGGTACACCATCCACTATTTTCCACATTCCCGGGCTTGTAAAGAGATAGCTTAACGTTACCAAAAATGTCACTATCATTCCTATTCCGGCATACTTTTTCAATACTGCAAATTTCACACTAAATATCAGTAATAAAGCAATGATAATTTCTATCGTTCCGATAAGATTTGACACTGCCTGAACGCTCATAATCTTATATACGAAAAAAGTTAGAAAATGGTTTTCTACCAATGGTTTTATAGAAACGGCTTCAGTGGGGGTAAATTTGAAAATACCGATCCAGAGCAAAATAAGAGCTGCTCCAAAAAGCGAGACATAATATCCTAATGAGGATCTGTTTGTGTTTTCATTAGATTGTGTTGTTCCGACCATGTTTTTACATTTTTTAAATTATACTTTTTTATTTTCAAAAGTATAGTCGGAGCTATTTCGAAATCCTGACAAGATTCTTTTAAAAATCTAATTTTTCAATCATTTTATTTTTAAAATCCTGTATATCAGATTCTTTAATTTCAGATTCCTTTTCAGAAAGGGTCTTTTTAAATAGAGTATCCAGTAATGCCAGTTTTTTATTGTACATCTTACACCATTTGCAAATCATAAGATGCATGCTGAGTTTCCAGTTTTCTTTGGAAGAAATAGCCTGGGCATTACGTTTTTCCATGAGCAGTGTGGCTTCACTGCATGGTAGAAATAATAGATGTAGAACTTTCTTTACCATTGTCATTGTTATAATCTTGAAAACCAGTTAAATTCCAGACATTCTCTAAGCTGCATACGGCTTCGCTGCAAGATCTTCCAAAGGTTAGTCGTTGAAACATTAAATTCCTGACTCACCTCAGGTGCTTTTTTTTCTTCAATATAATACATTTTCAAGAGGATTTTCCATCTGGAAGGCAGTTCTTCCATACATTCTTCCAACGTCTTATTAAAATCCTGATCATCCAGCAGTTCAGATTCTTTGCCCGCGGCATTCCAGTCATTCAATACATCATTATTTTTCCATGAACCTGTTTCATCAAAAAAATGATCAAGCCTGATATTGGGTTCAGATCTGTATTTTTTACGGTAAAAATCAGCAACTTTCCTTTTTAAAATGGCCATCAGCCAGGTCAGCGGCTGGCTTTTTCCTCCAAAAGAATCGTATGATGAAAATGCTGCGATGAATACATCCTGAACTATATCCTGTGCTTCTTCTTTATCCGAAAGCAGATAAAAAGCCTTCTTTAAAAGCGGTTCTGAATATTGTTCTATCCAGTTTTTCAGCACCTCATTTTTCATCATTTCTTATGTTTATTTTTATCTTATTCAGATCATAACGAAGGTAATAAGTTAAATGGAAAATTGCAAAGTTATACTGAATAATGATTATTTATTTTATCATAAGGCTGATTGCCCGAACCCATATAATCCTTTTATGAGCATCCCCGTGGCTAAAAATAAAAGCCATACCTGATTATTATGCCGGACATTTGATAAAACCTATCCGAAAATATTCAATAGTAGATATTAAATCACCTAAAAACATTAAATTTGCATCTTATCAAAATTTGATACGTTAAAAAGCAAAAGCAATACTATGACATCACAAGAGATACGTCAAAAATTTTTAGATTATTTTAAAAGTAAAGACCACCTGATCGTTCCTTCAGCTCCTATTGTGCTGAAAGACGACCCTACCCTTATGTTTTCCAACTCAGGAATGACGCAGTTCAAAGATTTTTTCTTAGGCTACAAAACGCCTACCGCCCCAAGAATTGCCGATACACAAAAGTGTCTGAGAGTTTCAGGGAAGCATAATGACCTGGATGATGTAGGTAGAGATACTTATCACCATACCATGTTTGAAATGTTAGGAAACTGGTCTTTCGGGGATTACTTTAAAAAAGAGGCTATTGCTTTTGCCTGGGAATTATTAGTTGATGTATACGGAATTCCAAAAGACAATTTATATGTCACTATTTTTGAAGGGGATGCTTCTGAAAATCTTGACAGAGACCAGGATGCTTATGACTTCTGGAAATCTCATATTTCAGAGGACAGAATCATTAACGGAAATAAAAAAGATAATTTCTGGGAAATGGGTGAAAGCGGACCATGCGGACCGTGTTCAGAGATCCATATCGATTTAAGAACTCCGGAAGAAAAAGCTGCTGTTCCCGGGATTACACTGGTAAATCAGGATCATCCACAGGTAGTGGAAGTATGGAATCTGGTTTTCATGGAATTCAACAGAAAAGCAGACAAATCTTTGGAAAAACTTCCTGCTCAGCATGTGGATACAGGGATGGGCTTTGAGCGTCTTTGTATGGCACTTCAAGGAAAGTCTTCCAATTATGATACCGATGTTTTTACACCGCTGATCTCTAAGGTAGAAGAACTTTCCGGGAAAAAATATACAGGTATTCTAGAGGACGAAAAAGATATTGCTATCCGTGTGGTGGTAGACCACATCAGAGCGGTTTCTTTTGCTATAGCTGACGGACAACTGCCTTCCAACGGAGGTGCCGGATACGTTATCAGAAGGATTTTAAGAAGAGGTATTTCTTATGCTTACAGATTCCTAGGAATGAAAGAACCTTTCCTTTTTGAATTGGTAACTGTTCTTCAGGATCAAATGGGTAAATTCTTCCCTGAATTGGAGAAACAAGGCAAACTGGTTTCAGAAGTTATTAAAAGTGAGGAAGAATCATTCTTAAAAACCATTGAAAACGGACTGATCAGAGTTGAAAAATTAATTCAGCAGACCATTGCTGATGATTTAAAAGTATTACCAAGCGAGGAAGTTTTCGAACTGTATGATACCTATGGTTTCCCGGATGACTTAACAAGAATTATTGCTGAGGAAAAAGGGTTAACCATTGATGAGGCTGGGTTTAAAGCTGAGATGGAAAAGCAGAAACAACGTTCCAAATCTGACTCTGCTCAAAAAGTATACGATTGGGTAGTTTTAGAAGAAAAGCCGGAAACATTCGTTGGATATGACCAAACGGAATCCGAAACCTATATTACCCGATACAGAAAGGTAGAAAATAAAGACGGAGAATTTTATCAGGTAGTACTGAGCAGCTCTCCATTCTATCCTGAAGGTGGTGGACAAGTTGGAGATAAAGGAATGCTGGAAAATGCTGCTGAAAGTTTTGAAGTATTGGAAACGAAGAAAGAAAACGGATTGATTATTTCATTGATCAACGGTCTTCCAAAAGATGCAGGAGCGGTTTTCTACGCTAAAGTAAATGCTTCTGACAGAAAAAATTCTCAGGCTAACCACTCTGTGACTCACCTTTTACATGAGGCATTAAGAGATGTTTTAGGAACTCACGTAGAACAGAAAGGTTCGTATGTAGGCCCTGATTATCTTCGTTTCGATTTCTCTCATTTCAATAAAATGACGGAAGAAGAATTAGCTTTAATTGAAGAAAAAGTAAATCATAAGATCAAAGAAAGTATTGCTTTACAGGAATTCAGAAGTATTCCTATTAAGGAGGCTTTGGAGAAAGGAGCAATGGCTTTGTTTGGTGAAAAATATGGTGACAGTGTGAGAATGATCCAATTTGGAAGTTCAAAAGAACTTTGCGGAGGAACTCACGTAAAAAACACCAGTGAAATTGGTCACTTCAAAATCACTTCTGAAGGTTCTGCTGCTGCAGGAATCAGAAGAATTGAAGCGATTTCTGGTGATAAATCTGAAGAATATTTCAAAAACCTGGAACAGCAGATTATTGAGCTTTCTCAATTACTGAAGTCTAAAGATGTAGTAAGATCTATCGAAAAACTTATCGAAGAAAATGCATCATTAAAATCTGAAGTAGATGCTCTAAAAAAAGAGAAGGCAAAAGGAGAAATCGGCGACTGGAAAAATGCTTATGAGCAGAAGGGAAACAAACAGCTTTTGGTAAAGAAAACTTCTTTGGATGCAGGTTCTGTTAAAGACATCGTATTCCAGCTGAAAAGAGAAATCCCAACTTCTGTGACTATCATTCTGTCTGATGCAGACGGAAAACCTATGATCACTGTGGGAGTATCTGATGATCTTGCAGCAGATTATCAGGCCGGAGCTATCGTAAAAGATCTTGCCAAAGAGATCCAAGGTGGTGGTGGTGGAAACCCTGGTTTTGCAACTGCCGGAGGTAAAAACCTTGATGGATTAGAAAATGCTTACCAAAAAGCATTACATATTTAAAATAGAGTATTATTACCATATTTAAAATGGCTGTTTCAGATGAAACAGCCATTTTTTTATTTATAACCGTTCTAATTATTGATCTTATCTTAACAAACCATTGCTTAATCTTAAACTATTTGTTTTGTCTTATTAAAACCCAGTTAACACCAGACCATTAGTTTTGTCCTAATCGAAATTCAAAAAAGTAATTATGAAAATTAACAAAACTATTGGCACTCTATTGTTTGCTGCTCTTGTATTCCAAGGCTGTAATGACGACAATAACGGGGATAGCAATACCCCTGTCAATGATAAAATCAAACTTGAAAATTTTTCTAAAGAATCCGCTTTCGTTTTTGGAATGCCCGGTTTTGAAAATTTAAATATCACCACACTTATTTCAAGTTCTGATATTCTTTCAGGTTCTCCAGACTTTGTTTTTGGAGGTCAGCCGGACGGAATGGGCATCATGAGGGATCCTAATTCAGACGGTTATCTGATGATCACCAACCATGAGATCAAACAATCTGTATCAAGAGTATATTTAGATAAAACTTTCAGACCTGTAAAAGGGGAATATATTCTTAATGGAACAGGAGGAATGACAAGATTGTGTTCTGCTACATTAGCTACTCCTGAAACTCATGGTTTCAGTGCTTTTCTTACTGCCGGAGAATCTGGTGAAGAAAGTATGGTTCATGCTTTAAATCCATTAGCAGCAGTTTCCCAGGCATCAGATAAAACCAGAGTAAAGCCAGCCTTAGGAAAAGCTTCTATGGAAAATGCGGTTCCTCTTCCTAAAGATGTATCAAACGGAAAATCTTATATCATCATCGGTGAAGATCAGTCTTATTCTTCTTCTCATCAGTCTGCAGGACAATTGATCATGTACGTAGCCAATACACAGGGAGATCTGGATAACGGAAAGTTATATTCTTTAAAAAGAACAAACAATAACTATACTGAAACTGACATGGTAAAAGGCAGCAGCTATGATGTAGAGTTCGTTGAAATTCCTAATGCTAAAAACCTGACAGGAGCTCAGATCAATCAGAAAAATATAGATAATAATGCAATCCGTTTTTCAAGGGTTGAAGATGTAGATTACAGAAAAGGAGCAGGAAAAGGAAGAGAAGTTTATTTTACAGCTACCGGAGAATCTTCTGACGGAGTGAACCCAAAACCGGGATTAACGATGTGGGGAAGGGTTTATAAGCTTGTTCTTAATTCCAATAATATGTTGACAGGAAAGTTGGAAGTTGTTGCAGAAGGAGATTCCAATCCTGGTCATAATCTTATCAATCCGGATAATCTGTGTGTTACTGAAAACTATGTATATATTCAGGAAGACGGAGATTCTTATTATAAGGCTGCAGGTCATGATTCCTACATATGGCAGCTTAATATCGGTACGAAACAATATAAACCATGGTTGAATATGAAACACAACAGAAATGATTCGGCATGGCAGACTGCATATAACCAATCCGGAGATCTTCAGAAATTCGGTTCATGGGAATTTGGAGCAATGACTGATATTTCAGACATCATAGGTGTTCCCAACACCTTTACGGTAAACATTCATTCTCATACGTGGCAGCTGGATAAATTTAAAAATCCTGACGGTTCCGGAGTCAATACCAATAAAGAGGGCGGGCAGGTTGTCATTATCAGAAACGTAGAAAAATAATTATAATCACCTCATAAAAATCAAAAGTATCAATGGAAAACTTCTGTTGATACTTTTTCATACCTATGAAGAAACTTTCAAAATATCCGATATTCCTGTTTTTATATTCAGCAGCTGCTCTTTTCATTCTTTCCTATTGTAAAAGTGATAAGCATCTGCCTGCTTCTGAGGATCTGGGTTCTGTAAAAAATCAGATTATCAAGAACAATGATACCTTTGAAAAACAGATCAATGAACTGACAGTTCTTGTTTCCAACAATTCTGATGAAAAAAAACTTCAGGAGAAGTTTGAGGAACTTAGAAAAACCTACAAAAAAATGGAATGGGCTGTGGAATATTTCCTTCCCCACTCTGCCAGATTCATTAATGGTCCTGCTCTGCCGGAAATAGAAATGGACGAACATACGGAAATAGAACCGGAAGGTTTACAGGTATTGGAAGAAATGTTGTATCCTTATGATCAGGGAAACAAAGAGGAGGTTATCAGGTTTTTAAAAAAATTAATAAATAAAAGCAATACTATAGAAACCAATTTCCAGGTCATCACTGTCAGTAGAGATCAGGTTTTTGATGCTTTAAGACAGGAAGTTTTCAGAATTTCAAGTTTGGGTATTTCGGGTTTTGACACTCCTATTTCCGGAACATTTTTGAAGGAGATTCCTTACTCTCTACAGGGGGTTAAGCAAACATTGCAGCAGATTTCCACTGATCAGTCAAAGAATAAAGCATTGAAAAGCATACTTAATGAAATTGATACAGCTATTGAGATTCTGAAAAAAAATACGGACAAGAATACGTTTGATTATGTCAATTTTATTCCGGACCACTTCAATAAGATCACCTCTTTACTGCTTGAATTTAAAAATCAGGAAAAGATTCCTGATGTTGAGGTAACTACTGCTCTTCATAAAAACGCAGCTACTTTTTTTTCTAAAAATGCATTCAATCCCAATGCCTTTACACCTGGAAAAGAATTTGCATTTTCTAATGAGAAAGCAGCTCTTGGCCAACAGCTTTTTAATGATAAAATGTTATCCAATAACAACAACAGAAGCTGTACAACATGTCATATTCCTGAAAAAGCATTTACTGACGGACTCGCCAAGTCTATGTCGCTTGAAAATTCGGAACTGTCCCGGAATGCTCCTTCTCTTAATTATGCAGGGTTTCAGCATGGGCAATTTTGGGATATGAGAAAAGATGATCTGGAGGGACAAAGCTCCGATGTTATCTCAAATAAAGAAGAAATGCATGGAGACCTTAATGTAATCCTTGCTAAGATCAACCAGGACAAAAAATATCAGACAGCCTTTACAAAAATTTATCATTCTCAAAAGACAGAGGCATGGCAACTGCAGAATGTATTGGCCAGCTACATCCGTTCTTTGGCAAAATTCAATGCTGATTTTGATGAATATATGCGTGGAAACAAGTCTGCCATGACAGCTCATCAAAAAAGAGGGTTTAATCTTTTTGTGGGAAAAGCACAATGTGCCATATGTCACTTCATCCCTTTATTCAATGGTACCGTACCTCCAACTTTCAAAAAAACAGAGCAGGAAGTATTGGGAGTCGCTGTGAACGGACATAACACCACTTTTGACAACGATTTAGGAAGAGGAAAATTTCATGAAACAGTGGCAACATTACAGCATTCTTTTAAAACACCTACGCTTAGAAACATCAATAAAACAGCTCCTTATATGCACAACGGAGGCTATAAAACATTGAAAGAAGTCATGAACTTTTATAATAAAGGTGGCGGAAAGGGTGTTGGATTTAAAGTAGATAACCAGACACTTTCCGATGCTCCTTTACAACTTACGGATCAGGAGATGGATGATATTATTGAATTTATGAAGGCACTGGATGATAAAAAACCGTAAAACCAAACACCAAATATGCAATTTGTCACCCTTCGAATAGAGAAAAAATACAGCTCATCAAACAGAAGTCCAGTGAAAAGCTGTACCAATGGTGAAGAGTGGTATAATACCCCCCAATTTTTCATTATGCATTCCGAATCCCATAGCTTGTACCCCTAACCCTAATAAGTCTACTTTTAGTGTTCACAAACCTTGATTTTACCATTATAAAATTAGATGAAATCAATGTTATAGTCCGTTAAAAACTTTTCTAAAACAATAAATATTAGTACTTTTGACGTAGTTTTTTCAAATGAAAAGGGGTTTACTATTACTATTTTTTTTAATCAGCTTTTTGGGGTATTCACAATTAAAAATTAAAATTGTTGATGACACCAATCAAAAGCCTGTTCCCAGCGCTAAAATCTCCTGTGGCGACAAAATCCTTGGCTACACTAATGCTCAGGGAGTTCTGGAATTCAAATCAACATGTAAGTCCATAGATATTGAAGCTGAATCTTATCAAAAAGAAACGGCAACGGTAGAAAGCAGCATGGAAATTTCGCTGATAAAAAAAACGGCAAAAACCACCTCTATTGATGCTGTTGTCATTGAAGACAAAAGCGATCCAAGGGCATTGGAGATCCTGAAAAAAGTCAATAAACTTTTCTATGAAAACTCTCCAAAAAGTTTAGGCTCCTATTCTTATAAATCTTATGAGAAAATATCTCTGGATATTGATGAAGACAGCATTTCTCAGTTTCAGGAATATTTCAATGACTTAAACATGTTCAAGAAAAAGAGAGAAAAAGATTCATTAAACAATATTTCCGCAAGAAAAATCTTTGCCAAGAGTAAACTGTTTCTTTGGGAAAGAGCACAGGAGTTTTTATATTCGAAAAAATACGGTGAGAAGATCAATATTCTGGACAACAGGATTTCCGGGCTGAAACAGCCGATCTATGAAATGATCGCACTTCAGCAAAGTAACAGAGATGTGGTTCCTGAGCAGATCCAGCAGGAGAACAGAGGCTTATACAGATTCTATCTATCCGATACCGTAGAATTGGATGGCAGAAAAAATTTCGTCATTCGTTTCCGGGAGGTGAATTACAAAAACCCAGACAGAAAAAGGAAATACAATGGTGCTATTTATGTAGATACCGAGACCTACGGCGTTAAAAAAATTGAAAATTTCAGTAAAAATAAAAACGACGGAATTATCACCAGCACCTGGGTCTTTTACAATAACAAATGGTTTCTTGCCCACGAAAAAACAAAGCTTAAAATGGGCAAAATGGCCATGGATGACAAAGACCGTCTTAACAAAAAAGATAAAAAAAGCTTTGCTACCTATGCCTTTCTCACTTCAAAATATTTTGACTTTGAGTCTCCCATTGATGAGAATCCTAAAGATTTTAAAGGATATACCTTCTCTGTAAAGAATATTGACGGACATTCACTAAACCAGTACAGGACTGATCCGCTTACCGAAAGAGAACAGAATACTTATAAAACAATAGACAGCTTAGGAAAAAAATATAGAATAGACGGTAAAGCCCAGATTTTATCCGGTTTACTCAACGGGCAAATCAGAATTCGTTCTGTAGATCTTGCCGTGGATGAAATTGTAAATTACAACTCTTATGAGGGATTCAGACTGGGATTAAAAGCCAAAATCAATGAAAACTTCAATCCTTATTTTTCCCCGGATTATTATTTTGCTTATGGAGTAAAAGACAGAAGATGGAAATATGGAATGGGATTAGACATGAAAACCACTCTGGAGAAAAATTCATTCTTCAGGTTTGAATTCTATGACGATGTAACGGCTTCAGGTGAATTCTACCGCAGACTCTGGAACTTCAAGATGAGGATGATGAATTTTGGAAACAACCTTAATAATGATAAGTATTTTCATTTTAAAGGAGTTTCTCTATCTTACCTGAATGATGTCACCAACGGCCTTACCCTTGCCTTTGCGGTGAGAAGAAATATTGAAGAGGCTCAATTTGACTATCAGTTCAGAAATGAGGGTTCGTCATTCAAGAATTTAAATACTTTGTTTACTTTAAAATACTCTCCCAACTCAACCAATATTATGACTCCCCAGGGGAAATCCCTGATTGATCAGAAATATCCCGAGCTCTATTTTAACTATGAACAAAGCTACAGAATAGCGGGTGGAGATTTTAATTACTCCCGTTTTGATGCCCTTTTCGTCCATAATTTCAAAACCCCCATTGGAACTACCGGTTTCAGATTATATGGAGGAATGGTTTTCGGAGAAGCTCCTATCTGGAAAAACTTTACCATGAACGGGCTTGCCTCTCCAGGGAAGGATTTCAATTTCAATCTTACCTCATATCTTGGGTTTGCAACACTGGAAGGTGGAAAATATTACAATGATAAGTTTGTGGCGTATTACTTCACCCATAAGCTTCCGTTTTATTTCAAAAGCTTTGGGCATAATGTTTCCAGCTTTGACTTCGTCTTGAGAGGAACGATTGGAAACATGAAATATCCCGAGTACCATCAGTTCCGGTTCAAACCTCTGAATCACCTGTATCAGGAAGTTGGTCTGGAATGGAATAATTTCCTGTCAAGTTATTTTAACCTTGGATTATTCTACAGGGTAGGCTATTATACCACCCCGAATTTCAAACAGAATTTCGCCATACAGTTTAAATTGAAGTTCTTAGAATTTTAAGCCTTCAGGCCCCTACTCCCCTAACATTATACATTATACATTATACATTAATAATAACATGCAGAAAATCGAAATACAAGCAGAACAGTTTTTTGAATTATTAAGATTAAAAGATACCTCCATGTGGGCAATTTTCTCACAGATGATGGATGGAAATGAAAAGGAAATCATATTTTTAGATAATGATCATAAAATTCTTTTCAATTATATTTTACCTTCCACCCCTGAAAAGCTGGAAGAAGACAGAATAGAATTTTCAAAACAGTTTTCAGAAAAACTGGCTCACTTTAATTAAAAATTCACATGAATAAATACTCTATTTTTTCCTTGCTGAGTTTACTTTTCTTCAGTATGGGAAATGCTCAGAATTATAAAAAGCCTTTGGTTTCTGCCCTTAAAGAAGCCGATCTTAAAAAGGATATGTATGAGCTCGCTGCAGACCAATTCTGGGGACGTGAAGCAGGAACTTTAGATGAATTAAAAGTTTCCATGTGGCTTGCTGACAAAGCTAAAGAAGCAGGAATGAAACCTGCCGGGGATAACGGAACATTTTTCCAGTTCTTTGATATGTACAGGCATCAGGTTATTCCACAAAGCAGTCTGAAAATTGGAGATAAAAACCTTAGATTATGGAAAGATTTCCTGGTGGCAGAGCCTGTAAATGCATCGGTGGATGCTGAAATTGTGTATGCCGGAAATACCGAACCTGAAAATCTTTCTACCCTGAATATCAAAGGAAAGGTGCTTGCAGTCTATGCTTCTGATAAAAACATAGACAAAGAAATGACCCTTTTTGTAAGAAGATATCCCGGATTTGTACGCACCAAATATTACAATAAAGCTTATGAACTGGGAGCTAAGGCCATTATTTTCATCACTGACGATATGTCTGAGCAAAGCTGGCCGGAAGTACTTCCTCAAATGACCAGAGGCAGCTACGGTGTAGAGGGCCTAAGAGAAAAAATAACCCAGAACATTCCTGTGCTATGGATCAAAAGGGAAAATGCAGGCTGGGTAAAAAACAACCCTAAGATCTCACTGAACCTGATGACGGAAACTTACAAATATCCGTCCGTTAATATCATTGGAAAAATAGATGGAACAGATCCTGCACTTAAAGACGAATATGTTTTATTGAGCGGACATCAGGATCATGACGGGATCAGACATCCTGTAAAAAACGATACGATCTATAATGGTGCTGACGACAATGCCAGTACCTGTGTAGCCATGTTGGCCATGGCAAGAGCTTACAAAAAGCAACCTGGAAAAAGAAGTATTTTATTTGTTTTCCACGGTGCAGAAGAGAGAGGATTATTGGGTTCCAGGTGGCACGCCGCCCATCCTGTAGTTCCTAAGGAGAAAATTGTAGCCGTACTGAATGGTGATATGATTGGAAGAAATTCTAATGATGAAGCAGCTTTATTAGGAGGAAATGCACCCCACAAAAACTCTGAAGAATTGGTAAAAATGGCAGAAGATGCCAATAATGAAAGTACAAAATTCCGCTATTTAAAAGATTGGGACTCCCCTAATCATGCAGAATTTTTCTACTTCAGAAGCGATCATCTTCCTTATGCTAAAATTGGAATTCCTGCAATATTTTTCACCAGTGTACTGCATGATCAGTATCACACTCCGCAGGATGAATCTGAAAATATCAACTATAAAAAGCTTTATAAAATGACTGAATGGATGTACAGAACCTCCTGGAAAGTAGCTAATGAAGTGGAAAGACCCAAAGTAATTTCAAATTTTTCCCTTGAAAGATAAATAACAAAAAGCTTCACAAGTTGTGAAGCTTTTTTCATCATTGAGTTTTTAAACAGGAATAAAAATAAATAAGGAAATTTCTTTACTTTTTATTTTATATTCCCAAATGCCTGATTGTATTTTGAGTAACTAAATAAGAAGGTTCATTAAAGACGGATCATTGTTCAGGTAATTAACGAAAAAATCATATTTCTTCATGTTATGGATCAACGGTGTAAAATCTTCATTATGCTTTAAAGCGATCCCCACAACGGCTATTCCTTTTTCTTTTGAATTTTTTTGGGTATACTCAAAAAAGGTAATATCATCATCTGGTCCCAAAACATCGATTACAAAAGTTTTCAATGCGCCGGGACGCTGCGGAAATCTGACCAGAAAATAATGCTTTAACCCGGCATGCAGCAAAGCTTTTTCTTTGATTTCTTCCATACGGGTGATATCATTATTGCTTCCGCTGATGACGCAGACTACATTTTTCCCTTTTATTTCGTCTTTATATCTTTCCAGTGCTGCTACTGATAAAGCTCCGGCTGGTTCTACGACAATGGCATCTTTATTATACAGAGATAATATGGTTTCACAAACCAGCCCCTCATCCACTGTAGCCATGTCATATAATACATCTTTACAAAGCTCAAAAGTAAGATTTCCTACCTGCTGTACTGCAGCTCCGTCTACAAACCGGCTTATCTTTTCAAGCAATACAGGCCTTCCTTTTTCCAGCGCTTTTTTCATACTTGCAGCAGCGGAAGGTTCTACACCAATGATTTTTGTTTGTGGAGACAGTTCCTGAAATACAGAACAAACCCCTGCAGCCAATCCTCCTCCTCCTATTGGAACAAAAAGATAATCTACCGGTTCTTTTGACTGCTCCAGAATCTCAAGTCCTACTGTAGCCTGTCCTTCAATGATCGCCGGATCATCAAAAGGATGAATAAATATTCCTTCATTCTCACTGCAGAACCTCATCGCAGCATCTTTGGCTTCGTCAAAAGTATCTCCATGCAATACAACATCTATATAACTTCCTCCAAACATCTTTACCTGTTCCAGTTTTTGTCCCGGCGTAGGTAAAGGCATAAAGATCGTTCCTCTGACTTTCATGGTCTGACACGCAAAGGCAACTCCCTGGGCATGATTTCCGGCACTCGCACAAACAAGTCCTCTGCCAAGATCTTCCTGAGACATCGTCGCCATTTTATTGTAAGCCCCCCTGATTTTATAAGATCTTACCCTTTGAAGGTCTTCTCTTTTAAAACTGATATTCGCATCATACACTGCTGACAGATTATTATTAAGTGCTAAGGGGGTTTTTACAACCACATTTTTTAGTCTTTCCTCCGCTTTATAGACATTCTCCAAAACGGAGGACCCTATTTCCTCTTTCATCATTTTTTCGGGTGATTAATTATTTTCAGGTCTCAGGCTTCGGACCGTCTTTCCTGCTTTCCACATTTCACTTTCTCTCAGTTCAGTCAGTTCTACTTCTAATTTTTCCCTGTAGTCTGGCTTGCTGTTGCTGTCAATAGAACGCTGTGCCTCATTTCCTTTAGCTACACTGTCGTACAGTTCCTCAAATAAAGGAGATGTAGCATCTCTAAAACGTTTCCACCAATCCAGTGCTCCTCTTTGCGCTGTCGTACTGCAGTTGGCATACATCCAGTCCATTCCGTTTTCGGCAACCAAAGGCATTAATGACTGAGTTAATTCTTCTACAGTTTCGTTAAATGCTTCGGAAGGGCTATGTCCGTTTTTTCTTAAAACATCATATTGTGCGGCAAATATTCCCTGTACAGCTCCCATCAGTGTTCCGCGTTCTCCGGCAAGATCACTGTATACTTCTTTTTTAAAGTCGGTTTCAAATAAATAACCACTTCCAATTGCTATTCCAAGAGCTGATACTCTTTCTCTTGCATTTCCCGTAGCATCCTGATACACTGCAAAACTACTGTTCAGTCCTCTATTTTGAAGGAACATTCTTCTCAATGAAGTTCCCGAACCTTTAGGGGCTACTAAAAAAACATCAACATCTTTCGGAGGCACTATTCCTGTACGTTCATTAAAAGTAATTCCGAAACCATGAGAAAAATACAGTGCTTTTCCTGGGGTAAGATGCTGTTTTACTTTAGGCCAGTATTCTATTTGTGCAGCATCACTTAAAAGATAGCAGATAATACTTCCTTTTTGTAATGCCTCTTCTATTTCAAATAATGTTTCTCCGGGAACAAAACCGTCCGCTACTGCTTTATCCCATGATTTGGAATTTTTTCGCTGTCCCACAATGACATTGATTCCGTTATCTTTTTGATTAAGGGCCTGCCCCGGACCTTGTACTCCGTATCCTATAACTGCTACCACTTCATCTTTTAATACTTCCTGGGCTTTTTCTAATGGAAACTCATTTCTTGTTACTACGTTTTCCTCTACTCCTCCAAAATTCAATTTTGCCATTTTTTTGATTTTATTTGTTATTGATTATGTTGATTTATTATATATTTAGCTTGCATATTCTATGACCGACAGATGTGGATTCCTATGATAATGAACTTCCAAAACATCTACCTGTTTTTCTACCTGCCGGGTAATCTTCTGAACCGATTCTTCTGTTTCTTTGATTACAATGACAAACTTTTTCACTCTTTCTATTTCAGAAGGTCCCACATTGAAGGTAACCATAGAGATCCTTCTTCTGGAAAAAATGGCATTGATCCTGCTGATCAACCCTAAATAATCTTCTGTATACGCTGTAATGGTATATTCTTTATGTTCTGTTTTCATCTTTCTTTTTTTAAAACTTATTATTCAGTACAATCTCTGAAACACTTTTTCCCTGTGGGATCATTGGAAATACATTATGCTCTTTCCCTGTCATGACTTCGAGGAGAAAAGCTCCATTATAATCAAGCATTTCACGGAGAGCTTCTTCGAGTTCTTCTCTTTTGGATGTTCTTCTTCCGGCAATACCATATCCTTTTGCCACCTGTACAAAATCCGGACTCTGAATATCCACTGATGAATATCTTTCCTGGTGAAATAGTTCCTGCCACTGTCTTACCATACCCAGGTAACAGTTGTTCAGAATTAGAATTTTGACGTCAGGGCGAAACTGCATAATCGTCCCCAGCTCCTGAATATTCATCTGAGCACCTCCATCTCCCATGATCGCAATAACAGGACGATTGCTTAATGCATATGAAGCTCCCACTGCAGCAGGAAGACAGAACCCCATTGTTCCCAATCCTCCACTTGTCACATTGGTTCGTGAATGCTTAAACCGTGAATACCGGCAGGCAGCCATCTGGTGCTGTCCCACGTCTGTTACTATTACAGCTTCACCCGCTGTCATTTCGTTGAGACACCGAATAATTTCCCCCATGGTCAGCTCACCCTCTTCAGGATACAATTCATCATTGATCAGGTTATCTTTTTCAGTTTCAAAACAGTCTTTAAATCTCTGATGCCACTCCGGGTGCGCTCTGTTTATAATTCTCTCTGTGAGAAGAGGCAGGGTTTCCTTACAATTTCCGAGGACAGGCACATCTGCTTTTACATTTTTATTGATCTCTGCTTTATCAATATCCAAATGAATGACCTTAGCCTGCTTTACATACTGATCTAGCCTCCCGGTAACCCGGTCATCAAAGCGCATTCCCACGGCAATCAGAACATCACATTCATTAGAAAGTATATTAGGCCCATAATTTCCGTGCATTCCTACCATTCCTACTGCCTGGGGATGGTCTGTAGAAATAGCACTCATCCCTAAAACAGTCCAGGCTACAGGAATTCCTGATTTTTCGGCAAATTCTAAAAACTCTTTTTCAGCTTTTCCCAGTAAAATTCCCTGTCCGGCAATGATAAACGGCTGCTTAGCATCATTAATGAGACTTGCCGCTTTTTCAATATTTTCAAGACAAGGATCAGGATCAGGTTTATAGCTTCTTAATGAATAACATGGAGAATATCCTTTATATATGACATTCTGTAATTGTGCATTTTTGGTTACATCAATCAGTACCGGTCCTGGGCGGCCTGATTTTGCAATATAGAATGCTTTTGCCAGTACTTCCGGAAGTTCATGAGCATCCGTTACCTGATAATTCCATTTGGTAACGGGACTTGTTATATTCATGACATCAATCTCCTGAAAAGCATCTGTTCCCAGAAGGTGCTCAAAAACCTGCCCCGTAATGCATACCACAGGCGTATTATCCAGTAAAGCATCCGCTAACCCTGTAACAAGATTCGTCGCTCCAGGCCCGCTGGTAGCCAATACGACCCCTACTTCTCCTGAAACTCTTGCCAATCCCTGTGCTGCATGTACTGCTGCCTGCTCATGACGAACCAGGATATGTTCCAGCTTTCCCTGATAATCGTAAAGGGCATCATAAATAGGAATAATAGCTCCTCCGGGATATCCGAAAACTGTTTTTATCCCTTCCTGAAGAAATGCTTCAAGTATAATCCGGCTTCCGCTAAGTTCTGTTTCTATCGATAAATTTAAATTCTCCATGATGTTGTGATTATGATATTTCGTCCGTCACACAGCCTTCGGCAGCTGATGATACTGTTAATGCATATTTATAAAGCAATCCTTTCTGTACTTTAAGGGCTGGTTTTTGCCATCCTTCTTTTCTTTTTTCAATCTCCTCGTTTGAAACTTTGAGCTGTATGGTATTACTGACAGCATCTATTTCGATAAGATCATTATCCTCTACAAAAGCAATCAACCCTCCTTCATAGGCTTCCGGAGTAATATGTCCCACTACAAAACCATGAGTTCCTCCACTGAATCTTCCGTCCGTAATTAAAGCAACACTGCTTCCTAGCCCTGCCCCGATCAAAGCACTGGTAGGCTTCAGCATTTCCGGCATTCCCGGAGCTCCTTTGGGACCTTCATGGCGAATAACAATAACATCACCTTTCTGTACGGTACCATCCTGAATTCCTCTGATCAGGTTTTTCTCACCGTCAAACACCCTGGCCTTTCCCACAAATCGTTCTCCTTCTTTTCCTGTTATCTTTGCCACACTCCCTTTTTCCGCAAGATTACCATACAGTATTCTCAGATGTCCCGTAGCTTTTACTGGTTCAGACAAAGGTTTAATGATCTTCTGTGTTGTAAAATCCAGTGTCGGAACGTCTTCCAGGTTTTCAGCTAATGTTTTTCCCGTAACCGTCAGACAGTCACCATGCAATAAACCTTGTTCGAGTAAATATTTCATTACAGCCGGTATCCCTCCATGATCATGAAGATCCTGCATCAGGTATTTTCCACTGGGCTTAAGGTCTGCCAGTACAGGTGTACAGTCGCTCATTTTCTGAAAATCATCCTGAGTTACAGATACCCCTACGCTTTTTGCCATGGCTATAAAATGCAGAACCGCATTGGTACTTCCTCCAAGGATCACAATAAGACGGAGTGCATTTTCAAAAGCCTTACGGGTCATGATATCAGAAGGCTTAATATCTTTTTCCAATAATATTTTCAGGTATTTTCCAGCTTCAAGACACTCTTGCTGCTTTTCAATACTTAAAGCCGGATTGGAAGAAGAATACGGAAGGCTCATCCCCAGTGCTTCTATGGCGGAAGCCATTGTATTGGCCGTATACATTCCACCGCATGCTCCTGCTCCGGGGCAGGAATTTTTGATCACTCCATTAAAATCTTCTTCAGATATTTCTCCGGCAATCTTTTTACCTAGAGCTTCAAAAGCCGAAACAATATTAAGCTGCTCCCCTTTGTAACATCCGGGAGCAATGGTACCTCCATAGACCATGATTGACGGTCTGTTGAGCCTTCCCATAGCGATGATAGTCCCGGGCATATTTTTATCACATCCCGGTAATGCAATCACTCCGTCATAATACTGTGCTCCACAAATCGCTTCGATACTGTCTGCAATCACATCCCTGCTTACCAGAGAATAGCGCATTCCATCTGTACCGTTGCTCATTCCGTCACTTACTCCAATGGTGTTGAATATCAATCCTGCCAGTCCGTGCTCCCAAGTTCCTTTCTTTACTACTTTAGCAAGATCGTTGAGGTGCATATTGCAGGTATTTCCGTCATATCCCATACTCGCAATTCCGACCTGGGCTTTCTGCATATCATTTTCTGTAAAGCCTATTCCGTAAAGCATTGCTTTTGCGGCGGGCTGTTCGCTGTTTTGTGTGAATGTTTTTGAATATTTATTTAACATATTATCCTGCATTTGCTATTCTTCTTATTTCTTTACAATTCTCTTCTCCGGCATCTTGTCCCTTGCTTTCTCCGGAATTCATAAAAGATGTTTTTACTTAATTTTGACCCAAAACTACAGCTTGTAATATCGTTTTCATTTTCAACTTTTCTGAAAACTACAATATTCAACTGTTTGGAAAACAGATTCATATTACTGAAAATCAGCATTTTAAATCCATAACATTTACAATGACAGAACTCTTACCCTTTTCAAATAAGCCTGTTGTACCTTTTCACTTGCTGTAGCTTTCCAATCTTTCGTGAAAGGGACGTCATCCAATGAATCCAGAGCTACAATTTCTGCAGCAGTACCACAGAAAAAGCCGGCATCAGCCCCCCTCATTTCTTCAGGTTTAAAGAATGTTTCCCGTACAGGAATATTGAGTTCATTACAGATCTCCATTACGGTTTGCCGTGTAATCCCCGGAAGAATGCTTCCCTTGGCCGGAGTAAATAGTATTCCGTCTTTTTCATAAAAAACATTAGCGCCCGAGCTTTCGGCAACATTTCCGTTTTCATCCAATACCAGGGCCTCATCATAGCCTTTATCTTTAGCATCCTGACAAGCCAGAATAGAGTTTACATAATGACCTCCTACCTTAGCTTCTACCTTAAAAGCTTTGGGATTCGGGCGTTGAAATTCTGAAGTCATGATTTTCATTTTATCTGCCAGATAACCGTTATTCCACTCCCAGGCTAATAAAGACAGATAAGATTTTTTACCTTTTGAAAGAGACATATTGGGAGAGCAGGTAACCAACGGGCGGATGTAAGCGTCTGAAAATCCGTTTCGTTCCAGAAGTTCATACGTAAGATCAGTAAGCTGCTCTACTGAATATTCGAACGGAATATGCATGAGCTCAGCTGATCTTTTTAATCTTTCGTAGTGCTCTTTCGCTTTAAAAATTCTGGTTCCTTGATCTGTAGTGTAGGATTTAATCCCTTCAAAAACAGAATATCCGTAGTGAAGTGATTGTCCGTAAAGATCCATTCCTGCGTCCTTCGCTTTCATGAATTTCCCGTCAAAATAGATGACAGTGTCGTCGTTGTAATACATGCTATAGAGGTTTAAAAAATTAAAAATGGGAATAAAAAAAGCCCTCTCACGTTGTGAGAGGGCTTCATATATGTACAGTCATACACTTTCCTTCTCACAGACGCAAGGGAATAATAATGACGATAATAATTACTGCTAATAACTGATACATACTTTGTACAATAAAAAATTAAAATAAAAAAAGCCGCTTCAAATGAAACGGCTTGTATATAATATAAATTAAAATCTATTTAAAATGCCGCTTCCTTACTGTTGTTAATGACAACAGCAATAATAGAAATGACAATAATATTTTCCTGATTCGTAAAATTCATGTTGCAAATGTATAAATTTTTTAATTCCTCACAAGTTTTTTTTAACACTTTTTATTTTTTCTGTAAAAATTGCAGGAGGGTTTCCCTGGCCTCCGCTACATCATGAACCCGTAGAATCTTTGCCCCTTGCTCCAATACTTTCATGTGAAGTTTCTGGGTTTCTTCATTGATATCCAGGGGAGACTTCCCAAGCGGTTTATAGATGAATGATTTTCTGGAAATCCCTATCAATAAAGGAAATTTTCTAAATCCAAGATATTCAACTTCATCAATCATTTTCATCTGATCTTCCACTGTTTTTCCAAAACCAAAACCAGGGTCAAGAATAATATCACTGACACCTTTTTCCAGGAGTGTATTGATCTTTTCTGAAAAATACCGGTTGACCTCCAATGTTATGTCTTCAAACCTGATTTTATCATGCATCGTTTCATAAGACGGATTGACATGCATCAGAATGTAAGGAAGCTTTGTCTCAGCGGCTGTATCAAACATTTTTTCATCATACTGCCCTCCTGAAATATCGTTAATCATATCAATGCCTTCGCTGAACCCAAATTTTACCGTTTCTGCATAAAAAGTATCAAGAGAAACCAAGGCTTCAGGAAATTCTTTTTTAATCTGAGAGATTATATTTCCTATCCTTTTTATTTCCTCTTGGCTGCTTAGAAACTCAGCATTCGGGCGTGTAGATTGTGGGCCAATATCTATAATTTCAGCTCCTTCATTCAACAGTTTTCCGGCTTGTTCCAATGCTGATTTTTCAGTATTGAACCGTCCCCCATCAGAAAAAGAATCCGGAGTGAGGTTCAGGATTCCCATGATCTTTGGAGTATCCAGCTGTACTAACCGACCGTTGCAGTTTATTGAATAAGGTTGAGCATTTACAGGTTGGGGTGTTTGAGAATCTGAAAGCATAGCGTAATGGGATGATAAATGGTTTTGTATACTGCAAAATTAAGAACTAATTGGGATTTGAGAGTAATAAAGATATTGCAAATGTAAGATATCAGACAAGTGAGGTAGTAACTGTAGGTGATTTTTTTCAGCAAAGAATTAAGAATCAAGAGCCAAGAACCAAGAATCAAGATGCCAGACATCAGATATAAGTGGGAGAATATTTACCATTAAACCTTATCACTCGCATCCCCGAACCCGAAACCCCACATCACGAACCCCGAATCACGAACCCCGCCCCATCAAACTCTCTTACCAAAAATTCTGCTACCTAAAAGCTAATTCGTATATTTGGAAGATTAAGAAAATTTATGCTAAAAACGTCAGTACAATTCGAGAAAGTTATCAGTCAGTGTCGTGATCTTTTCGGTAAAAAATTACAGGATTATGGTGCCGCATGGAGGGTTTTGAGACCGAGTTCCATTACGGATCAGATTTATATCAAAGTCAACAGAATCCGTACGCTTCAGATGACCGATAAAAAAATGGTGGATGAAAGTGAGGAAGATGAATTTATTGCTATTGTAAATTATTCTATAATAGGCCTTATTCAGCTTGAGAAAGGTCTTTCCAATGATTTTAACGAAAATAAAGAAGAAATTCTTGGTCTGTATGACAAATATTCCAATGAAGCTAAGGCATTAATGGAAAGAAAGAATCATGATTATGGTGAGGCATGGAGAGATATGAGAATCTCTTCGATTACAGATTTAATTTATCAAAAGGTACTGAGAACTAAACAGATTGAAGATAATCAGGGAAAAACTATCGTTTCTGAAGGCTTAGATGCCAATTATTTCGATATGCTGAACTATGCTGTTTTCTGTCTGATCAAGTTCTCTGAACAAGAAAAACAATTCGAACCCAAAACTATTTAATATGATCAAAGGTTTATTACGCTTTATTATTGCAGTCATTTTTATCCTTTCAGGCTTTGTAAAAGCTGTGGATCTGGTAGGTTTTTCTTTCAAAATGGAAGAATATTTCTCACCTGTTGTTTTCAATATGCCGTTTTTTGAAAAATTTGCACTGCTGTTTTCAATTATAGTTGTTGTACTGGAGCTTTTCCTTGGATTTATGCTTCTGCTTAAATTAAAGCTTAAATTAACCTTGTCTTTATTGATAGCCCTTTGTGTGTTCTTTGGGTTTCTTACTTTTTATTCCGCCTATTTCAATGTAGTAACGGATTGTGGATGCTTTGGAGATGCCATTAAGTTTACACCATGGCAGAGCTTCTTTAAGGATGTTGCCCTTTTGATAGGACTGATTATTGTATTTGTCCTGTATAGAAAAGAATTCCGTAAAAAGGATGAGTATAGCAGTACTCCACAGAAGAACTCGGGAAAATTCAGATACATTATTCTAGGCGCTTTTTCTTTGGTTATGATTTACATTATGGCACAGGGAATCATGCATGAGCCGATCATTGATTTCCGTGATTACAAAGTGGGAACCGATCTGAAAGCCGAAAAAGAAAAAATCAACAAAAACCCTTCTGAATATAAGACTTTTTATTCTCTGAAAAACCAAAAAACCGGGGAGGTTTTAAAGGTCAATCAGGATGATTATATTAAAGAAACAAAATACTGGGCAGAAGGTTCTCCATGGAAGATAGAGGAAGGAAAAAATGAATCTGTCCTGGTAAAAGAAGGCTATAAGTCTGAAATCGTTAAATTTAAGATTGAAGATCCAACAGGAATGGAGCTTACTGAGGAGATCATTAAGGCTCCAAAAGCTATCTTAGTATTTTCTTACCATCCAAAGGAGGTTTCTGCAGATCTTCTTCAGAAAGTGGAAGCCAAAGTAAATGCTGAAAAAGGAGTTCTTATCTATGGAGTTTCAACGGATCAGAATACCTTTAAAACCATCAAAAATGCAATGATGGATGGAACGGCTATCAAAACCATTGCTAGAAGTAACCCTTTTGTACTGATCCTGAAAAACGGAAGAATAGTAAACAAAATCCCAGCAAAAGATTATATACAATAAAATATAAATGGGAGGTGATAGATTGAGCATTGATCACTATCAACGACCATCTTTAAACACTAAAATATTCAACAACACATGCAAAAATCAAATAAATCTATCGCCGGATATCACTTATTAATGATCCTTTCTTCTGTAGACGGAGAGTTTGCTCCTGAAGAAGGAATGCTTGTACAGCAATATCTGGCTGATGAATTTCCATTCAGAATGAACCTGGACAATGAGCTTGATACTCTTGCTCTTTTACAGCCTGAAGAATGGAAAGATCACTTTGAATTTCATGGAAGATGCTTCCTTGATGATTCTACCGAAGATGAGCGACTAAAATTTGTTCAGTTTGCAAAATCATTGATCAAAGCAGACAATAAGGTGACAGAAGAAGAGCATACCTTCTATGTCCTTCTGAAAAACTTATGGGGATTGGCTTAAAATATCTTCAAAAAGCAAATAAATCAAGAAATTAAAAAGTAAAATAAATAAATCTTATGAGAAGAAAAATAGTTGCAGGAAACTGGAAAATGAACAAAAATGTAATTGATGCACAACAATTAATGATTCAGTTACTAAGCTATAAAAACAACAATACAACAAACTGTGAGGTTTGGATTGCTCCACCGGCTTTATACTTAATGATGGCAAAAGACATCTTTGAAAAGGATGAGATCGGAGTATTCTCTCAGGATGTGAGCGAGCATGAAAGTGGTGCCTATACGGGTGAGATTTCTGTAGATATGCTGGAATCCATTGATGCAACGGGATCACTGATCGGTCACTCTGAAAGAAGACAGTATCACGGAGAAACAGATTCTCACTGTAACAGAAAAATCAAATTAGCCCTTGACAAAGGTCTTATTCCTGTATACTGCAACGGAGAAACCCTTGAGCAGAGAAAAGCAGGACAACACTTTGAGGTTGTAAAAAACCAGACTGAAGTAGCACTTTTCACTCTTTCCGCTGAAGAAATCAAGAAAGTAGTGATTGCTTATGAACCGGTTTGGGCTATTGGAACAGGAGAAACGGCAAGCCCGGAACAGGCTCAGGAAATCCATGCACACATCAGAAGTATCATTGCTGCAAAATACGGACAGGAAGTTGCAGATGAGGTTTCTATCCTTTATGGAGGTTCTGTAAAACCTGACAATGCTAAGGAGATTTTCTCTCAACCTGATATCGACGGAGGTCTGATCGGTGGTGCAGCTTTAAAACTGGAGGATTTCTCTAAGATTATTGAAGCTTTTAATTAATATATTTATGCTGTAAAAAAGGACATCTCGATGTCCTTTTTTACAGCAACTTATTCGTTTTGATTTTTCATAAAAACTGATCCACTCCAAAATAGAAAATAAACAAATCCCAGGATTTTTATTTTTTTCAAATAGGTCACTTAATATTAAATAAATGGATTTTTTAAAAACGATCGCCATCATATCTGTTTTTATATTGTTCCTTCTTATTTTGTTTTTATTGACTTTAAAGTCCAATAAAAAGTTCCCCAATCAACTTTTTGCAGGATATCTTTTTCTGACTGCTCTTGACGTAAGTGGAGTCTTCATTTCTGAACCTATCCTTAGCTTACTTCCCAATCTAGAGATCTTTAGATGGACTATCATTTTATTGAATATACCGCTATTCTATTTATATGTCTTATCACTTTGCTATGAAGATTTTCAATTAAAAAGAAAACAGCTTTTGCATCTCATACCTTTTGTTATTATCAATCTCATATTAGCTTCTGGAATCTATTGGACAGATGATATTGAAAAAAAATATTTTTTCAAACATCATCATCAGACCCTTGAAATGATCATTTTTCAATATTTGATAGAAATCCAGTATTTACTATATATCATTGCTACTTTTACAGTGTTGAAAAGAACCCGAAGCATCTATCTCGAAAACCAGTCTTATTCTTCCAATTTAGTCTTTAAATGGTTGTTTCAACTAACTTTGTTTTTTATGGTTGTCCATTATTTTGCAACATTTAAAAATATATTGAGATATACAGATGAGCATCAACTACTAACTGTCATTAATGGATTTCTGGAAATCATGGCATTACTTTTCACCAGCTGGTTTGTCTTAAAAGCATTAAAATATCCTGAATTTTTCCGGGGAGTTGATCCTCAGTTACAATTAATAAATGATTTTAAAAATAAAACTGAGCCCAAAACCAGATCAGAGGGCAAACAAAATATAGATAACAGCAACGTTAATTTGCAAATTGAATTACTTAACACATACATGACAGAAAAAAAACCATACTTAGATCCGGCTCTTACAATGCAAAGTCTCGCAACACAAATGAATATGCCAACCCGAGAATTATCTATTCTGATTAATTCAAATATGAAACAGCATTTTTTTGATTTTGTAAATACCTATCGTATTGAAAATGCAATGGAATTATTAAAAAAACATTCTAAAAAAGATTCTACGGTTCTAGAAATTTTATATCAGGTTGGCTTTAATTCAAAATCATCATTTAACACTGCTTTTAAAAAGCACACTGCTTTAACTCCCACAGAATATAGAAATACATTCTATAAGACCGATTAGTCGAACACTTTATTTCTTTTTATTTGGTTCGACTTTTTAAAATCGGTCGCTTTTCATAAGATAATAATTCAAATTTGTCCACTATAAAACAGAGACGATTTTTGTCTCACAGAGTAAACAAAAAAGAATTATGAAAACAAAGAAAATATTTTTCAGCATACTATTTTTAGGGGCAAATATCTGGGGATTCGGACAGGATACCATAAGGCTAAAACCTTATATTGAAAACATGAAAACTGTAGAGGTTTCTATTGAAGGAAAAAAATACAATTTTCTGTTTGATACCGGTGGAGCAGAAACTATTATTTCTCCAGAAATAGCAAAGTATTTTAATAAAAATATATATGGGAGTTCAACAGGATTTAGAATGAGTGGAGAAATTATTAAATCTCAAAAATCAGATGGTATTTCCATTACTATAGGTTCTACAAAAATAGACCATCCAACAGTCGGTGTTTTTGATATCATGACTATTTTACCCAAAGAATTCTCTAAAATAGACGGTGTTATCTCATTAAAATCATTTGCTACCCACATCCTGACTCTCAACCTCGCCAACAATACTATCATTATAGAGAATCATTCTTCATCACAAAAAGCAATGCAAGGAAAAAGTCTTATTCCCAGCAGATTTGCCAATGGACTGGAAGCTACTGAACTCAATATTTTTTTGAATATTCCAAGAGACAATCAATCATACTGGTTTCTTTTTGATTCTGGAAATAGTGGCCCCATGCTTTTATCTACAGAAACAGCCAAAAGTTGGAAGCTATCGAAGGACAAAGATGATATGAATTCTGAGAGTCAATTTATTATTGGCAAAAAAACATTCAGTTCAAGATCATTTACAAGGGATATTATTTATGATGGTGTGCTCAATTTTGAAACCATTTGTAAATATATTTTCACGATTGACTTTAAAAACCATAAAGTTTGGGCTCAGTAAAATAAACAGAAAAATAATATCTTTTTCACTTAAAAAATTAGTAATTTATATTGATAATTATTCATACAGAGATCATAAAAACGGCGGAATCTTCGATTCCGCCGTTTTCTTTAAAAAAAATCTAATTATTGAATATCGACTACATACATCGTTCCTTTGTCTACCTTCCCTGTTTTAGGAAGAATTTTGGCTTTAGGGTTTCCGTTTCCATCATCTACCACTCCAAAATCATCATCATTGAAAACAGCCAGTTTGTTATTTCCTAAATAAACAATCCCTTCAAACTTATCATGCTCATAGCCCAGTTTCGCTACGAGATCTACTGCAAGGCTTTTAGAAACAGGCTTTATTCCGGCATTCGTAATCTCATCCCAGGTACTCTGTTCCAAAGCTTTATTATTAATTTTCATTCCGTCTACCGCTGCCAGATCCGTTCCATTGACGTCTGTAGCTCCGGATACATTGATTCTGTAAACTTTTTTTATTCCTCCCTGTGTTCCGAAATTTCCATCTCTTTCAATCACCAGGAATTCATTATTACTTAATGCAGTAATATCACAAACCGAATCAGAAGCTCCGCCATCCTGTTTGTATAAATACTGTTTCGTCTGCCCTGTGATAATATCGAATGTTACAATCCTTGTTAACGTGGTATTGGTTGCCAATGCTTTAGTGGGAACCAGCATCATCGACTGTATTGTTCCTATCAGCGTTCTTCCATCCGGAGTGATACAAAGTCCTTCCATACCTCTGTTGGCCCTTCTTTTGGCTAAAACTGCAGGGAGTTTTCTTGTTCCCGTATTCACTCCAATCGGGCTTATCCTTTCCATTTCTACCCCTTCTGCACTATAATGAACGATATGCGGACCATATTCATCAGAAACCCAGAATGTTCCATCTGGAGCGGCAACAATACTTTCACTGTCCAGACCATATTTATCTGTTCCTAACACATTTCCTGAAGCATCATAAGCTACTTCACCGGTACTCCCCATTCCTATAGGATTTGGAAGTCCTGTGATAGGCTGCCCTGCCGGATTTTTAAGTTTAATATATTGAATGACCTCAATATTACCTTCAGCATTGATCTTAAAATGCATAATCGTTGGGGTAAAATTAGGGGCAAGAAATTTTTTACCGCTTAAGTAGTCTGTATTCGGACCACGGTCTGTAATGACATAGAATTCTCCTTTTCTTGTAGGATGGGCCGCTGCTCCGGATCCAAATCCTCCGTTGATCACATCTACTCCGTTGATAGTAGCCAATTTTGAAAAAGCAAATTCCTGTGGAAGCTTAGAATAATTAATCTCCTGGTTACTGGTGGTGTCATCATCTTTACAGGATGCCAGCGCCGTTAACACAAATGCAGATAGTAGCAGTCTTTTCATATTCTCTTTTATGGCTGCGAAAATATAAATTGATTGTAAACTGATCTTGAATATAATGATAATTGTATTTTAACAATGGAACCATGAAAATGAATTTAATATAAACAATAAAACTTTCGGTTTCAATCTGAAAACCTAACTAGATCTTTAATTTAATTATCAATTCAAAAAAACATAGCTTTAAAAGCTATTCAACTTCAGGAGAAATATAAAAACTGGAATATAATTCACAAAACAGGATACAAAAATTTATATGATATATTTGCAGCGTTTTAAGGTTGAACACTGTTCATTAATAGGGAATCAAGTGAGAATAAAACTCAATTCTTGAGCTGTACCCGCAACTGTAAGCTGTTTTACTTATAGCACAATACGACCACTGGATTCCTGATCCGGGAAGGTGTGCTATAGGATGCAAGCCAGGAGACCTGCCTTATCCATTGCCACTTCAGGGATCGTGAGTATAGCCACTAATCCTGTAGGTAAGTTTCGGGAATAAAACTTTAATTTAATTATATCATGAGAAAAATCTATTTTTTTTTCTTACTGCTTTTTATGCAGTTTTTGTCAGCCCAATTTACAGAGAACGACATTAAGTTTTGGGTAGGAACAGGTTCAAAGAAGGCCTATTTCATTGCAGATTTCAACGATCCTAATTCTCCTACTTCTTATGCATGGGGATATCGTTTTGACGGTGATAATCTAATGGCAGAAGACATGATCAATGCTATTGTTGCGGCAGAGCCTAAAATGGAAGCTGATATTCTTTCAGGATTTCTTTACAGTTTCAAATATAACCACCATGCTCCAGGCACAGATGATTACTGGATACCATGGTTCGGACCAAGTGCGGAAAATATGTCTAATAACAATAATGGTGCAGGTTCTGTTACTTTAACAGACGGGCTATGGTTTGGTATTACCTATGGATCTGATGATATCCAGATTGACACTCCGCCATCTACTCCTGTACCCGCTTACAGCTCTCAATGGTATGCATCTTCGCAAATCACCAACTGGATAGGAACAGGAACCAATAAAAGTTTGGTAGTGATTGATTTTGGTACGAATCAGTCAAACGGAAATCCAGATTCTTTTGTGTTTGGAATTAAATATAACGGAAGCATCACTGCTGAGGAGGCCTTACAACTGATCCAGTCTCAAGCCTCTTATTTTAATTTTACCTCATCAAACAGCCAGATTTCTGCTCTGTCATTGAATAATTTTACAGGAAATGCCACAGGAGCAGACAGTTGGAAATTATATAAAGGTAAAGACCTCTCAAGCTGGCAAAAGAAGTCTGAACTTTCTCAGATTCAGCTAGCCAATAATGACTGGATGGGTATAAGCTTCGGACAGAGAAGACCATTTACCCCTACGGAAGCAGCCGATTCCACATTAGGTGTTTCTTCTGCCACAAAGAAAAAATTCAGTATTCATCCTAACCCGGCGAGTCATTTTATTCAGATTGAATCTCCTGAAAAATATACGGAAATCAATATCTATTCTTCTTTAGGTCAAAAAGTAATCACTTCCCAATCCACAAAGATTGATATTCATTCTTTGGCTGCCGGAATTTATTTTGTTGAGATGAAAACAGCAAATATTTCAACCATCCACAAGATCATCAAGAAATAGCACATCATATATGAAATGCTTTTTCATACAATGATAAAACAAAAAAACGCACCGTATTGGTGCGTTTTTTCCGATTTCCAGCATCGATTATTTTTTCTCTGTTGATCTCTGTAAAACCTCATCTACCATTCCGTAGCCTTTAGCTTCTTCAGAAGTCATCCAGTAGTCTCTGTCAGACGATTTTTCAACCCACTCATAAGTTTGTCCTGAGTGATGTCCGATGATCTCATAAAGCTCCTGCTTTAATTTCAACATCTCTCTTAAGTTGATTTCCATATCAGAAGCAACCCCTTGTGCACCTCCTGAAGGCTGGTGAATCATTACTCTTGAATGCTTAAGAGCAGAACGTTTTCCTTTTTCTCCAGCTACTAATAATACAGCTCCCATTGAAGCAGCCATACCTGTACAGATTGTTGCTACATCAGGCTTAATGATCTGCATGGTGTCATAAATTCCTAATCCGGCATAAACACTACCTCCCGGAGAGTTGATATAGATCTGAATATCTTTTGACGGATCTGCACTTTCTAAGAATAAAAGCTGAGCCGTAACAATATTGGCTACCTGATCGTCAATTCCTGTTCCCAGAAAGATAATCCTGTCCATCATCAAACGTGAGAAAACGTCCATCTGAGCAACGTTTAATCTTCTTTCTTCCATGATGTACGGTGTAAGATTCGTTGGGCCATACATTCCCATATACTGATCGGTAACCAAACCGCTGTTTCCTAAATGTTTTACAGAGAAATCTCTGAAGTCCTTTTTAATGTCCATATTTCTATTATGTATTATTTTAACAAATATTCTCGAAGTTTAAATTACAATATTTATTCCTAAAATTTTATGAGACTTTTTGTCACAGAACAGGAATATATCTGTCCATAAACTATCTATTTCTGCCGCCATAGATCCCTTTAATCGGCGAATACTCAATAATAGCGCTCAACCGTATGGAAGCCTGTTTCAGCAGGGTAATTTTTTTAATCAGATCATAGTATTTAGTCTCATCATTATCGCTGTACTGATCCAGTTCTTTTGCCGTCTCTTTTATCAGATAATCAATATACCTGTATTTATGCAATAATACATCACCTCTTACCTGATCTGCCACTTTATCACCATAATTGGGAGGATAAATATTTCTCGACGCCCAGTTTTCCAGATCATCGAGAGGAATCAACGCGTCAACAACCTTTGTGGTAATGTCTTCGTCCATAAAAGATACAAAAAAGTTTCCACTTCTGAGCTCTTCCTTTTGAATCCCTTCTCTTACCTGATTAATGATAATTTCATTTTCTTTTACTAAAAATATATATTGTTCTTCTTCAAAATGGTGAAGGATTTCTTCAATAACAGTGATCTGATACTCCTCATTGTTATCAGTTGTCCTTTTCAGAACAATATCTCCAAACATCAGCATATGATCCACCAGCTTATTCTCCATAAACAGAACATCATACAGGAAAGGATCTTCTTTATCCTTATCCAAAGGCACAATCTCCATCTTCGGAGGGGCACTTTCTTTCTGCTGTTGCTGAACATGATGGGTCTGGTTCTGTGTGATCTGTTTCTGAACGTCAAGTTCGTTGAAAAGACTCTGCTCAGAAAGACCAAATTTATTGGATACTTCCTTAAGATAGACTTCCCTTTTCAGTGCGTTCTGAACAAAAGAAACCGACTTTACAATATTCCGTATTGCCTCAGCTTTTTTGATAGGATCGGTACCGGCATCTTTTAACAGGATCTCAGCCTTAAAATCGATAAAATCCATCGCTTCATTTTCGATGTATTTTTCAACGTAGTCCTGTGGATGTTTTCGGGCAAAAGAATCGGGATCATCTCCATCCGGGAAAAGCAGTACACGGATATTCATACCTTCCGTCAAAAGCATATCAATGCTTCGGAAACTGGCTTTAATTCCAGCATTATCACCATCAAAAAGAATGGTTACATTTTCCGTCAGCCTTTTAATCAGCTTAATCTGCTCCGTCGTCAGGGAAGTTCCGGAACTGGCTACCACGTTTTCAATCCCGGACATATGAAGTGAAATCACATCCATATATCCTTCCACCAAAAGACAGGTATTCTTTCTCGAAATGGCCTGCTTGCTCTGGTTTAGTCCGTAAAGAACATTCGATTTATGGTAGATCTCTGTTTCCGGGGAATTGAGATATTTGGCTGTTTTGACATTGCTTTTAAGAATTCTGGCTCCAAAACCTAAAACCCTTCCTGAAAAACTGTGAATCGGAAAGATAACCCTTTCCCGGAAGCGGTCTATTCCCGCCGGAGCATTTTCAGGGAAAATAGAAAGTCCCGATTTCTCCAGAATTTCTTTAGAATATCCTTTTTCCTCGGCATAGGCTGTAAAAGCATTTTTCTTTTCGGGGGAATATCCCAGCTGGAATTTCTTGATGATATCATCTCTAAGCTCACGCTCCTTAAAATAAGCCAGCCCTATGCTTCTTCCATCTTCAGCATCCCAAAGGATTTCCTGAAAATAATTATTAGCCACTTCATGGATTTTATACAGAAGGTCTTTTTCTGTCTGCGCATGCTTGGCTTCTTCGGAAATTTCACGCAGATCTTCTTCAATTTCAATTCCGTACTTCTTGGCTGCATGGCGAAGTGCTTCAGGATAAGTAAAATTTTCAATTTCCATCAGGAAAGAGATGGCTGTACCTCCTTTGCCTGTTGAGAAATCCTTCCAGATCTGTTTACTTGGTGAAACTACAAAACTTGGAGATTTCTCTTCATGAAACGGGCTTAGCCCTTTAAAGTTAGATCCTGCCCTTTTCAACTGCACATACTCACCCACAATCTCTTCTACCCTGATTGTGGAGAATATTTTATCTATCGTCTGCTTAGAAATCATGATGTAAAAATAAGTATTTTATATAGAAACTGGAAGCTTTTACCCCGGAGAGTTTGAGAGTCTCATGGGTACGGGGTTTGAGATTCGGGGTTACGTGAGGTGGGATTCGCGGTGCGGGTTTCAGGATCAGAGGTCTAAGATACTTGTTCCTGTATAATGTATAATGTCGGATGTATAATGTATGACATCTCAACTCATAACTCTTAACTCATGACTCTTTATCAATATCCAAACCTACCTCCTACCTGGCTAACATCTAATATTTATTCCTTTCCCTCACTTTCTCAAACTTAAATTTCATTATTTTTGTAGCAAATTAACCTATGCAGTTCACTATACATACCATCGAAGACTGGCAGGAAGTTGTGGATACTATTTTTCCTGAATTAAAACATAATATTCTTTTGCTTAAAGGAAATCTGGGAGCCGGAAAAACTACTTTCACTCAGTTTTTGCTTAAAAACCTGGGAAGTGAGGATGAGGTCAACTCTCCTACTTACTCTATTGTCAATGAATACAATACTTCAAAAGGAAAAGTATACCATTTTGATCTGTATCGCTTAAAAAACGTTGAAGAAGTCTATGATATTGGTATTGAAGAATATCTGGATAACTCTTTTTTGTGCATCATTGAATGGCCTGAAGTCTATGAAGAGGAGCTTTACGGGCTCAAGTACCACACAATGAGCATCCTGAATACAGGTGAACAAAGAGAAGTTTCATTCGATTAAATATTATGTATCTTTGCTTCTTAAATCAGTATTAAAATAATAATCTGTAAGACATAATTTAAAGGATGAGTACAAATATTTTTACTCCTTTCACAGAAGAAGAATTGATGCCGAAAGAGGAAAAATTGGAAGTTATAAAAAAAGGGAAACAATTCAGTATTGGAATTCCTAAAGAAACCTGTTTAAATGAAAGGAGAACCTGCATTACTCCGGACGCAGTACAGGTGCTGGTAGAGCACGGCCATGAGATTATCATAGAATCTGGAGCCGGACAAGGATCATTTTTTACGGATTTACAGTATTCTGAATCCGGGGCGAGGATCACTAATGATCCCAAAGAAGCCTTCGGACAGGATCTTATTTTAAAGGTTAACCCTCCTACCGAAGATGAAATTGAATTTATGAAGCCCAATACCTATTTGGTGTCAGCACTTCAGATCAATCTTAGGGAAAAAGAATACTTCTTAAAACTTGCCGAGAAAAAAATAAATGCCATTGCTTTTGAATTTATTGTTGATGAATACAAACAGCTGGCCCTGGTAAGACTTATTGGTGAGATTGCAGGATCTGTTTCTATTTTATATGCTTCAGAATTATTAGCCTTATCTAATGGTTTAATGCTTGGAGGGATTACAGGAGTAAGGCCTGCTGAAGTCGTAGTTCTTGGAGCCGGAATTGTGGGTGAGTTTGCAACAAAAGCAGCCATTGGTTTAGGAGCCAGTGTCAAAGTTTTTGACAACTCATTATCCAAATTAAGAAGGCTTCACACTATTGTTGACAGCCGTGTTCCAACTTCTATCATCGATCCTAAAGAACTCAGCAAAAGTTTAAGACGTGCTGATGTAGTTATTGGAGCTCTTCCAAGATTAAATATGACCCCTATCGTTACTGAGGATATGGTCATGAAAATGAAAAAAGGCAGTGTCATCATTGATATTACTATAGATAACGGCAAGGTTATCGAAACATCGGAGCTTACCACTATGGAAGATCCGTATATCATCAAACATGGTGTCATTCATTGTGGGTTACCCAACCTTACATCGAGAATGCCGAGGACCACAACAAAAGCAATTTCGAATTTCTTCCTTTCTTATATTCTGAATTATGATGAAGAAGGTGGTTTTGAAAATATGCTGATCCGCAAAAATGAAATGAAGCAGAGTTTATATATGTATAAAGGAAGACATACCAAAAAGATCATCTGTGACCGTTTCGGACTTACGTACCACGATATCAATCTTTTAATTTTCTAATGAAAAAATTTAAATTTTATTTAATAGGCTTCATTCCGGGGCTCATTCTTGTATTCTTTATTTTAAACAAAAAGGGAGCCAGCTGTAGCGGTTATCTGCCTAACAGCCGTGTCATCGCAGAAACCCTTTCAAAAGAATTCAAATATTCTGAAGAGGTTAAAAATGCAATGGCCATCAATAAGATTGATGAAAAGTTTATCAAAGACAGTATCATTACTCAGGGGAAGGTAGATTTTGACCGAAGCAATGCACAGCAAAAGCCATGTCCGACATATATTATCACTTATCCTGAAAAAAATCCTAAGTATGAGATTGGCTTTGAAAAATGTGAAGAGACAATGACAGTAAACAGTCTGAAAAAACTTAAATAGCTTTCAACAATACGGTTCTATGGAAGGCAATTACTACATGATTCATGACTATCTGATATTCATCGGAGTTTTTGCCATTTTCTTTTTTTTAACCACCAGTATTTATCTCTTCAGCCAGAATCAAAAACTGAAACAGAAAAATACCAAGTTATCAGAAAGCAATAAAATCATTGAACAGCGATTGAATGAGGTTCGTCTTGAACATATTGGTACCAAACTGAACCCCCATCTTTTTAAAAACATCCTCAATTCAGTTCAGTCACATGCCTACCAGACGTATATGTCTCTGGATAAACTGGCTAATGTTCTGGATTATATTTTATACGAAAGCAATAATAAATTCGTAAGTCCAAAAGAAGAGCTGAACTTTGCCCTAAGCCTTATTGAAATCAATAAGATCAAAATAAATCCTCTTTTCGATTTCAGGATTAAATCCAGGATCAATAAAACAGATTCTGTATATGAGGAAAAAGTATTTGCTCCGCTCATTTCCGTTGACCTTATAGAAAATGCGTTCAAGCATACCGATTTCCTGGCCCAAGATTCCTTTATTTCCATTTATCTAGAGCTTGAAAATGGGATGTTTACGATGAAAGTCAGCAATAAAGCATCTTTAAAAAACAGTCTGACAAAAGAAAAAAGCGGTTTTGGAAGCCAGTCTTTAGATCAAAGGCTTAAAATGATTTACAGTACCTACTACCAACTGGAAAGAAGTTCAAAAAATGGTATCTTCACAGCAGAATTAAAAATCAATTTAGGAGAATTCTATGATAAAATGCGTTATTCTGGATGATGAGCTGTTAGCGATCAGCTACCTGAAACTTCTATGTGAACAAATCGAAAATGTAGAGGTGGTAAAAGCATTCAACGACCCTAAAATTTTCCTGAACGAAATTGATCATATCGACTGTAATCTGTGTATTCTGGATATAGAAATGCCCGGAATGACAGGTCTCCAGGTGGCAGAGCTTATCTCAGATTCAAAAAAAATCATTTTTACAACAGCTTACAAAGAATATGCTGCTGAAGCTTTTGACCTTAATGTAGTGGATTATGTGAGAAAGCCTATCAAAAAAGAACGTCTGATCCAGGCCTTCGAAAAAGCTAAAGAACTGGTGGAAACTCCTCCTAAAAAAGCCTTCATCGAATGGAATACCAATATCGGAAAAACAGTCATATTTACTGAACAAATTGCTTACATCAAAACATCAGAAATAGACAGCCGGGATAAAGACATCACCCTCAATGACGGAACTACGATCGTTCTGAAAAACCTGAACTTTAAAAATCTGCTGGAAATGCTCCCTGCAAAAGATTTTGCACAGGTCAATAAAAAAGAAATTATCGCACTGGCCTCTATCAAGGTATTTTCCACTAATGAAATTATCAGTACCATCTCTACAGAAGACCATAATTTTCTCAAACTTCAGATTGGCGAAGCCTATAAAAGCTCATTAATGGAACTGTTCGGAAAATAAACCTTCCAAATCTTTACGGTTTCATTACAGAATACAAACCCTTTATTACAGCCGTCCTTTTTCAGCCGGTAATCCTTGTACTTTTACTGCGAATTAATTGATTTTATAATGAAAAATTTCATGTATGCTGCAGGAGTTCTCATATCCGGTTTGTGTTTTTCTCAGGAAGGCAATTCAACCATTAAAGCATCTTTTTTTGATGGAGTTGCCGTAGCCGGATATGTAGATCATGGGGCATTTATCAATTTTACGGGGCCTAATCTAAGCCTTACTCACAAGCATATAAAATTTGTTATGGGAATGCTTCCCTCGCTGAGAATTAAGGAAGACCGATCACCCGGAACCAAAAACAGCCCTGTTATGCCTACCCTGGGTGCAGGTCTTACAATGGTTTATAAAAAAATTGCCTTTCAACTTCCTGTTTATTATAATGCTAAAACGGCAGATCAGGACGGAAACTGGAAAATAGGAATCGGTGTAGGATATTCGTTCAAATAGATTTTATTACATTTTTTAGAACATTCATTACATTTTAAAAACAAGGGTATTTCAATATAAGTATATTCTTATCAACTTTGCATCAAAATTTAGGAATCATGAATTTGGGGAAATATAAAAATATTATTTTTTACATCAGTACAATTGCATTTTTTTCATGCCTTATGTATTGGTTTTTTGTAGAAGGAAAAACATTGGAAATTGGAGAGAATATTACCCCGGCCAAATCTACAGGCTCTACCATGTGGGAAAATTTTACAGATTCATTCCTCACTAATCTTCATCATCCTTTGGCTCTTCTTCTAGCCCAGATTGTGACCATTATTCTGGTAGCAAAACTTTTTGGGTGGGTTTGCATAAAACTGAAACAGCCATCTGTTATCGGAGAGATGATAGCCGGTATTGTTCTGGGGCCCTCTCTTTTCGGATTATATTTTCCGGAACTTTCAGCATTTATTTTTCCAAAAGAATCATTACCCAACTTACAGTTTCTAAGCCAGATCGGGCTAATTCTCTTTATGTATATTGTAGGAATGGAGCTTGACCTTAGTGTTCTCAGAAAAAAAGCACATGATGCCGTAGTAATCAGTCATGCCAGTATTATTATCCCTTTTGCATTGGGAGTAGGTCTTTCTTATTTTATTTATAAAGAATTTGCACCTGATGGAATTCAGTTCAGCTCATTCGCATTGTTTATAGCTATTGCCATGAGTATTACAGCATTTCCTGTATTGGCCAGAATTGTTCAGGAAAGAAATCTCCATAAAACAAAAATAGGAACCGTTGTTATTACCTGCGCCGCAGCTGATGATATTACAGCATGGTGTATTTTAGCAGCAGTGATTGCCATTGTAAAAGCAGGATCATTTTCAGGATCCGTATTTGTTATTTTAATGGCTATTCTATATGTTTTCATTATGATAAAGGCGGTAAGACCGTTCCTCACCAAAATTGCCGAATCACAGAAAGGAAAAGGTTTTATCAGTAAAGGATTGGTAGCTATATTTTTCCTGGTATTAATCATCTCATCATATGCTACGGAAGTTATTGGAATCCATGCACTGTTCGGGGCATTTATGGCAGGTGCCATCATGCCTGAAAATGTAAAATTCAGAAATCTTTTCATAGAAAAAGTAGAAGATGTGGCATTGGTTCTTTTACTTCCTCTTTTCTTTGTATTTACCGGATTAAGAACTCAGATCGGCTTACTGAACGATGTTCATCTATGGAAAATTGGTGGACTCATCATTCTAACCGCTGTTACGGGAAAATTCGTGGGAAGTGCACTGACGGCAAAATTTTTAAAAATGAGCTGGAAAGACAGTCTTACGATAGGGGCTCTGATGAATACCAGAGGATTAACAGAGCTTATTGTGCTTAATATTGGTTATGATTTGGGTGTTTTAGGTCCGGAATTATTTGCTTTATTGGTTATCATGGCATTATTTACCACTTTTATGACAGGTCCGTGCCTTGATTTCATCAATTATGTTTTTAAAGGAAAAAAATCAATGGTAGAAGATGATGAAGAGGAACATAATGATGCAAAATATAGAGTTCTTTTATCTTTCGAAACGGCAAAAGCTGGAAGTAAACTATTGAGGCTTGCAGATAATTTCACCCATAAAATGAATGGTAACAAAAGTGTTACCGCCATGACTATTGCTCCTGTTGACGAACTTCATGCCTTTGATATTGAAAACTTCGAAAAAGAACAGTTTAAAAATGTAATTGAAACTTCTCACGAGCTTCAGCTTGAAGTCACTACCCTGTTCAAAGCTTCCACAGATGTTGAAAGTGACCTTACCAATATTACCAATAAAGGAAATTATGATCTTCTTCTTATCATGCTCGGAAAATCCATGTATGAAGGAAGTTTACTCGGTAGATTATTAGGGTTTACCACAAAAATCATCAATCCCGAAAAATTATTAAACACCGTAAAAGGAAAAGGTAATATTTTCAATACCTCTCCTTTCGACGACCTGACCCTTCAGGTGCTGGACAAAGCAACCATCCCTGTAGGTGTTCTCGTTGACAAAGAATTTACAGCAGCTGATAAGATATTTGTACCCATATTCAACCTTAGTGATTTTTACCTGCTTGAATATGCTAAAAGGTTGATCAATAATAATAACTCACAGGTTATTATTCTGGATGCTGCAGGGCAGATCCGAAACAATATTGAAGTAAAGGAGCTTATCAGAAGTATTGAACAGGTAGCTCCTAACCATATCACCCTCTATAATGAAAAGAGGATCGAGAAGGAATTCCTCAACTCACAGGATCTGATGCTTATCAGCAGCAAAAGCTGGAAAAACCTGATTGACACCAAAAGTTTATGGCTGTCTGATATTCCTTCTACTTTAATTATCTCAAACCCTTAAACAGTCTGATTAGCCATATACTTTTCTACATCTGAATAGCGGCTCTATTGATAATCCCAAGTTAAAAATAAGCGCAATAGTATATATAAGGCTATATAATCGGCAGTATTCATCCAAGAAATACTGCCGATTTCTTTTTTTTGAATGAATTTATCTTCTTAATTTCTGCATAAAAAAGAAAAAACACCCTGTTTTGTGAAATAAAAAAAAACAACTGATAAAAGTAGAAATATTATTAAAAAAATCCCTAAAACAAAGGTTTTTAAACTCAATCCACCTCGATCACTTTTTACAAATCAATCAATAAATATTAATTTTTCTCATACAATTCGCATGTCTGTTTCAAAATTTTAGCATATATTTAAAAAAACTTCTAATAACCATCGTGACTACCACAATTAAAAAGACTTTTGCGAGTAAGCATTGGGACTATTTTATTCTGATCTGTAGAGTTCTGCTTGCATGGCAGTTCTTATCTTTCGGATATGCTAAATTTTTCGATGACGGACAATTTGGTATTTCCGGTGAAGAATTGAATAAACCCATTAAAGACCTCAGTCTTTTTAAAGTAATGTGGTATTTATTCGACCACAATCCATTTAAGATCATCATCGGAATTTGTCAGACGTTATGTGGAGCTTTGCTTCTCTATAATAAAACTGTAATTATAGGAGCTCTTCTTTTTTTACCTATTGCTTTCAATATTTTAATCATGGATATCACCTTTATGGAACCTTCTATGGTTAATGGGTTTGCATCAAGACTGAGCTATTATATATTCCTTGATCTCTTAATTCTCTATCATTATAAAGACAGGATGCTTATTGTTTTTAAAGCCATTACCGGCAATATAAACAACAGGTTTAGCCATTCTTACGGGATGTACCTTATTTCCCCTATTTTGGCTATTCTTCTAAGTTTGCTTCCTCTAGTCCCTGTGGTTCTGTTTTATCTTGTAGTAGAGCCGGATCAGATGCTGCATGCTTTGGGCAACGCCTGGCATGGAGTCACCAAATTAACACAACATTTTTTAAAATAAAATTACCATGAAAAAATCAGACAAAAAACTAACAATTTCAAAAAAGAACGTACAAAATTTAAGCAAAAACAGCTTATTTGAAGTAAAAGGTGGTAAAGCCATTGGTATTGATGACGATTTAGGATTGTTTACAGCAGGATGTTCAGACGGATGTATGTCTAAATTTATGCATACTCACCTGATGAACTGTTCAAAAGCAAACTGTACAGCAGATTGCGGTAACTGCTAATTAACATTTGATCTCTTTTGTCATCTTCAACGTAAAATAATATGTCTTCAAAGCAATATACTCCATTTCATTACACCATATTGAGAACTCCGGTTCTTTCACCTGATGATTTAGACAAGTTTTATTCTTCATCGGATGTTATTGAAAATATTTCCTGTAATGATGCTATCATGGATGCTATTAAATTGTCGTCATTGAACTTTTACAATGAGGTGACAAAAGAGTTTTCTAAAAAAAATCCGGAACAAAAGGAAAAATTACAAATATCCTTATATAAATATCTTTCACGATATAGCACGCGGCCTACACCGTTTGGGTTATTTTCAGGCTTAGGTACTCTTAAAACCTCATCGGAAATAACTGATAAAAAGATTTACTGGAATACATCCCATCCCAGACTCAGACTAGATTCAGACTACGTATACAAAGCAGTAAACTCACTGGAAAAACACGAGTCCTACCTTACCAATAATACGTTGTATGAAATCTTTGACGAATACAAGTATTTGCAATGCTACACAGGAGTGATTGGCAGAGACTACCGATTGGTCACCATAGAAAGTAATGAACACATTGGTTCCGTTATCGAATTCTGCAGATCAGAAAAAACTTCTGAAGAAATTATCCATTATATCAAAGAAGAAAACGACGTTACCCAAAGTGAAGCTGAGGATTTCTTCAATGAACTAAAAGATGAACAGATTATCAATTCATCTTTATCTTATTCAGGAACCGAAACCGGAACCCTGATCAACAAAATATATAAAAATGTAAATATACCAGGCTTTAATGAGCTAAAAGAGTATATAGACAAGTCTAATCAAGGAAACAATATCCCTGAAATCCTCTCACTTCCTGATCAGAAAAAAGTACCTCTTCATGTAGACCTTTATTTTGAGACGTCAAATACCATGAGCCAAAAGTTCATTGAAGACATTCAGAAAAGTGATGCGATTTTTGAAAGATTCAGCATATTAGAAAATCAGACTCCTTACAGGATCACTAATTTCAAAAAACAATTCAGCAAAAAATATGACCAGCAGGAGGTCAACTTACTCCATGCACTTGATATTGAATTCGGAGTCGGCTATGGAAAATTTGCCAACTCAGAGAATATAGACAGCAGCACTCTCATTTTAGGCTGGCCCAATGAATCCATTAAGGAGGATAATCTTAGCCTCAACAGGAAAGAAGTTCAGTATTCCCATGCTATTATAGATTGTATTAAAAACAAAAAAAATAGTATTGATCTCCATGTATTAAGTAAAAATCAGGAAGTTTTCCTTCCCGAAAAAATGAACCCGTCTTTCCCGTTCAAATCCTATAAAGCATCTATTTTCTTTGATAAAGAAACCAATAACCCTGTTTACTTTATTGATTATATCTCATTCCACTCTCCAAGAAAAATATTGGGACGATTTTCAGATCATAAAGAGATAGGCAATTTATTAGATGATATTCATGATCACGAAAAAAAGATCTATGGTGAAGACACAGTCATTGCCGAAATTGTACATCTTCCTTCAGAGAAAATAGGAAATGTCATTGAAAGAAAAATTAATACCGAATATTATATAGGATACATTGATGAAAGCAGTAGCAGAAAGAAAATCCATCTGAATGATCTGTATATTTCTATTGTAAATGACCGGATTGTTTTACGTTCTAAAGCATTAAATAAGTATGTGATACCGGTTTTTTCCAATGCCTACAATATCATGCATCCCACCAACAGTCCGATTTTTGAGTTTTTGCTCGATTTTCAGACCCAGCAAAACCACAGTCTCCTGATCAATGAAGAAAAACTGCTGGATATTTTTAAATTTTTCCCAAGACTACAAAAAGGAAATTTCATTGTCAAAAAAGCAGCATGGCTTATTGAGTACCATGATTTCTTTTCCAATAAAAACACCAGTGTTTCAGAAGCGCTTACAGCATTTGATGAAAACCTTCAAAAGCTTAACATCACAAAGAATTTCTTCATTTCAGAAGGAGATAATGAACTCTATATCCATCTAAAATTTGAGATCTCAAAGAAAACCTTCTTAACAGAACTGAAAAAGAAACAAAAACTAAAAATAATAGAATCTTTACTAGATGAATTTACTCCGGTAACGTATAACCAGGATGGAAATACCGTCAATAATGAGTTTTTACTATTCTTCAAAAACGAAGCACAACCCAAGAAAGAAGAGAACTTCCTTCCTGTGGTGAAAACCTCTGATATTCCAAGATCCCTGTTTCCGGATATTGATAACTGCCTTTATCTGAAAATATATACAGGTAAGGTATTTGCAGACTTTTTCATATGTGAAACAGTAGGAATTTTAAGCTTTTTACAAGCAAATAAACTAATAGAGAAGTTTTTCTATATTAAATTCTATGATCCAGAATTTCACATAAGACTAAGAATTTTTGCCCCTAAAACTAATCACGAAGAGGTAAAATCCCATATCAATGCTCTTATAAAGAAATACCTTGCTGAGAAAATACAAAGGATATCTTATGACACCTATGATCGGGAATTAGAACGCTACGAAGGGAATAACACCAAAATATTTGAAAAGATATTTTATTATGATTCTCTTGTTTCCGCAGCAATCATTGAGAAAAATATTGAAGAAGATAACACCGATATTTTATGGATGTATCCTATCAAGCATATTCTTTTCTATTGTAAAGTGTTTAATCTCGATACGGAATCCCAGCTAAACTTTGTAAGCGGGGTAAAAAGCAGTCTGGCCAGGGAGTTTAATACCTCTCCTTTAAAAACCGCTTTTATCAATGCAAAATATAAAGGGTTCTCCGAGGAAATTGAGAATATTATCTCTGAAAAAAATGATATATTGTCGGCCATTCACACTCAATTCTTCAAGGATATCCAGGTAGATTTACCAACCTTGCAAGGACAGAATTCCTATAAGAATCTGGCCAATATTATCCATATGCATATTATCAGGGTAGTACGAAGTGATAACAGACTTCACGAATATTTAATGTACTGTTTCCTTGAAAAAATTTTAAAAAAACAATTCTTCAGCTTAAAAACAAATGCCAATACTTCAACACATCTGTAAAAACATCTTAGACTACGAGCATACCCACGCTGGATTAATGAATGGAGCTTGTTCAGAGTTATTATTTCTTCATCATTATTTTAATTCCTATCCTGAGCAGTTTAATAAGACTGTAGAAAAAAAAATAGACCGGTATAAAGATTTAATCTTCGATCATATAGAAAATGAAAGAATTGATCTTTCCTATGCGGCAGGGTTATCAGGAGTTTTATCTTCAGCATCCTATTTACAGGAATCTCAATGGTGTTCTCTTGATTTTCTGGATATTGAAGATATTGGAGATATAATGATTGAAGAAGCTATTGCTCAGTTTCAGAACCATAATTTTGATTTCTTCTATGGGGGAATCGGCTTGGTGATGCCCTTCATGAACAGACAGATGGATATCAGAAAACTGGATCCGGACTTACTGCACACATTAAAAGAAACCATCGTTAAAACGAAAACAGACCTGTTCTGGCAAAACCCAAAAGATAAGGCCGAAAATATATCCAATTTTGGTATTTCCCATGGATTTCTTCCCAATCTTTTACTGCTGGCCTATATTGCAGATTCAGAAGCTGATATTTCTTTTATCAGGAAAACCTTATCAGAATTTATGACCTATGCTTCGATGGAAGGTACGGTATCCGTATTCCCTTCTGTAATCGAAACCAGCAAAGAAAATTCAAAATATGCTTCCCGCCTGGCCTGGTGCTATGGGGATCTGGGAATATCCTGTGTTCTCTATAAAATTGGTGAGCTTATTCAGGATCAATCTTTACAGAATCAGGCATCACAAATACTGTTAAAAACCACAGTCAGAAAACATGAGGAATCCAGTAAGGTAACCGATGCTTCACTCTGTCATGGAAGTGCCGGAATTTCTTCGATATACGATTCATTTTATACCCGCACCCAAAAACCGGCATTCGCACAAGCCGGAGAATACTGGCGTGGAATCACTCATTCTTACTATGCTCCAGAAAATCAGGAATGTTGCTTTTTATATAAAGCAGGAGATGAATACGTCTATAATATGGGATTGTTAGAAGGATTAGCTGGGATAGGATTATCTCTTTTGAATAAAAAAGATTGGTCCGGCATCTTATTGATTGAATAAATACACAATAAAATCAAAATTTTAATATTTTTTTCGCAAACAAACGGAAAAATATATATTTTTACATCCACAAAATAACAATATTTAACAAACATTAACGATTTAAATATAATACAATGTGCCGATATGCCATGATGGTTTACAAAGGTCATTATGCCTGTTTTAACTGCCAGAAAACATTCAAACGCCGCATTTTACACGATGTGGACAGGGATTCTCAGGTTTCAGTAGAAGCCAAATGTCCTGAATGCGGAAAACTGATGGCCAATATGGGGTTGGATTTTGAATCCCCTTCAAAAAATGATCATAAAAGGTGGGCGCATATCAAGGATCTGTATACAGTAGGCATCACTTTCCATTCCTGCGGATGTTCCGGGCCGGGATATATTCCTCAGGATCGAAAAGCCATTATCACTTACCTTGAAAAAATCCGCGCAGAATATATGCATTCGCTGGTGTATTGGAGATACCGCATAGAACCGGAAACGAAAAGAGAACGTGAAATTGAGTATCAAAAAAACGGCTCTAAGCTATGGACAGTAAACCGGGATGCTTTTAAGAAAACAGTGACTAATCAGGAAGGAATTAATTACTGGATCAATAAAATCAAAGAAGTGGAAGAACGCCTTGCCGTTATCCGAAATTCAAACAACTGATGGAACTGAGATCAGATATAGAACCCGATTTAAAAACAGCAGAAAACAGATATCCTGGAATTCTTAAATTAATTCTGGACTATACAGCCCATGTCGATCTTTCGGGTGATGAAGACCTGTCCGTCTATAGCCAGCTGAAATCCGAATTACACTCGATTACTCAGAAAAATGTCTCACAGTACAGTATGGAATGGTGGGAAGAAGAAGGTATTGAGGTACTTGCTTTCCGCATTGCTTTACCCGATCCTGAAAAGGTAGAAAATCTGAGCCCGGAGGAAATTGAAGAAATTACTTTTAGAATAGAGAACCCGGTTATCATTAATAAAGACTGGGAAGAACAGACTTTTGAAGAACAATTTTCTCTGTATCTTGATAATTACTATCGGCAGTTTCTGGCATTAAATAAGGATAAATAGTATTTCCCGGATTCTAAGTAAAGACCTTAACAGTTCAGTTTTATTTTTCTAAATGTAAGAGATTTTTAAAATCCTCCTTTATTCTTTTTTCCTCTTCAGCTATATAATCTGCGCTAAACGGAGCCCCACAATCCTGGCTGTCAATGATATGAATAAGCCTCGCATTTAAAAAATAATACCTGGTTTCGGTAATCTCCGATTTTTTAAAATCAAAAGCTTCCGTATCATTATTTTCCTTCATTACTTTCACATCATAGAAAAGAGGGCGGTTGTACCGATACTCTTTTTCGAAAACAAAAGAAAGTTTTCCATTAAACAGATAATACTCTATCAACAGCTGCCCCATTTCACCGTAGTGTCTGGCTATAATTTTTTCAAGCCTTTTCTTTTGATAATAAAACGTTGCCTCCCCTCCTTCTGCCGATACTCCTTCAATATCTTTCTGTTTAATACGAGTCCATTTTGTAATAGAATTAATTCTTTTGAAATTAGCCCGGATAGGATCCAGCCTGTCTTTTATATACTCATTGGGAACAACATCCTCATCATTAAAGCTTTCTTTAATCATTATAGTGTCTCCGTACAGGATATTGGAACGTTCCGTTTTTTGTACTTTTAAAAATACGTGAGGATGGTTTTTAGCATTTCCAAAGATGATCATAACTACCAAAATAATCAGGCTACATACATATTTATTTTTCATGTGTTGTTTTTTTAGTGATACTTTTACTTCAAACTAAAAGAATTTAAAACTTAAAATAGTTCCTACACTTCACTTGTTATTATCTCTTTATTCACAATGTTATTACAAAATTAATAAATCATTCTTATTAAGTAAAACAAAGATTAGAATATAGGAAACACATACATCAACTTCGTAATTCTTCTATAATTTTCAAAATTTTAGCCAGAACAATCATAGTTTAAAAAAAAATTTATACCTTCGCTTTGTGAATTTTAACAACGGAACATATTATTATAGAATTTTTAACTCAGATCTGGGATAGGGATTCTTATGAACATAATTTAAAACCTCGTCCTAGACGAGGTTTTTTTATTTTAAACCAATTTAAAAGATGAAAATAAGTATTATAGGAGCTGGATTAATCGGCGGATCGATGGCATTAAAATTAAAGGAAAAAGGCATCGCCAGTTTTATCTACGGAATTGATAACAATAAACAGCATATTGATGAGGCATTAGAGCTGAAAATCATTGATGCAGGTGTTGATCTGGAGCAGGGAGTTAAAAATGCTGAGTTGATCATCCTTGCTATTCCTGTGGATGCTGCCAGAAAATTATTGCCGGGTGTTCTGGATCTTATATCGGATCATCAGACTGTGATGGATGCAGGTTCTACAAAAGCAGGAATTGTTCATGCCGTAAAAGATCATCCAAAACGCTCAAGATTTGTGGCCTTTCACCCGATGTGGGGTACCGAAAACAACGGTCCGAAATCTGCTATTGCCGAAAGTTTTGCCGGAAAAGCAGGGGTTATCTGCAATAAAGAAGAATCTGCTGAAGATGCTTTAAACCTGGTTGAAAAAATAGTCAATGCACTTGATATGCATATGATTTATATGGATGCGGAAGATCATGATATCCATACTGCCTATATTTCCCATATCTCCCATATTACCTCCTACGCTCTTGCCAATACCGTATTGGAAAAAGAGCGCGAAGAAGAAACGATCTTTCAACTGGCCAGTTCGGGTTTCTCCAGTACCGTACGTCTGGCTAAATCGCATCCTGAAATGTGGGTTCCCATCTTTAAACAGAACAAAGAAAACGTACTGGATGTATTGAACGAGCATATTACCCAGCTCAGAAAATTTAAATCTGCATTGGAAAAAGAAAATTACGAATACCTTGAAGAGCTGATTACCAATGCCAACAGAATCAGAGGTATATTAAGATAATAAATTCCTAGTCTGGATTTTTTCTAAAACTTAGTGTTTATCCATTAAGAGCCCCCTACTACATAAAAAAAATCCTTAGATGTTATGTCTAAGGATTTTTCGTATTTTTAATTGTATTCTGTATTAGCGTATTAGCATTCAGGAACATTCACTGCAATTGCCAACCCACCTTCTGAGGTTTCCTTAAAACGGTCACTCATAGACTGAGCTGTTTCCCACATCGTCTGGATAACCTCATCCAGGGTTACTTTTGCCTTCGTAGGGTCACTTTCCAGAGCAATATTTGCCGCAGTAATAGCTTTCATAGCCCCCATTGTATTTCTTTCAATACATGGAATCTGTACAAGTCCTTTAATAGGATCACAGGTTAATCCAAGATGGTGTTCCATAGCTATTTCAGCAGCCATTAATACCTGCCCTACACTTCCTCCAAGGATTTCCGTAAGTCCCGCAGCGGCCATCGCTGATGACACTCCGATTTCGGCCTGACATCCTCCCATTGCTGCAGAAATGGTTGCATTTTTCTTAAATAATGTTCCAATTTCTCCGGCTACAAGCAGGAATCTTACAATATCATCCTCGCTTGTAAATGGCGTAAATGCCTGTGCATACATTAACACTGCGGGAATCACTCCACTCGCTCCGTTGGTAGGTGCTGTGATGATTCTTCCGAAGCTGGCATTTTCTTCATTTACTGCCAGTGCAAAACAGGCAATCCATTTATTGATATTGGTGAAATTTTCTTCGGCATCAACAACCTGCTGAAACCATTCATCTTTATTTTTATAAATCTCTTCTCCCAACAGTTTTCTGTTAATTCCCGCTGCTCTTCGGGAAACATTCAATCCACCGGGAAGAATCCCTTCTTTATTCACTCCTTTGTAGATGCATTCTTTAATCTGACTCCAGATATATAAAGCTTCCTGTCTTGTTTCGTCCTGGGATCTCCAGCTTTCTTCATTAATTAGAATTAAATCTGAAATTTTGTTAAATCCTAGCTTCTGGCAATATTTTGCAATATCTGCAGCTTTATGACAAGGATACAATGTACGTACGCATTGTTTTTCTATTGAGTTTTTTTCCTGGCTTGCAATAAAACCTCCACCCACAGAATAAAAATCCTGAACAAGCTCAGTACCATCTTCAAAAACAGCTTTAAAGATCATTCCATTCGGGTGAAAATCAAGTGATTTCTGCATATTTAAAACCAAATGGTACCCGTAAACAAATGGAATTTCTTTCTCGCCCCCAAGATTAATAATCTGGTCTTTCTTGATCTTTTCTATCTTTTCATCAATTTTTGAAGTATTGATGGTCTTAAAATCTTCACCGTTCAAACCAAGCATGCCCGCGATATCCGTTCCGTGCCCAATTCCAGTTTTGGCTAAAGAGCCAAAGAATTCAAGAAAAACTTCTTTTACCTCTGCGATTGATCTTTCCCTTTTTATAATTCTGATAAATGCAGCCGCTGCATTCCAAGGTCCCATCGTATGTGAACTGGATGGGCCTATTCCTACTTTGATAATCTCAAAAACCGATATTGATTCCATAAATGGCTCTTCATTTTGCTTTTACAAAGATACGTGATAAATCTAATAAACAGCATAGCAGAATCGGGTATTAATAACTATTCATACCCATTAGAAATAAGATTTCACAATTATATTTTTTAAATTAGCAGTGAACAATAATTTCGTATGCCATCCTATTAAATTCACATTCTTTATTTTCATCATTCTAAATGGAAGCATTAATTAAAAATATTTCGCAGCATGTCAGATTAAGTCCGGAGGAAATTTCGGTTTTCAAAAACATCTGGACAGAAAGGACATTGGAAAAAGGTGAATTTCTTTTAAGAAATGGCGATATCTGCCGCTATGACAATTATGTTATATCCGGTACTTTAAAAGCCTTCTGCATCAATCCTGAAAATGGCAACGAAGAAATCCTTTTTTTAGCGATTGACGATTGGTGGGCAACCGATATCTACAGCTTTTCCAGGCAAAAAGCCTCTATTTATAATATACAGGCGATAGAGAAAACAAAGCTGTTGCAGATCAGCCATGGCTCTTTTCAAAAACTGTTAGAGCAAATACCTTCACTGGAAAGATATTTTAGAATTATTTTAGAAGGATATCTTGGAACCCTGGAGAAAAGAATTGTATTTAATAATATGTATAAAGCTGAACAGAAATATCTATATTTCCTGGAGTCCTATCCTGATATAGCTGCCAAAGTTCCACAGTATTTAATAGCTTCTTATTTAGGTGTCTCTGCAGAGTTTATCAGCAGAATTCGAAAAAAAAATAAATCCTCTTGAACTAGATCAATTTTTCCGGACTTAATAATCGAGAATTTTGAGGTATAAAATTTACCATTATGAAAGTATTGATTATTAATGCCAGTGTAAGAGGCAAAAGATCTTACAGCCGAAGGCTAACCGACCTGTTTGTTGAAAACTGGAAAACCAAACACCCCCATGATGTATTTACGTACAGAGAAACCGGAATTGGGCATATCCCGAATATTAATGAATCCTGGATTGCAGGAGCATTTAAAAAGCCCTCAGACAGGACGGAGGAAAGCCAAAAAGAACTGCAACTGAGCGATGAGCTTGTAAAAGAGCTTAAAGAAAATGACATCTATGTGATTGGCACCCCCATGTACAACTGGTCTATTCCCTCCGGCTTAAAAGCCTATATAGATCAGGTCATGCGAATCAACGAGACCTGGAAATTCAGGTCAGGTTTTCCAGACGGAGACTATGTAGGTCTTCTGGAAAATAAGAAAGTATTTATACTATCTAGTAGAGGAGATACAGGGTATGGAGAAAATGAGAAGAATGGCCATATGAATTTCCAGACCACCTATTTAAAACATATTTTAGGAATAATGGGAATAAAAGATATCACCGTTATCTCATTAGATAATGAAGAATTTGGTGGTGAAATATTCGAGGAGTCAAAAAAAAGGATCTTTAAGGCTATTACCTCCATTGCATAAAATCTCAAAACAGTATTTTGAAATTCCATTTAAATCAGGGTATTCCGGAAGCAACCGTGTTATACCCTGTTTTTTTCTGTTACTAATTGAGACTCTCATCGTGCTGGGAAAGATCAAGCCCCATATTTTCAGACTCTTCGGAAACCCTTAATGTAATCATGGCATCTGTAATTTTATATAAAAGCAGTGATCCGAAAAATGTAAAAGCAGAAACCAGAACCAAAGCTGCCATATGATGAAGAAATACTTCTACTCCACCATGAAGAAGACTGGCGTTTTCCCCGTGAGCAAAAATAGCTGTCAGGATCATCCCCATAATTCCTCCTACCCCATGGCAGGCGAAAACATCCAAGGTATCATCTACTTTCTTCAAAGCTTTCCAGTTGACCATCACGTTAGAAACGATTGCTGAAATAAATCCTATAAAAAGACTCTCCTGAATACTGACAAAACCACATCCGGGAGTGATCGCCACCAATCCTACTACTGCTCCAATGCAAGCTCCCAATGCAGAAATACTCCGTCCATTGATTCTATCAAAAAATATCCAGGTCATCATGGCAGAAGCGGAAGCAATGGTCGTTGTTCCAAAGGCAGTAGCTGCAGAGGCGGAAGCACTCAATGCCGATCCTGCATTAAACCCAAACCAGCCAAACCACAGCATTCCCGTTCCCAAAAGAACATAGGGAATATTTGAAGGTTCATGATGCGGATTTTTTCTTCGCCCTAATACTAAAGCTCCTGCAAGCGCTGCAAATCCGGCACTCATATGCACTACCGTACCTCCGGCAAAGTCTTTCACTCCAAAATACTTATTCAGAAGCCCATCAGGATGCCATACCATGTGGCAGAGCGGTGTATAAATAAAAATACAGAAAAGAACTATAAATAAAAGGTAAGAAATAAAACGAACCCTCTCAGCAAAAGACCCTGTAATGATAGCGGGAGTAATAACAGCGAACTTCATCTGAAACAATGCAAAAAGCACAAAAGGAATGGTAGAAGCCATCATTTTGTGTGGTAAACCTCCCACTCCGTTAAAAAACATATAGCTTAAAGGATTTCCTATAATCCCGTAATGATTTCCATTAATACTGAATCCCAAAGATTCTCCAAAAGACAAAGAAAATCCTACCACCACCCATAAAATAGAAATAACGCCTAAAGCAATAAAACTCTGCAGCATGGTGGAAATCACATTTTTCTTTCCTACCATTCCTCCGTAAAAGAAAGAAAGTCCGGGAGTCATCAGCAAGACCAGTCCGGCAGCAGCAAGAATCCAGGCAACATCTGCCCCTACAATTTTATCTTCACTCAGAAATGCTCCGGTATCAGAAATCTCTGCACCCGGATTCCAAAACAATCCTCCGAATGCAACAAGACTAATCACCGAAAATGAAATGATCCATTTTAATCCTACTTTCATAAAATTTATATTTAACCCTATCAAATTTAAATATAAATTCCATAAAAAACACATTTTAAATCACAACACCCCTATAAAAAAAACTATTTATGAAATAACATTGATCATTTTTTCAGAAAATACCTTAGTCAGTATTTTCGAAACTTCTTTATGTTTAGTGACCGGAAAAAGATGTGAACCGCCTTTGATTACATAATCCGGGTTTGAATACCGTATTGGGAAAACAATATCTTTATCTCCCAATATCTGAATAACATTAGGATTTTCTTCAAACTTCCATTCGGAAACTTTTTCTACAGACCATTTTAAATAATAAGGATCCCGCACTTTGAAATATTCCAGAATTTTAGGATTTCTGGGATCAAACAGCTTTCTTATTACAGAATATACCTGAGCCGCTCTGTTATTGAACAGTCCCACCGGAAGGATTCTTGGAATCCTGGTCACCTCACCCGTCTTTATAAATTTGGATTTTTCTTTATCTGATTTTATACTTCCAAGGATAACTACTTTCTCGGCAGGCTTCAACTGGTTAATCTCCTGCACAATAATTCCCCCAAAAGAATAGCCCAACAAACAGAATGGTTCTGAATCATCCACTTTCTCTGCCATCCTTTTTACATAGTCCTGAAAAGGTTCATTACTTTCGGGAATAAGCCAATCTATAAAAACCAGTTCACAGTTTTTGGGAAACTCCAATTTTTCAAGTACCTTAAAGTCTGCTCCAAGACCGCTTACAATATAAATTTTCATAAGACTAATTTATAAAAAAAACAGGAAAGGAAATTAGCGTTTGAAGGGAAAAAAGCTAAAGATATTGCTGTTGAATTTAAACTACAAAAGCTTTAAACATTCAAGTTGTTGTAAGACTTAGGCTTTATGTAAAAAGGAAACATGTTTTTTTCAGTCTCCTATTTCACAAGTTTTACAATTTCAAAAAAGTTTTAAAATAAGACTTCAGTTTTTAGTGATGAGCTCATTGCATAAGAAGTACACCACAGCTTTTCGGGATTTAATATTTTTATGAATATCAAGATTAGAGAGCAAAATAATCCCTTCTCCAACACATATCCGATCAGCAGATTTGACGGAATACTCTCAACACTAATTGTATACCCTACATTCCATAAAAAAAGAGCAATTCATTACCTGAACTGCTCTTTTTATCAATATTATATTTAATCTTATTTCTTTTTCTTTACCGGAACTCTGTTTTCGTTATCCAACTGTTCTGTAGAAACTCTGAACTGGATATCCATTTCGTTCTTGATGAAATAGTCTTTTAGTGAAGACTGGTAGAATACTTTAAAGTCTCTTCTGTTTAATGAGAACTTAGCAGACTCAACAACTACGGTAAACTGGGTAACATATACATTAGCAGGAAAAGTGATGGTTTTTCTTACTCCTTTAATGGTCACATCACCATACACTGTAGAATTGTATTCACTGTTGGCTAGTGGAATAATTTTAGTCAAATGAAATTTGGCTACCGGGAATTTTTTAACTTCAAAGAAGTTTGAACTTTTAAGGTCGTCTGTAAGCTTGATTTGGTCCTCATCGGAAACATCTCCGGCCATCATACTTCTCATATCTATCACAAACTCTCCGTCTACCAAAACAGTATGGTCAAAGTTAAATTTTCCACTTTTCAGTTTCACTGTTCCTGAATGGGAAGAGGCTTCAGTTTTTACAACCTTATATCCCCACCATCTGATCTCTGATGAAGTCACTTTTGAAACTTTATCAAATTTCTTTTGAGCGGAAACCAATGACATGCCTACACACACCATAGCAAACAATAGTAATCTTTTCATTCTTTTTTATTTACAATTCAACAAAAATAAAAAAAAGTGTAGAACTTCTACACTTTTAACAATCTTTTTTTGATTAATTTATTGAGCAGTAACCTTAACCTGCATATCGATATCATCTTTCACAAAAACATCCTGCATTGTAGATTTGTAAGCTACATCAAATTTTTGTCTGTCGAAAGAGAATTTATTGGATACTAAACTTACCACTCCTTTGCTGTAAGAGATCTTTGCAGGGAATGTAACCGGGTTTGTTTTTCCTTTTACAGTAAGATTTCCTGTTACCAAAGAACTGTAGATTTTATCGTTATTTTTCTTAATACCTGTAATTTTGAAACTAGCAGTCGGGAATTTTTCAACTTCAAAGAAGTCACCGTTTTTAAGGTGTCCGTTTAGTTTTTGCTGGTATTCTCCGGAAAGATCAGTTGCATTGATGGAAGTCATATCTAATACGAAGCTTCCTCCTACCAATTGATTTCCTTTCATTACCATATCTCCTGACTTTACTTTTACAGTACCGTCGTGAGAGCTAGCCTCAGATTTTGCTACTTTATATCCCCACCAGTGAATATCAGACGCTACTACTTTTTTTGACTGTCCGAAAGCTAAACCACCAGCTAAAACGGCTAATAAAAATATTTTTTTCATTGAATAAAATTATTTACTTATTTAATAACACAAAGGTAGCCATCTTCTCTGATAGATAGCGTTGATGTAAATCAAGAAAATTAATTATTTTTATGAATAATATCATCCCATAAAAAAACTCCGAATTTCTTCGGAGCCTTTTATTTATTGTTGGTAGTAAGCGGTATAAAGCGCTACCCCTTTTAATGCTGTATGATTTTGCTTGACCAGGTAGATTGGAATATTTTTCAACATGCCTTCCATTTTATCACTGATCTTGAATTTTTCATAGAATTTATCTTTATCGATGTATTCTCTTACCATCTGAGGAATATCTCCTGAGATCAGTAATCCTCCCGTCGCCTTCACCTTTAATGTAAGGTTATTCGCTTCTCTTGCCAAAAACTCAATAAAAGTATCTAAAGCAATTCTACAGATCAATACATTATCTTCTACTGCAGCTTTATAAAGTTCTTCTGCAAAATTACCCCCTGAAAGACGTTCTCCCAACCATTCCGGTTCCGGGTGTCTTTTTACGTCTCTTAAGAATCTGTAGATATTAAACAATCCGGATTTAGATAATACATTTTCCCAGCTTACAATTCCGTAGATATTATTTAGGAATTGATAAAACTCAACTTCTACGTTGGTTCTTGGTGAAAATTCAGAATGTCCTCCTTCTGTAGCGAAAGGTCTTAGATATTTTCCGTCAAAGAAATATCCGGCTTCCCCCAACCCGTTTCCAGGGGCAAGGATGGCAACATTTCCTTTTTCAAGATGTCCACTTGTATAGATAGCTTCCAGGTCATCATCCTCAAGAAGACCCATTCCGTAAGCAGAAGCTTCCAGGTCATTCAGCATATCTGCTTTTTCAAACCCGAAATCTCTTTTATATTCTTCAATATCTAAATTCCAGCCTAATCTTGCCGGGCTGCTTTTTCCGTCAAGCACAGGACCTGGAACGGCCACTCCCAGACGTTTTACATTCTCCAGCTGATTATCCTGAATAAACTTCTTTAAAATATCATTAAAAGAAGCATATTCTTTGGTGGAATACGTTTGTTGGATTTTTATCTCAAGACCTCCATTACTGGAAACAAAATAGCCTAAGATCGTCATGTCTTCACGGAGACTTGCTCCGATGATAGAGACATTATCATTATTACTGTTCTCTACTCCTGGTAAATAAAGTGGAAATTTTGGATTCAGAATCATAACCTCAAATTTTACCAAATATAATAATTGTTTTCGTAAATCCTGCAGACAAAAAAAAACCTTTTCACAAAAAGTGAAAAGGTTTGGTTAATAATTGTTTATATTAAATCTAACTACTTTCCTAATGGAATATTATAACCGAAGCCTACTCCGATATTTCCCACATTATAGTCCTGACCTGGTAAATCTCCTTTAGTTCCTACAAAAACCTTCTGGTATTGTACGAAGAAGTTCCAGTCTCTGTTGTGGTATCCGATCTCAGGCTTAAGGTAAAAACCTCCGCTTGCTCTTTCTACATTTGTATTGGAAGCTACTGTTTTATCTCCAACTAAGAATCCGTATCCTAAATCAGTTCCGAAATAGAAACCTGTTTGTTTTGGATAAATTCTAATTAAAGCAGCCACAGGAATTACTCCTACATCATTATTCTTATATCCGTTATTATCTTTTCCGAAATAATGGCTATATCCTGATGCAATACCTAATCCAAAACCAGGAGTAATAAGGTTCTGGTAAGCTACATCTACTCCAACAGCAGCCGAAAGGTTATCTGAAGGAACTGCTAAACCAACATTTGCGCCCACCTTAATCATATTATTCATTTTTGAATTCTGTGCGCTTGCTATTCCTGCTGTTAAAATTCCAGCCAGTAATATTGCTTGTTTAAACATTTTCATAACTCTAATTTTTAAATTTTACTAAGCAAGTAAGATGTAAAAATCATGCCAACCAGGACTTTACCTGTTATTTTAACACTCAACAAAATCATAAAATAATGATTATCAGTAGATTATTTTTAACAAAATTTAAATGTTTGTTTAACAAAAATTATCAAAAACTAATCTTAAAATGTGAATTAAGGATAATAAATCAGAAGTCTGAGAGCTGAAAAAAGGAAGCAGTAAAATCTACGAGTAATACCAGTCTCTGTTATCATTTATTTTTTCAAATAAAAACTTCCGGTTGGCAGCCATCTCACAATATTAACAATCCTTAACCCGTTGTTATTTTAACCTTAGGTCTTCTGAAGCATCAAAAAACAAACGCTCTTACAATGGCTGATTCACTGATAAAAAATAAACATCTTCTATGGCGTGCAGGTTTCGGGATCGGAATCAATCAAATTGACAGTTTAAAGAATAAAAACAGTACAATGTTGATTGATGAGCTATGTAAAGAAGATCATTTTACTGAAATCACCTATGATACTCCTGATATTGATCCGGCAGCGGACTACATGAGCAGTACAGCTCCTGCCGAAAAGAAAAAACAGATGCAGAAAATCAACAGGGAGCAGAATAATGAACTGAATCTTCATTTTCTGGATAAAATGGTGAACAGCAAAGAACAGATGAGAGAAAAGATGGCTTTTTTCTGGCATGGTCATTTTGCTTCCAGGGTAGTCAATCCAAAGTTCAACAGACAGCTTTTAAATATCATACGGAAACATGCATTGGGAAACTTTAAAGACCTTCTTTTTGAGGTAAGTAAGGCTCCGGCCATGCTGAACTTTCTCAATAATCAACAAAACAAAAAAGATCATCCCAACGAAAACTTTGCCCGTGAAGTGATGGAGCTGTTTACAATGGGAAGAGGAAACTATACTGAAAAAGATGTAAGAGAGGGAGCCAGAGCTTTTACCGGATGGGGATATGATAAAGAGGGGAATTTTAAAGAAAGAAAAAACTTTCACGATGAAGAGGTGAAGACTTTTTTAGGAAAAACAGGCAATTTCAATGGAGATGATGCCTTACATATGATATTAGAACATAAAGCTACCTCCAGGTTTATCACCACCAAAATTTATAAATTCTTCGTTAATGAAAAGGTCGATAGCGATAGGATAGATAAACTAAGTGCCGGCTTTTACAGCTCCGGGTATGACATTAAAAAGCTTATGAGGGAGATCTTTTCAAGTTCATGGTTTTATGATCAGAGCAATATAGGAAACAGGATAAAATCACCTATCGAACTCATGGCTGGAATCATGCGGCTTCTTCCTATGCACATCCAAAATCCTGAAAACCTCATCGTTTATCAGAAATTACTGGGACAAATGCTGCTCTACCCGCCCAATGTGGCAGGATGGCCAAATGGAAAAGCATGGATCGACAGTTCAACACTGATGCTGAGACTTCAGGTTCCACAGATTTGGTCAGGTTTAAGACCTTTGGAATACAGTCCACGTCAGGACGATGATATCGACATGGGTATGAAATCCCGGGAGACTGCTTTAAACAAGTCTTTTAAAAATCCGAATATCACCATAGACTGGGAGCGGGTAGAAAAAATTTTTGCTCAGAAAAACTGTGAAGATTATCTGATTCAGAATGCTCAAAGTTTGGATATGAACTCAGTCAGAAATTTCTCTGATAAAAGTATAAAAATGATGGTTATCAATCTGATGTCTACCCCTGAATATCAGTTAATGTAGTTTTTAAGGTAGCAGGTTGCAGATTTTAGGTAATAGATCCCGCAACCTTTGGTACTACCTGTACAACTTAAATTCAAAAGTTATGTTAATCAAAAGACGAGAATTCCTGAAAATAAGCTCGTTAGCCTCGGCTTCCCTGCTAATGCCCAGCTTTCTAAAGTCTATGGCTTTGGATAATGCCCTGAACCCCCACCAGAATATCCTGATCGTATTGCAGCTGACAGGAGGTAATGATGGATTAAATACAATTATTCCTGTAAAAAATGATATTTATTTTCGGGAAAGAAAAACCCTTGCCATTCAGGATGCTGTATCTCTTACGGATGAAGCAGGAATTAATCCGTCCCTTTCCTATTTTAAAGAGCTATTCGACAATGGTGAGCTTTCCGTCATGAACAATGTGGGGTATCCTGATCCTGATAAATCCCATTTCCGGAGTATGGATATCTGGCAGTCTGCCAGCAGGAGTGATGAATTTCTGGAAACAGGTTGGATTGGCCGCTTTTTGGATGAAGAATGTTATCGTTGTGAGCATCCCACCCAAGCACTTGAGGTAGATGATATGTTAAGCCTTGCTCTTAAAGGTGACCATAATAAAGCATTTGCCTTTAAAGACCCTAAAAGACTTTATCAGACCAGCCAGGAAAAGTATTTCAAGTCTCTTTATGACCATCACCATGAAGATGAAACCGTATCTTACCTTTATCAGACACTGGGATCTACTATCAATAATGCAGATTATATTTTTGAAAAAAGCAAAGCAAAGACAACAGAGCAAATCTACCCTAATTCACAATTGGGAAAGGATTTTAAAACAGTATCATCTTTAATTAAATCTGACATTAATACGCAGGTGTATTACCTTTCGATCGGAAGTTTTGATACGCATGTCAATCAGAATGACAGACAGAAGAAATTATTCACTGATATCAATGATGCGGTAAAGTCTTTTGTTGCAGATATGAAAGCTAACGGATTATTTCACAATATTTTACTTGTAACATTCTCAGAATTCGGACGCCGTGTTGCCCAAAATGCGAGTAACGGAACTGATCACGGAACAGCCAATCAGATGTTTTTCATCAGTGGAGGTTTAAAAAAGAAAGGACTGCTGAATGCCCTTCCTAATCTCCAGAATCTAAATGAGGGCGACCTTATCTATACAGAAGATTTCAGAAAGGTATATGCCACTATTCTGAAGAACTGGCTTAATGCAGACTCTTCCAAAGTCCTGGGCTGGAAAAACGGAGTCTATGATTTCATATAGGATGCTTAGAATTCTCCTCCTCCGGAGAGGTGGCGAAAATTAAAGAATTTTTGACGATGGGTAGAAATCATCATAAAAAAAAGAGACTGTACGGTATACGACAGCCTCTTTCAACAATTTTAAATTCTAACTACTTTTTGTTTATGCAGTAATCTGCTTTGGTTCTTTCTCTTTCTGATCGTCTTTTTTATCAAGTTTCTCAGATATTTTTTTAACGATATATTCTATCGCAATGGGTGCTATAATTGCAATTAATGCTTTAAATATTCTTGATTTCATAATGTGATGTTCTTTTTACGTTAATGCAATTTCCAAGCCAAGATAAAAATCTGCTGATGAGTTTTTTCAAATTCGTTTCTTTTTATTTCTCACCCATTGTTTCACTTTCTCATGGGTAACAGATGAAATACCGACGTCATGTATTTAGTTTTCATCGGGAACAACAAGGTTCTGATAATTCTTACCTGCAGCCCTAAACTTTTCCTCCATTCTTAGTCTCAGTTTTCTGGGTTTATGAACAATCAGAGCCTCTCCAAATCCCAGCAACAGCCTTTCCAGTTCAAAATTGATCTGAACACAGATTTTAAACAGGGTTCCCTCCTGATCTTCACGGATCACTTCCTGGCTTTTATGTAGGGGTTTTGTTTTTACGTAGGGTGCATTTCCGGAATCTACCCAGAAAATAACCGTCCTCGGAGCTATTGAATCTGAAACGGTAACCCCTACGATATCTTTAAAATATTCATCTCCATCCAGATCTTTATCAATATACTGAAGGGCATCATCTGTTTCAATACGCTCCATTCTGTCCAGTGCCAGATTATACATTTTCTGTTTATAAAGACAGATCAGAAACCAACGGTTATTAAATTCCTTCAACAGCTGCGGATGAACAGTATATATATTGGATTCTCTTGCCGTAAAACTTTTATAGAGAATTTTCAACACCTTTTTATTGGCAATACTTTCATAAAGAATATCGATATGCTCCAATCCTTTCAGCTGTTCATTTTTATCCAGATGGATAATAGATTTCTGAGTGGTGGAATGGATGGAATCTTCCAGTTTCTGAATAACACCATTCATCTCTTTAAACATAGAAAAATCTTTGAATTGCTTTAGGATTTGAACGGCATTATTCATTGCCTTCAAATCACTTTCGTTTACTGAAATATTATGAATACTGTATTCAGGGTCGCTGTAGCGGTAGTATTTTCTCTCATAGACCTCAATAGGAGCCTCATACCCGAATTTTTCACTGCGCATATTTTGCAGATCAAGCTGCACGGTTCGCTTACTTACATAGGATTCTTTACCTTCAAATTCAAATAATGCTTCAGAACATTCATCAATAAGATCTTCCAAAGTATATTTCCGGTATTTGTTCTTAAGACATTTATCTAATGTTTTATAACGGATTAAAGCATTTTTATTAGATGACATACGTATCGTGTTTAATTGGAGCAATAGGCAAATCTGCTGATTTGTAAATTTGCCTTTTTGCTATTTTCATCAAAATTATTTCTCTTTCAACGCGTCTCCGTCAAAAGTAATCCCCTCCCAGCCAAATTTCATAAAGTTTCTGATATTCTGGTGATCAGTACCATGAGGCTTTTTCAAAACATCATCCCTGTAAAATTCTCCGAAAAGAGGAAGGGTCTGTTCTTTGGTCAACCCATGATATAAGGCGTAGCTGAAGACCTTACAAGATCCGTTATTCTGCCCGGCCTGATTAGTGGTATCACCATTTTTAAAAGCCGTGGGGGTAAAATCATACTTTCCGTCGATATATTCAATAACATCACTGAACTGAATAGTTTCCGGAAAATGCTGTAGTTGTTCTAATAGTTCCATACATATTAATCTTTTAATTATATAATCCGTTGGCCAATTTGTTTATTCCAGATCAGCCCTTTAAGTTTTGTAAAAATAATTAAAAAAAAATAATCTACGCAAAACTATTGCGCAATAATGATATTACTTTGCATTATCAAAATGAGAAAACAAATGGAATTTAATGGAAATCACTTAATCGAATTAGGATATAGACCGGCTCAATGGTTTAAAGAGGCCATCACTTATATCAACGAAAATAATCTGGATGAAATTCAGATCAGTGAATATCTGGAACAGTTCAGACAACTACCCATTATACCGCTTCATGAAACAGCTAAAGATTTTATAATCAATATCCGGGCAGAACATGAAAGTGAAAATGACAATGTGGAAAAAGTAATCAAAACCATGAAAGTTCTGATGAAAACCCCAACATTAATCAATGGTGCTTTAATGCCTGATGCCTGTCCTACAGGTCCTGAAGGTCAGATTCCGGTAGGAGGTGTGGTGGTTGCCAAAAATGCCATTCATCCGGGATTCCATAGCGCTGATATCTGTTGTTCTGTTATGCTGACGGATTTTGGTAAAACCAATCCGAAAGAGGTTTTGGATGCAGCCCATTCTATCACACACTTCGGATATGGAGGAAGACCAAGAGGAGAACAGATGCCGATGTCTCAGGAACTGATGGAAGCTTTCAGAGAAAATGAATTTCTAAATGATGAAAAACTGATCAGCATTGCCCGTTCTCATATGGGAACCCAGGGAGATGGAAACCATTTCCTGTTTGTAGGAATCTCCAAAAATACAGGAAATACCATGCTGGTGACTCACCATGGTTCCAGAGCACCAGGAGCTGCGCTCTATGATAAAGGAATGAAGGTGGCCAACCGTTTCAGACAGGATATTTCTCCTGAAACATTAAGAGAAAATGCATGGATTCCTTATGATACTGAAGAAGGAAAATCCTATTGGGAAGCCCTTCAATTGATAAGACAGTGGACAAAGGAAAACCATACCTCCATTCATGATGCAGTGCTGAATAAGTTGGAGGTGGAAAAAGAGAACAGATATTGGAATGAGCATAATTTCGTATTCAGAGATGGTGATTTATTTTACCATGCTAAAGGAGCTACTCCACTGGATGATAAATTTATGCCCGATATCACAGGACCAAGATTGATTCCGCTCAATATGGCGGAACCGGTATTAATCGTTCAGGGAAAAACTACTGAAAGAAACTTAGGTTTTGCTCCACATGGGGCGGGAAGGAACTTCAGCAGAAGTCAGCATAAAAGATCTATGGCACATAAAACAACTGAGGAAATCTTCAATGAGGAAACAGAAGGATTGGATATCCGTTTCTACTCCAATGAGATTGATATCTCTGAATTGCCTAGTGCTTATAAAAGTGCTAAAAACGTAAGAGCACAGATTGAAGAATATGGTCTTTGTGAGGTCCTTGATGAAGTAATGCCTTACGGATGTATTATGGCTGGTGACGTTCAGAAAAACGCACCCTGGAAGAAAAAGAAAAAATATAGAAAAGCATAATTCGTAATTTTCAATATCATAAATCAAACCTTATGGGTTTTAAAAACCTATAAGGTTTAGGAAAACTAATAACTAAATTTTATAGTCGTAAAAAACTAATAACCCAACCTTAAGGGTGTAAAGGCCCCTAAGGTTTATGAAAACTTTTTTCATAATGGCAGGAGCAGTAGCTCAGATGGTAGAGCAACAAATTACTTTTCGCGGCAGGCAACTAAAGTTCCTATAAATCTCCAAGATTGTGGGTCACAGGTTCGAGTCCTGTCTGCTCCTCAAAACAATGAAAATATTTATATTAACGTATTAGTCATTTTCATAATTAAAAAAAATTAAAGGCAAAGAAAGTTCCTATTATTTTAGATTTACTTTCCGCCTTTTTACAAATTATAAGGCAAAGGGGGTTCCTATATACATTACCAGGTTTTACTCCCCGCCTTTTTTACAAATTATAGGTAAAAGGAGTTCCTATATCATTTTTCTTTAAAAAAATTACTCCTCACTTATTAATTTTTATATCATGAAAACACTTCAATTATTCAATGCCGTACTGGCTCAAAAATCTGATCAAATCCCTTTTGTTTCCAATGCTGGTTTTGTGATTGAGCCTGATGCACTTTGGGCAAAAAAACAGATTATTGCCTATTATTCAAAGGAAAAACTAAAAGGTAATGATCTTAATAAGACCTTCCATAAATCATGGGAGAAAATAAAGAACAGCACAAGACTGGAGCTGTTCATGGATCAGATCAGACACTATATTTCCACCTACGGAAGTAATTTTCAGGATGAAATCTATATCCCTGATGAGGTATTGAATATTCCTGAACTCAAGCTTAGTCTTAAAGTAATTAAGGCTTATTCCATTGATGAAATGACGGAGAAATGTCTGTCATTACTGAGATCAGGTATCGCTTTAAAAGAAGAAACTATTAATGATCTGTTATTTATTTTAACAGAAGAACTGGATTATGAATTCACGGGAAAGGAAAACATCAGAAATAAGGAGGCTATTGTAAAAATTGCAGACCTTTATCAGATCTATCCGGAGAATCCTGTAGAATTTTTGAGATATGTCATCTTTAAAACAACAGCCAGCAGCCTTCTGATTAAAAATAATGAGCTGATTGAAAATATCAAGCTAAGCAAATTTGATCCATCCGACTTGTTTGAAACATTTGGATTAGAAAAGCTTGCAGAGGTTTTTAATAGATTTAAGCCTTTATTTTTAGCGTATAAAAATAAAAACAAAGGGGCTAGAGCAACAGTCAATAAAATTTCCAAGTTGTCAAAAACTCACCATAAGCCTTTAATTTCGAACCCATTGAATGATGCTACAAACACATTACTGGAAGAAACTGATCTGCATTGGTTGGATAATGCCAGTCCTTTTGCCTTATTTAAAGCTTTATCAGCCTGCTACCAGAGAATGTATGGCCAGGATACTTTTGTCTACAGAATAAGAAACGGAAAGTCTTGGGTAAAAACAGGGAAGAACAGTGCCGCGAATGAATTGAATTATGAATTTATATTAAGTTATTTACAGTCAAAATTTGATCTTTCCGGAAAGAAGTTTTATTTCCCTGAGAATGTAGAATTCGGGCTTCCCACTTCTGAAAAAATGTTTGTAGGAAATATTCCGACAGGAACGAGATTCTCCGGTGAAAATCTTGCAGTAGGAATCTACTGGGAAAATGCCTGGGGAGCTTATGACCTTGACCTTTCCGGATTGAATATAGCTGGAAAGACTGGATGGAATGCCGCCTATAACCAAGGGGATGGAAATCTGATGTATTCGGGAGATATGACCTCTGCACCTCAGGGTGCCGTTGAATATCTGTATGCCAACAGAGGGCTGAATACCCCGACCTTAATCATGAACAATGTGTATTCCGGAGATGCTGAATGTGATTATAAAATTGTAGTTGGAAAAGGAGATAATATCTCAAGAGACTATATGATGGATCCCAACAAAGTATTTGCTGAAGCCAAATGTAAGTCGGTTCAGAGACAGACTATTCTGGGAATGCTTCTTCCGAAAGGGGAAAAACAATGCTTCGTACTTCTGAATTTTGGAGCGGGCCATTCTCATGTTTCAGGAAACTCTGAGATTGCTGTACTGGCAACGAATGCACTTTATCAGCAGTGGTATGAGCCGATGTCTTTCAATGAGCTTGTAAAAGAGCTGGGAGCAACAGTGACTAATGAAAAGTCAGACGCAGATTTTGATTTCTCACTGGAAAACCTGGAAAAGGATAGTTTCACAAAAATTTTTAAATAAATAATATAGCCATTTGATTACAACCGAATGGCTTTTTTGTTGGATAATAAAGGACAAGGACTTATTTCCTGTACCGTGTACCGGACTTAAACATTCATCTTTTTAATGGAAAAGTATTCATCATTCTTCTGAATAATTACTTTCTTTCCGTAGTCAATCCGGATACTGAACATATTCTCTAAGGGAAAATCTAAAACCGACTGAAGAATAAGACGGATTACCCCGGCATGCGCAATAACTAAGGCTTTATTTATATTTTGTTCTGTTATCAGCTGACTCCAAAAGCTGCGTACACGATTTTGCATTTCAAGAAGATTTTCTCCATCTGTAGGTTTTACATGAATAAAATCCTGATACCAGGGATTAATTTCTTCTTCAGGAATATCCGTCCATTTTTTCATCTCCCAGCTTCCGAAATTCATTTCCCGAAGCCTTTCATCGGTTGTATAATCAAAACCAAAATAATCAGCTAAAAGACAGCAACGTTGTGCCGGGCTTGAAATAACCAGGTCGAAATCACAATCCATATCGAGATTTTTTAAATCTTCGAGATAATCTTTTCTTAAAGACATTTCAGCCCATCCATAACACCGGTTTTCCGGATTTTCCACTTCCGTATGTCTGATCAGATGAATTTCCATGCGATTATTGTTCCTAAATAAAATAAAACCTCACTTACCTGCTGTACTGAACCCAAACAATCTCCGGTATATCCTCCGATATGCTTTTTAAAATACCATCCCATACAGATTTTACCCAAATATGCCAAAGCAAAAGCAACAATCAGGCGCCAGTCCGGAATTAACGCAAAAGAGATTAGAACACTAATTAAACCTACTAATAAGGCTGTTCCGTCTAAGGGTTTATTCGCTAAGGGTTTCGATTTGCTGACATCAATATCAGTCACATACTGGTGGGTATAAATCATTGTTCCTGAAATAAAACGGCTTGATGAGTGTGCCAAAATAATAATACCCAGCGTTTTAAAAAGATCAATAGCCCCCAAAGCCTGAATACTGAAGAACTTCAAAGCAAACAGCAGAATAATTCCAATAGTCCCATACGCTCCCACCCTACTGTCTTTCATGATGGTAAGGATTTTTTCTTTTCCATATCCGCCACCGAAACTGTCACACATATCTGTGAAACCATCTTCATGAAAAGCTCCGGTAAGTAAAACACTGGTGATCATCATCAAAACGATCCCTATTTCCATATTAAAAAGCTGAGCAGAAAGATACAGGATCATCGCATTGATAAGTCCTACCAATAGCCCGATCCACGCAAAATATTTCTGAGATTTATTCATGATCTCACTGGAATACGGAATGGTAAACGGAACAGGAATCCTGGTGAAAAACATCAGCGCCGTTGCCAGATAGATCAGTTCGTTCTTTATTGTTTTCATTTATTTTTTATTTGAAACATGGGCATCTTCAAAACTAGACATCTCATTCAGAAAATTCACAGCACCCTGAATCAGAGGATAAGCCAAGGCACAGCCTGTGCCTTCCCCCAAACGAAGATTAAAATTCAATAATGCCTTTTGTCCCAGCAGTTCCAAAAGCTGAAGATGGGCATTCTCGTCACTTACATGACAGAAAATACAGTTGTTCAGGATATCCGGGTTCTTCTTCCATGCAGTAGCAACTGCTACGGTTGCAATAAACCCATCCACCATAATCAGCATATTCTGATGGAAAGCTTCTTCCATTGCACCAATCATTTGTGCTATTTCAAGCCCTCCGAAAGTCTGTGCTATTTCATCTGCCGTCTTAGTATGGGTATGCTTGTCTATAGCTGCTGATAAAATATTGATCTTATTCTGTAACTGATCGTCATTCAAACCGGTTCCCCGTCCTATGCAGCTTATCACCGGCAGATCAAACAGCTTACTCATCATCAGTGAAGAGGCTGAAGTATTCCCGATGCCCATTTCTCCAAACCCAATAATATTACAGCCTGTGATGGCAATCTCCTCAACCACTGATTTTCCGTTTTTCAAAGCTTGCTGATATTCTTCAGAAGTCATGGCAGGCTCTTCCAGTATATTACGGCTGGATTTTCTGACTTTTTTGTCTATCAAATTCAAGTCTGAAGGAAAATCAAAATTAATCCCTGCATCTACAATCTTAATATCAATTCCATTTTGCCTGCAAAACACATTAATTGCGGCTCCTCCACCCAAAAAGTTCATCACCATCTGATAGGTGACCTCCTGTGGATAAGCGCTCACTCCAGCTTTAGCAATCCCATGATCGGCAGCAAATACCACCATATGAGGATGTGATAACCGGGGAGAAGTTGTTTTTTGAGCCATTCCTATTTTATGAGCCAACTGTTCAAGATGTCCTAAGGCACCCAAAGGTTTTGTTTTAAAATTAATTTTATGCTGTAATTCGTTTGATAACATGAATGTATATTAATTATGTTAAATAGAGAAAATGCAATATTAGTGAAATGGGGAGTATTTTGTACAATGCCAAATATAAAAAGTGAAATGGATTGGAGATTTGAGACTTGGAGACAAGAGACGTATAGACAGGACACTTAGAGATTATCTTATACTTTGAGTTGCCAGCTCAATAACAGCGTTTCTCACCCCCTCACTCTCTCACTCTCAAACACTCAAACCTTATTATTCTCAAACTTAATAAAACTACGCAAGTACATTACGTACCACCTTACTTACTTTGCCTTATAAATAAAAGACAATGACACCAACAATACTTAAAAAGATAAGAGAAATAGAAGCAGAAAAGGGCGTAGAAGTCCTTTTGGCTGTAGAATCCGGAAGCAGAGCCTGGGGTTTTGCCTCTCCGGACAGCGATTATGATATACGCTTTATCTACAAACATGAAAAAGACTGGTACCTTTCCCCCTGGGATAAGGATGAAACTATAGAGTTTATGACAGAGGATGATCTGGATGGTTCCGGATGGGATCTACGGAAAACCTTTCATCTTTTGCTGAAGTCAAATGCCGCTTTACTAAGCTGGTTCTACTCTCCTATTGTGTATAAAGAGAACAAGAGATTTGTAGATCTGTTCAGCCCTCTGGCAGATGCCTGCTTTTCTCCGATAGCAGTTTCTTATCATTATCTAAGCATGAGTAAAAAATATCTGGAAGCCTGCAGAAACGATAAAGTAAAACTGAAAAGTTATTTCTATTGCCTGAGAACCACCTTAACCGGAAAATGGATCACAGAAAAAGGAACCGTTCCTCCTGTATTGTTCAGTGACCTGCTGGTTTTGGTAGATGGCTATACAAAACGGAAAATAGAGGACCTTGTTGCTTTAAAAGCTACAAAAGGGGAAGCTTATGATCATCCGAATGATTGGGAACTGTTTGGATTTTTAGAAAATATGATCGCTGAAAATGAGGAAAGATCTAAAAGTTTAATCGGTGGAAAAGCAGATAAAAGTGAGATGGAAAGGGTTTTTAGGGAGATATTAGATTAAGCCGGGATCTGGAAGATCCAGCAATGCAATGGCTGCTTTTGAAGGCTATATATTAAAATTTGATTAAATAAATTTTAAGTTTCCCTTCTTATTCAGGAAACTATAGTTTTCCAACACCTGCCTTTTCCCTCCTAAAAAAGGGCTATGTAAGCTGTTTACTCCAAAATAAATTGGAGATAATTCGCTCAGTAAACAGCTTACATCTCTTCTTACCCTTCATTGTAAATCAACAATTTATTGATAACTTTATGTATCGTTTTGCAGTCCTTTACGTTCTACATCTCGCGCAACCTAAGCTATTTTTAAAAACATGACAAAGAATTCACAGAATGAAAAACAAAAACTTCACCCCGGTAGAGCAATCTTTCTTAAATGATCTTTCAAAAAACAGCAAAACCAATATCCCTTATATTGCTGTTGACAATTTTCCTAATTTAGGAATGCTTACAGCCCTTCGATTCCTGGAATGGGCGGCTGAAAATCCCAATGGCGTCATCAGTCTTCCTACCGGAAAAACACCGGAATATTTTATTTACTGGACCAAGCATATTCTTGAAAACTGGGAAAATGAAAACATTATTGAACTTAGAAAAAAGCATCATTTATCAGCCAGCCAAAAACCATCACTGGCGGAACTTCATTTTGTTCAGATCGATGAATTTTATCCTATAAAATCTTCCCAGGCCAACAGCTTTTATCACTACGTAAACAAATATTATATTGAAGGTCTTGGATTGAAAAGAGAAAATGCCCTTCTGATCAACTGTGATGAGATTCCTTTAGCTCACGGCAAAAGTTTTGAGGAGGTTTTTCCCAGTCATAAAGTAGACTTGGAACTGAGATACCGTGAGGCACAAAATCCTTTAGAAAAACTGCAAAAAGAATCTATTTTCCTAATTGACAACTGGTGTTCGGAATATGAACAAAAGATTCGTAAGCTGGGAGGTATTGGATTTTTTCTGGGAGGAATAGGTCCTGATGGACATATTGCCTTTAACATTAAAGGTTCTGACCCTTATTCAACAACCCGATTGACTTCAACCAATTTCGAAACACAGGCAGTTGCAGCCGGAGATCTTGGGGGAATTGAAATTTCCAGAGAACGGCTGGTTATCACCATTGGTCTGGAAACAATCACTTATAACAAAGATGCTGTAGCCATTATTTTCGCGGCAGGAGAAGCAAAAGCGCCGATGATAAAAAATGCATTGGAACTTCCTCCTTCCAATTTATATCCGGCTTCTGTTCTTTCCTCTCTCCCGAATGGCAGATTTTATATTACATTAGGAGCTGCCAGTACATTGAATGACTTCATTGCCGATTATTATCAGTCCGGAAACTGGTCACAGGAAAAAACTGATAAATCAGTCATGATGCTGACTCAAAAGCTAAACAAATATGCTGAGCATCTTACCCTGGAAGATCTTCAGTCTGATCCATATACCCAGTTAATTCCGGATCTTAATGAAGACTCCGTTCAGTCAGTGATCACGTCCATTGAAAGTAAAATAAAAAAAGGAACAGAAGCCCTTACCCATGAAATTTTTTATCATACGGGTCCTCATCATGATGATATTTCTTTAGGACTTTTGCCTTATATCCATTATCAATCCAGAAATGAAACCAATGAATCTCATTACTCAGTCCTTACATCAGGCTTTACAGCAGTGACCAATAAATTCCTGACAGAAATTCTCATGGCTACCCTTCTCTTTACTGAAAAAGGAGAAATAGAAATGCTTAATTATCCGGATTTCTTTGAAGTTGGATATAAAAATAAAAAGGATAAAGATGTCTATCATTACCTTATCAATATTGCTTCTGAAAACGCTGACGAAAGGTCAAGGGCTGTATCTCACAGGATGGTAAGAAATATAGTTGAACTCTGGAATTTAAAAACAAAACAAGACCTGGAGGAGAAAATAATCGAAGTAATTGCTATCATCAACTCCAGCTATGATGGACAAAATCCGGAACAAAAGATTCAGACACTGAAAGGAATGATTCGGGAATATGAAGAAGAATTAGTGTGGGCCCACTTCGGGGTAAGAACAAAAAACGTTCATCATTTAAGACTTGGATTTTATACAGGCGCTATTTTTACGGAGAAACCCAAAAGAGAAAGAGATGTATATCCTATATTGCAACAGCTGAAAACCATTAATCCTACCGTTATAAGTTTAGCATTCGATCCTGAAGGAAGTGGTCCTGACACCCATTATAAAGTTTTACAGGCAATTGCTGCTGCTGTAAGGGAGTGGAGTAAAGAAAAAGACCTTTCCCAACTCAAAATATGGGGCTATAGAAATGTTTGGTATCAGTTCAATGCAGCCGATGTCACCCATATTTTCCCGGTATCCCTTAATGCAATGAGTACAATGGATGAAAGTTTTACCAACAGCTATCTAAGCCAGGTAAACGCCTCCTTTCCAAGCTACAGATACAACGGAAAGTTCAGCCATCTTTCTATACAAACCTGGGTAGAACAGCTTCAAGCTGCTCAGTTAATTTTAGGAAAGCCTTATTTTTATGATAACGAAAGTCCACGTCTCCGGGCAACACATGGCCTTCTTTTCTTTAAAGAAATGAATGTGGAAGAATTTCTGCAATCTGCGCGTGAACTGGAGCAATCCACAGAAGGAGTATTTTAATAACCGATTTTATAAGTCGCTCTTCTACTTTCTTCAAAAAATACGAAGAAAGGGAGAATTAAATAAAAAAGAAATATAAATGGCATGAGGTTAATCCTCGTCCCAAAAGATAATCAATGACCATACAAGATCTAAAAACCAATAACCTCATTCTCTTTGAAGCTATCTCCGGAAGTCGTGCTTTCGGCCTGGCTACGGAAACCTCAGATACGGATATCCGTGGAGTATATTATTTACCGAAAGAAGATTTCTTTGGGCTAAACTATATTCCACAGATTTCCAATGAAACCAATGACATCACCTATTATGAACTCGGGAGATTTGTAGAATTGCTGCAGAAAAACAATCCTAATACCCTGGAAATTCTGGCAAGCCCGGAAGACTGTATCCTTTATAAAAACCCACTAATGGATCTGCTGAAAACAGAAGACTTTCTATCCAAACTATGCAAAGACACCTTTGCCGGATATGCTGTTTCACAGATTAAAAAAGCCAAAGGTCTCAACAAAAAGATTTTAAATCCTATAGATAAAGAAAGAAAATCTGTGATGGATTTCTGTTGTATCCTTGATGGACAAGGCTCTGTTCCTTTAAAGAAATGGCTGCATGAATTTTCATCACCTGGAGACGTCTCCGGAGGGCGGACTGGTCTTTTACAGGAAAAGTGTGGGTTGGTCAGTATTGATCATACCAAAGGAATATATGCCTTATTTTATGATGAATCAGGAACATTAGGATATAAGGGAATTATGCATCAGGAAGAAGCCAATCAGGTTTCCGTATCGTCTGTGCCGAAGGATGAAAAGCCAACCACTTATCTCTTCTGCAATCTGGACGCTTATTCTACGTACTGTAAGGAGTACAGGGAATATTGGAAATGGGTTTCTGAGCGTAATGAAGACCGCTATAACGTCAATCAAAATCATGGGCAGAATTATGACAGCAAAAACATGATGCATACCATCCGTTTGCTACAGTCGTGTGAACATATTTTTAAAACCAATACACTTCATATCCACGTAGAAAACCGGGATGAATTATTAAATATCAAAGCAGGAAACCTATTATACGACATGGTTATACAAAAAGCAGAAGATCTGATAGAATCGATAGAACAGCATTACACCACATCCAGTCTCCCTGCTTCCCCCGATCTGGAAAAAACAACAGAGGTTTTAATAATGATCAGAGAGAAACTATATTCATAATGTGGAAAGCCAGAGGGTAGAGACACTAGACGTAGAGACAGGAGACAAGAGACGGGAGACATAGAGACGGGAGATGTAGAGATGGGAGACCATTTATCTTTAAATTTAGAACTCAATTGTTCATCACTTTTAGGAGGCCCTAACTCTCCCACTCTCAAACCCTCTCACTCTCAAACTCTCCCACACCCAAGCTCTCCAACCTTAAGGCGTGCTTAATCTCACTTCTTCTTTGAGGCTTTAGCGATTGTATTATAATCAAGACAGATTTTTATCCAATACTCAAAATCATCAGGTTTTTGAAAACCAATGGGTTCTACGTAGCAGTAATCTTTGAGCTGTTTACCTCTCATAATCATGGGAAGAAAACCTTTTTTTTCCGAAACCTCATCTTCCAATTCAGGGTTATAGCGGCACATTAGGTTGTCATGGCTGATATTGATACACATCTTTCCATTGACAAGAAATGCTAATCCGCTGAACATTTTCTTTTCCTCAACTTCTATATCAGGAACCTTTGAAAGCCGTTCACGAACTCTGTCTGCCAGTTCAATATTGTAAGCCATAATTTTTTATTTTTTACTGTTTAAAATTAAATAAAAACAGCATTCAATGCCGTATTTTTTACTTCTATTTCATGGTAGACACTTTAAGAAATAAAATTTTATTTAAATTAATTATTGTTTTACGATAATTAATTATATATTTGTAATACTAATTAATGATCGTGTCATGAACCAGACCAAAATTATTTCAAGAATTTTATTTTATATCTGCGCTCTGCTTTCTGCCGGATATTTAATCACTTTTGTCTACTCCGTTCTATGTCTGGTAACAGGATTCTCTGTTACTCCTTATAAAGATGGACAATATCTTCATATCAATTATCCGTTTACCGAAAAACCCTTTCTGAATATTGAGAACAACTATCCGTATATCATCTTTTCTTTTCTAGCTGTTTTAATTTCCTACGGAATCTTTTTCTGGCTTTCCGCAAAAGTTTTCAAAGTGTTTTTTCAGCCCAAACTGTTTACAAAAGATCATATACAACAGCTTAAGAGATTTTACCTGTATAATATTTTCATCCCTCTCCCATTGGTAATTGCTGCCAGTTTCTTTGTGGAGGTAGAAAGTATAATCTGGGGACTGGTGTTTATTCACTTTATGCTAGGAATTTTCTGTCTGTTTCTTGCGAATATCTTTAAGCAAGGACTACATTTGCAAAACGAACAAGACCTATTTATTTAAAATGCCAATTATAGTCAACTTAGATGTCATGCTAGCCAAACGAAAAATGCAGAGTAAAGAATTGGCAGAAAAACTGGGAATCACTCCCGTAAACCTTTCTATCCTAAAAACGGGAAAGGCCAAAGGCGTGCGTTTCGATACCCTGGAAGCCATCTGTAAAATCCTGGAATGCCAGCCGGGAGATATTCTTGAATATAAGGACTAGGATTTGAGTGAGAGAGTTTGAGGGTTGGAGTGTGGTAGAGTTTGAGATTGGGAGCTCCTACTATTGAGTTGCCAGTCTAAAGTATAAGATAATCTCTAAGTCTCTTGTCTCTTGTCTTTCCTCTCCTGTCCCAAAATCTATCATTACTCTTAGCCACAGTCTATAAATCATCATTATTTACCATTATTAAAAGCAGCCTGAAAAAGGACTGCCTGTCATTTTATTACCCAAACACAACACTATGAATACTCTATCTATCAACAACCTTAGCCTTACTTACAAAAATGGTTTCCAAGCCATTAAGGACATCTCATTGGAGATCGGAAATGGGATGTTCGGTTTGCTGGGCCCAAACGGAGCCGGAAAATCGTCCTTAATGAAAACCATTGTAGGATTGCAGAAACCCAGTTCCGGAACCCTGTTTTTTAATGAAGTGAATATTGCTGAAAATCCGGGGTATATAAAACAGAACCTGGGATTTCTTCCACAGGATTTTGGAGTATATCCAAAAGTCTCTGCTTATGATCTCCTGGAGCATATCGCAGTACTCAAAGGTATTACAGACAAAACGAAAGGTAAAACCCAGATTCTAAATCTGCTGGAAAAAGTAAATCTTTCGGATTTCCGGAACAAAGAAGTTCATACTTTTTCCGGTGGGATGAAACAGCGTTTTGGGGTTGCCCAGGCTCTGTTGGGTGATCCTAAGATTATTATCGTAGACGAGCCCACCGCCGGTTTAGATCCTGAAGAACGAAACCGTTTCAATGCTTTACTAAACAACATCAGCCAGGAGGTCATCGTTATTCTGTCGACCCATCTGGTAGAAGATGTCAGAAATCTCTGTTCGGAGATGGCCGTGATGAACCATGGACAGATCCTTCGAAAAGGAAATCCCGGACAATTAATGGCAGCGCTGGAAAACAGAATCTGGTCAAAGCCCATTGATAAAAATGATCTTGAAACTTATGATGCCAGCTATGAGATCATCAGCAGGCAGCTGATAGAAAGAGAGCTTCATATCACTGTTTTTTCTGAAGAGTCTCCCAAAGATTTCAGTCCTGTAACTCCTTTACTTGAGCATGTTTACTTCCATACGCTAACCCAAAAACCTTAGTCATGAACAGCCTTTTTTTATTTGAAGCCAAGCGCAATATCAAGCACTGGCTTACATACCTTATTGCCTTAATCCTGGTCTTTATAGGTATTTTCTGTGGTAATCAGTTTAATCTTTCAGTAGGAGAAGGTATTTATCTCAATTCGCCTTATACGATTGGATTCATGTCCGGAATGCTGAGTCTTTCTATTATTTTCTTTGCCATCGTTTATGCATTACAGCTGCTTTTTAGAGATTGGGATACAAAATTCGACCTTGTTCTCTTTTCTTTCCCGATATCAAAATCTACCTATCTTAAGGGTAAATTTCTGATCTACTTTTTACAGACTTTTTTAAGTTTCTGTTTCCTAATGACCGGTTTCCTTACAGGTCAGATGCTGCGTACGGGAAGTGAAATGCAGAATGAATTCAATATAGGGTATTATCTCTACCCATTATTTATCTTCGGATTTATCAACAGTCTTCTGATTTGCAGTTTTCTGTTTTTGATATCTCTTAGTCTCCGTAAAAAACTGATTGTTGTGATTGGAGGGTTATTTCTGTACGTATTTTATATGATTGTTTTATTGTTTTCCAATTCACCATTTATGGCAGGAAGTATTCCCCAGTCTTTGGAAGCACAGCAGATTTCTGCATGGCTGGATCCGTTTGGTCTTTCCTCTTACTTTCTGGAAGCCCGGACCTTTACAGTCCATCAGAAAAACACACAGTTGGTATCCTTTACAGGATATTTACTCCTCAACAGACTGTCATTTCTTATCATATCCATAGGTTTTCTATTTCTTAGCCTCAGGTTATTTTCTTTCTCAAAAATTTCTAAGCACAAGGCAAAAAAGACGGTCAGAGAGCCTGATTCGCCCCATAAGACATTAGCCTTACAATATTCCTCCGTTCTGCCCAATTTTGGAAAAACAGCTTCTGTTAAGGCAACGTTGTCCTTTGCCCGGATTGATATAATTTATCTGTTTAAAAGCATAACCGTTCCGGCTGTATCCATCCTTTTGCTATTCTTTGTCGGGATGGAAATGTATGCCGAAATAGAGAAAGGAATACGCCTTCCCCAAAAATATGCCGGTTCCGGGCTTATGGCCACTACCATTTCAGAGAACTTTCCACTGTTCGGACTGCTTATTTCCGCCTATTTTATTAATGATCTTTACTGGAGAAGCCGTTCCTCATGGTTCTTTTTGATTGAAAACACTACTTTTTATTCCAAAAATAAGCTGCTGGGACATCTCCTTTCCATCAGTTTTCTGTTAGTTTTCTTTACAGGAATTTTGATTATTCAGGGAATCATTTTCCAGGCTGCCTATCAGTATTTCCATATCGACTGGCATGCTTATCTACCGGTCTTTCTTTTCAATACATTTCCCTTAATTCTTTTTTCCTGCCTTATTCTTCTTATTAATGACACCATCAGGAATAAATTTGTAGCGTTGGGAGTATCTGTTCTTGTGGTTTTTATATTGGCAGGTCCGGTTTCCGGAAAAATACTGACGTACCCTCTTTTCAGAATATTTTCAGATTTTAAAGGTACTTACAGTGATTTCAATGGCTATGGAATTTATGAATTAGCTTTTGCACAAAGGCTTTTATTCGGAATGGGTATAATGGCTACCTTATGGATGCTCAATCAGTGGATTCAATTGAAAAAAACAGTACCCGGCCAGATCATTTTCACTTCTATTGTTCTTTTCTCAGGAATATATGCAGGGACCTATTTTATGAAGGGCTATCTTCCCAAAGAGAAGGATAAAGAAATATCAAACTCTGTACAGTATGAAAAAAGTTTCAGAAAGTATGAGCATCTTCCGCAACCTGATATCACGGATATTACTACGGAAATCCAACTGCATCCCTCAAAAAATTCATATCAGATCATTGGAAAATACATTCTAAAAAACCAAACCAACCAGCCTATCAGCAAAGTACTGATTAATTTCAATCATGATTTAAAACTGGAAAATGCAGTTTTAAAATCAGGTTCTGAAGCTATGAAAATCACTGAAAATACTACTGAAATAATACTGAGACAGACCATGCAGCCAAATGAAACAGCAGTTCTTGATTTTACACTGTCTTACCAATGGGTGGCCGTCAATGGTCATCAGTCATTCAATGCAATTATAGAAAATGGTTCATTCATGAGGATCAGCAGATATTTCCCGTCGGTAGGCTATCAGAAAGATAATGAAATTGAAGATCTGAAAATACGGCAAGACAACCATCTTGGGAAACTGGCTGCATTGAAAAATCCCGAAGCTTCGGGTGTATCCAAAAAAGATTTCATCAATCTGGACATGACCGTTTCTACGGAGAAGGATCAAACCGCTATAGGAACCGGAGATTTGGTAAAGAAATGGACAAAAGCAGGCCGTAATTATTTTCAATATAAAGCAGAAAACATTCCTTTCAGGTTTGCTGTTTCTTCAGCAGAATATCAGATAAAAAGTATCCATTACAAAGGAATTAGTATCAATATTTTTTATCATCCGAAACATTTTGAAAATGTAGATCATCTTCTGAAAAACAGTATAATTACTTTGGATTACTGTCAGCAGAATTTTGGAAAGTATCCTTTTAAAACCATCAATTTTGCAGAAGTTTCTTCTTTTACCAGGGGGGTTGCTGCTACAGCCTATCCATCTGCTGTTTTTATGCCTGAGGATATGGTTTTTCACGCCAATATCCACGCTGACCAGCATCAGGATGTTATCAACGAGCTTGCAGGACACGAACTTTCCCATCTGTGGTGGGGAAACAGCCAGATCAATCCTGATGACAGAGAAGGTGCTGTCATGCTTACTGAAACTCTTGCCATGTACACAGAAATGATGCTCTACAAAAAAATGCATGGTAAAGCAGAGATGATGAAAAGGATCCATGTTCATCAGCAGATCTATGATAATGAAAAAGGACTGTTTGAAAATATCCCCATCTATAAAGCGACCGGAGATGCAGCTCACATATCTTATTCTAAAGGTGCAGTTGCCATGGTAAAGCTAAGTGATCTGATAGGTGAAGAAAAGGTAAATGCAGCCCTACACAACTTTTTAAAAAATAACAGCTATCCTAAAAAACCTACTTCAATGGATCTTATCAATGAGTTTTATAAAGTAGCCCCCAATGAACATTTGAAAAAACAGATTGATCTATTATTTAAAACTATATAAAAAACAAGAGTACGCTGGAATTCTCTTTCAAAAATGTATGTTAACTAATCTTTGGTGATGCGAGGAATCTAACGCTTGGGCTACACTACACAAAGACGCAAGGAATATAGGATAAAAGACTGTTTTAAGACACAATGATTTTACCTGCGATAAAATTGAATACTGTTACAAATTATTTATTTGTGCATTTAAATACAGCATATTAGCTGTAAATATTCCATATTCTTCCGCCTTGAAAATTTGCAGCATACACTGAATTCCAATAAACACAGCAGGTATAACAATGTCTATACAAAGCAAAAGATCCCTCAAATTGAGGGATCTTTTTATATCTAAGAAATATATCTTAAGCTTCTGTTGAAGGAGTCTGGTTTTCTACAGGAGCATCACCTTGTGGTCTTCCTTGTCCTTCTGGTCTTGGTCTTCCTTCCGGTCTACCTTGCCCCTCTGGTCTACCTTGTCCTTCCGGTCTTGGTTTACCCTCTGGTCTTGCAGGTCTTGGTAAAAGAACTTTACGGGAAAGTTTCATTTTCTTACGGTCATCATAACCCATAAATTTCACTTCCACTTCATCTCCTTCCGCATATGGAACTTTGTCTAAACGAGCCCATTCGATTTCAGAAATGTGAAGAAGACCTTCTGTACCTTTCGCAATAGCTACGAAAGCACCGAAATCCATTACTTTTACTACTTTTCCATTGTATACTTCACCTACAACCGGTACGAAAGTAATTTCGTTGATCTTAGCCACAGCAGCATTGATTTTCTCTCTGTCTGTTCCTGCGATCTCGATACGTCCGATTTCTCCTACTTCTTCAATAGCAATAACCGTATCCGTATCTTTCTGCATTTGCTGAATGATTTTTCCTCCAGGCCCAATTACAGCACCAATGAAGTCTTTAGAGATCTCCATTACCACCATTTTCGGAGCGTGTGGTTTCACATCTGCTCTTGGCTCAGAAATAGTTTCAGTGATTTTATTTAAGATATGTAATCTTCCGTCTTTAGCCTGCATCAAAGCTTTTTCCATGATATCCATAGAAAGACCCTGAATTTTGATATCCATCTGACAAGCAGTGATACCGTCTGCAGTACCTGTTACTTTGAAGTCCATATCTCCAAGGTGATCTTCATCTCCTAAGATATCAGAAAGTACAGTAAATTTACCTGATTTTGCATCTGTGATCAATCCCATTGCAATACCGGAAACAGGTTTTGTAATCTTTACCCCTGCATCCATTAATGCCAATGTTCCTGCACAAACTGTTGCCATTGAAGACGAACCGTTTGATTCTAAGATATCAGAAACAATTCTGATGGTATATGGATTTTCTTCAGGAATAACTGCCTGTAATGCTCTTTGAGCAAGGTTACCGTGTCCTACTTCTCTTCTTGAAGTTCCTCTTAAAGGTCTTGCTTCTCCTGTAGAGAATGGAGGGAAGTTATAATGTAAAAAGAATTTTTCGTCGTGTTGCGTGATTACGCTGTCTACCATGTTTGCATCTTTTACAGAACCTAACGTTACTGCTGTTAAAGACTGAGTTTCACCTCTTGTAAACACTGCAGAACCGTGAGCTCCAGGAAGGTAGTCAATTTCTGACCAGATCGGACGGATCGTCTGAGGATCACGACCGTCAAGACGGATATTGTCTTCAAGGATCATCTGACGCATTGCTTCTTTCTCTACATCATGATAATATACTTTTACAAAAGGAGTTACTCTTTCTAATTCTTCTGCATCATCTGCATATTGAGCAAGGAATTCTTCACGAAGTGCTTTGAATTTTTCTCCTCTCTCTTCTTTACCAGATGGAGTTCTTGCCACCTCATATACTTTATCGTAAGTTTCTTTCCAAACTTTTTCACGAATTTCTTCATCGTGATTTTCGTGAGAATATTCTCTTTTTGGGAAAGCTTTTCCTACTTTTTCTGCTAATCTTTCCTGAGCTTCAATTTGCTTTTTAATTTCAGCATGACCAAAATTAATAGCTTCTAACATTTCCTGCTCAGAAATTTCCTTCATTTCCCCTTCTACCATTACGATTGAATCTTTTGTAGCTCCAACCATGATATCCAATTCAGAACTCTTCAGTTCTTCATAACTTGGGTTGATAGAAAGTTTTCCGTCGAATCTTACCACTCTTACTTCAGACATAGGTCCGTTGAAAGGAATATCAGTAATAGCAATAGCTGCAGAAGCTGCTAAACCAGCTAAATCATCAGGAATAGTTTTTCCATCATAAGAAATTAAAGAAATCATTACCTGAACTTCAGCGTGGAAATCTTCGGGGAAAAGCGGACGTAGTACTCTGTCTACTAAACGCATTGTTAAAATTTCCTGATCTGAAGGTCTTGCTTCTCTACGGAAGAAATTTCCAGGAATTCTTCCACCTGCATAGAATTTTTCTCTATAATCTACTGTTAATGGTAAAAAATCTACACCAGGATTTGCTTCTTTATTGGCTACAACAGTTGCTAAAAGCATTGTTCCACCCATTTTTACTACCACAGATCCATCAGCCTGCTTAGCCAATTTCCCTGTTTCAATAGTGATTTCTCTGCCATCAGCAAGAGTAATCAGCTCTGTAAACGCTTGAGGTATACTCATAAATTTGTCTTCTTAATACTCCGTATTGAGTATGAATTAATATTTAAACTCTTTAAATTTTCGTCTGCAAAGGTACTATATAATAATGAAATATTAAATTTTCAAATGAATAAATAACACGTCAAGTCTTGACGTTGTGACTAATTACTTTTGCTTCAGACTTAAAAATTCCTGTTGGAATCTTATCTGTTATATTAACCTTAAAAACAAAATTATGATTTTTACTGATGTATTTTTCTCGGCAAGTAATTCTAATACTGACAATCTGGTACAGTTGGTGGACAGCCAGACCAATGAAGATGTTAATTTCAAACGCATCACCTCATGGATAGATGGAACTGCAATGGATGACACCAAGGTAGACCATATTATTTATAGAAAGAAAATAGTTGGCGGAAATCCTTTTTATTATGTAAGAACTGACGTGACAGCAGGAGATCTGGATGTGAGAATATTTGGAGTAAAAGCTGATGATATCAACGATGACACCTCTGCATTACAGGCCGCATTCAATACGGCGTGCAAATTGGGGCTTAATATTCTACTTCCAGCCGGAATCATGAAAACAACACAGGGGCTTCTCTTAGATTTTTCGTGGCAGGGAACAGTTAAAAACCGTATCCGTATCATTGGGAAAGGATTAGGAAATTCGGTTATTAAAAATTACGGACCTACCTCTGTTCCATTATTCATCAAAGGGCCTTCAGATCCTTCTAGACCACCTTATTTTTCTGTCGGCGACCTTACCATCACGAAACCAGAAGGAGAAACCAGATATGGAGTTGGGTTACTGATTCAGGATTTCATTGGGGCAGAGGTTAACAATATTGAGATTTCAAATTATGATATTGGTTTCCAATTAGTTAATGTCTGCAATGCCCAGATTTCTTTTTTAATTTCTAAATACTGTAATTATGGGATGTACAATGAGAGAACGAAAAATCCTGAAGGATTCACTTATCCTAATCTGCTTAATTTTCAAAACTGTACTTTTTTAGGCAATGTTAAGTTTGGAGCTGTCATTATTTCCGGACACGCAGTAAAATTTGATTCCTGTGGTTTTGAAGGTAATTTCGGAGTAGGTCTTCAATTTACATTTGCTGGTTATAATGGCAGGGAAGCTCTAAGTTTGATTAATAATTACTTTGAAGGCAACGCCAACCACGATATCTATTTTGAGACTTCTTCAATGACCGCTTTATCATTAATTTCCAATACGTTTAATAAAAGCATCATAGGTCGGGTAAGTGATGTGGTTGTAAATAATTTATCTAATGACCAGGTACACATGAGCTCATTAAGTAATTCTTTCGGTCATTCTGCCACCTATATTCCCTCTGCATCTTCCAAAAATATTTTATACATGGGAGATCCTTCAAAATTCTATTTACTGAATAACGATATGCACCAGTCAAGTTTAGAAAGCTAATTGATCCTTTATCAATCATAGTAACAGCCTCTTTGGGGGCTGTTTTTTTTATTTTGTATAGGATTCTTTAATTTTTTATTGTCCCAAAAAAAGAAAATAGTATTTTTATCGTTCCTAAAGTATATATCTCATTATAAAAAATAGTAAAATCATTGCAGAAATATAGGCTGATCCCTATATTTGCCCTACTTCACTAAAATTAAAATGCTGTAGGCAAAAAACAAGGATCAATCCTTTCCAAATGACAGAGCTTCAAAGCTCTTTCTATATTAAATAAATGTTTATGAATAATAAAGAAGTACAACTACAAAGCAGGAATTATACGGTTCCGTTGATTACCATCACCCTGCTTTTTTTTATGTGGGGATTCATTACCTGTATGAATGACATCCTGATCCCTTATCTGAAACAACTTTTTAAACTTACCTTTTTCGAATCCATGCTGGTACAGTTCTGTTTCTTCGGAGCTTACTTTATCGGATCACTGATTTATTTTCTGATTTCTATCTACAAAGGAGATCCTATTAATAAAGCAGGGTATAAAAAAGGAATCCTATTCGGTATTTTCCTTGCGGCTTTCGGATGTATATTATTTTATCCGGCGGCTACTTTTTCTTATTATCCTCTCTTTTTGGGGGCTTTATTTATCCTGGGATTAGGATTTACTGTATTACAAATCACGGCCAATGCTTATGTTTCTTTACTGGGTAGTGAAGAATCGGCATCCAGCCGTCTGAATATGACCCAGGCATTCAATGCCTTCGGGACAACAATTGCTCCAGTGTTGGGAGGACACTTGATATTTGAATTTTTCTCTGCAGCGGATGGTTCGTTCAGCGCAGTGGCAACCAGAATTCCTTATCTGATCTTTGCGGGTATCCTTTTACTTGTTGCTTTACTTATTTCAAGAGTAAAATTACCCTCTTTCCAGACCCAGGAAGAAGAAATTGAAAAAGGGCTGGGAGCTCTCCAGTTTAATCATTTGAAATTTGGAGTTTTTGCCATGTTCTGCTATGTAGGAGGTGAAGTTGCTGTAGGAAGTTTTATCATCAGCTTTTTGGAACAGCCTCAGATTATGGGCTTCAATGAGATCATCAGTAAAAATTATCTCTCTCTTTATTGGGGAGGTGCTATGATTGGTCGTTTCCTGGGGGCTATTTCTTTAAACCAATCCTTAAGTCAGGGAAAAAAAGCCATCTATATGCTTGGGGCAGCAGGAGCTGTTTTCCTTGTTATTTTCAGTATTGTGGATCTTAGCTTTTCCCAGATCAGCTTTTTCCTGATATTTATCGTACTTAATTTTATAGCTTTCTTTATTGGTAAATCAGCTCCGGCAAGAACACTATCTATTTTTGCGGCTATCAACGTAGTATTGCTTATTTCTGCCATGGTAAATCATGGTGAAATGGCCATGTACAGTATCTTAGGAATTGGTATTTTCAACTCCATTATGTTCTCCAATATTTACACATTGGCTATTTCCGGATTAGGAAAATACACCAGTCAGGGGTCATCTCTTGTTGTAATGGCCATCTTAGGAGGCGCTATTGTTCCTATTTTCCAGGGATATCTTGCAGATCAATTCGGGGTGCAGCATTCATTTATTATTCCTGTATTCTGCTATCTGGTGATCCTGATCTTTGGTGCTTATTGTACTAAATTTTTAGGACACGTAGAAACCACTGAAGCTAAATCCGGTCATTAAAGATTAATTGTTTTCAACTATAAAAGCGAAATATCCTGGGATATTTCGCTTTATTTTTGGTTCAATGTCAGCATGTAACGTTCTTCAGAAAAAGGATACCTATCTTATATATTTTACCTCCATGAAAATACAGTTAAAGCTTGAAAATATGGCATTTTTAGTATTAGGAATACTTGCTTTTGCCCGAACAGAATATTCCTGGTGGTGGTTTATAGGATTATTTCTGGCCCCGGATATTTCTATGCTGGGATATGCTGTAAACAATAAAGTTGGCGCCTTTTTCTACAATCTGTTCCATCATTTGGGTATTGCTATTATGGTATATCTGGCAGGAACAGTATTAGCACTTCCCTATTTGCAGATGATTGGAGCTATTTTATTTTCACATTCTGCCTTCGACAGGATATTAGGCTATGGATTGAAATATCCGGATAGTTTTCAGAATACACATTTGGGGAAAATCGGGAAGAAATCTGACTAAAGGTTAATTTTTAGGACTCCTTCGTAATATTCATCGTGATATCCATAAAAATCGTAGATTTTGAAAAACCTAAGTATACTTCTTATGCACAAAGATTGTCACTTAAAATAAACTTAAGTGTTTAAAAATTTTGCGCCTCTTGGCGACGTCAAATCTTTGATTTGTGGTTAAAGCCTAATCTTTATCATTCCGCAGAAGATTCCTACGGAATGACAAACAGACTGTTGAATAACTTTAGGATAAAAAAGTGGTAGTGTTGACCACCCCGTTAAAATTTTTTGAATTTTCGCCACCTCTCCGGAAGAGAGGAATTCTCACCTCTGCTCATGTGTTTTGCAGGATTATTCTTTCAATACATTTTTTGACACCAAACAAAAAAAAGCAACCTCTTTCGAAGTTGCTTTTTTTGTTGAAAATCTTTACAGATTATTTTCTTAAACCTAGTTCAGCAATGATAGCTCTGTATCTTGTAATATCTTTTTTCTTAAGATAATCCAATAAGCTTTTTCTTTTACCTACCAATTTCACCAAAGATCTTTCAGTATTGAAGTCATGACGATTAGCCTTCAAATGCTGAGATAAGTGATTGATTCTAAATGTAAAAAGAGCTACTTGTCCTTCAGCGCTTCCTGTGTCTTGTGCAGATTTTCCATGTTTTGCGAAAATTTCTGCTTTTTTTTCTGTTGTTAAGTACATTCCAATATTGTTTAATGATTATTATGTAACGGGTGCAAAATTACGACTATTTTTTGATTCTGCAAACATTATTGATTTCATAAATCAAAATTGATAGAAAAAAATGTTAAAAATTTCTTAATAAATTATATGGAATCCAACGAAAAGGCAGTAATTTTGCATTCGAATTACAAATGAGAAAAATTATACTTCTTACAACAGTTACTACTTTCTTATTAATTGGCATTACTTCAGTACAAGCACAGAAAAATGCTGATGATAAAATAAAGAAAGTTCTTTACTTCAATCCCGAGGTAGAGCCTGATATTGATGAAATAAAAGAGCCTACCAATAATGCCTTCTTTGATGTTGTTTCTGACAGTTTCAGCGGAAGAAGAAATAAAATGCTCAGAGCAGAGGTTCAGATTCCTTTTGATAGTATCGATAAACAGACGATCATGGATTATTGCGTCAATAATGATGCAGATTTTGCCATTATTTCTAAGGTAAGATATTTCAAAGTAGGTATTGGAAAATATGTTTTCTCTAATCAGGTAGTGGTCAGTATGAAACTTTTTGCATCCGATGGAAATCTGATTACGGAGAGTGACTATGATACCTACCGGAAAAATATGCGTCTGCTGGGGTCTACTGTAAATTCTGTAAAGATAGGAACAGAAGGTGCTATAAGAGACATTCTTAAGAAACTGAGAAAACTGAAACCGACTGAAGCGGAGCTTTAGTGCAACAGTAGAAATAAAATTCCTGTAAGCACATCATTGATTGCCCATTTCATACTGCTTACTTATCAAAATTTTCCCTTTCTCCGATCTTTTCTCAGAATCAGGAGCAAATTTCAACAATATATGCAGACCCCTAATTTCAAGAGGGGTCTTTTTTATGCATAAATTAAAAAAATCCAACAACACACTGGTTACCAGTAAAATATTTTCACCATTTGATGAATAATTTAAAAATTTTTACTATTTTAGTCTGACATAAAATCTAAATCATATGAAAAATCTAAAAAAACTTAGTAGAGAAGCCGCTAAGCAGATTAACGGCGGAGCTATCAGAAGATGTAGCAATACAGTACCTTGTACTATCGGATGGTGTTGTGACGGTGTTTGTACACCCATTATGTGTCCTATCGAATAAGATTCAGTTCAGAAGCACATTAAAACCTAGCCTAATATGAAAAATCTAAAAAAGCTTAGCAGAGAAACCGCTAAGCAGATTAACGGCGGAGCCACCGAAAGATGTAGCGAACACAACCCATGTTCTGTAGGATGGTGTTGTAACGGGATCTGTTCACCGCACATCTGTATAGAGTTTTAAGGTAGTATTGAATACCATTCAATAGAACTGCATTTTGACACCTGTTTTCCGGGTGTCTTTTTTATGTACAAATGGAAAATATAAAATAAAACACTGATTTTCAGTAAAATATTTTCACTAAATGATGAATAATTAGAAAAAAAATATTATTTTAGTTACACATTAAAACTAAATCATATGAAAAATTTAAAGAAACTTAGTAGGGAAGCTACAAAGCAAATCAAGGGTGGAGATCTGAAAAAATGTACAGAACACTCACAATGCATTTTTGGGATGTGCTGCAAAGGAGTTTGTATGGAACATATATGTTTTGAAGATTAAAAAAGGACTTTTACCCTTAATTATTAAAATCAATACCCATGAAAACTCAAAATTTAAAAAAGCTGAGCAGAAAGGAACAAACAGAGATCAATGGCAGTGGAATCATTAAAAAATGCAGTGACAGTTCACAATGCGATCCGTTTCAATGCTGTACAGGTGGTACCTGTCTGTTTTCGCCTACTCCGGAATGTGAACCAATTTTTGAATAAACAATATTGGAATTTAAAATTTAATTTTTTGAACATCTGCTCCGGCAGGTGTTTTTTTATAAAGCTATATTTTAACAAGGTTCAAATACCCTTATTTTAAATTAAACAATCTTTATGGTAACTACTCCAGGAACACTTATCATAAAAAATGAACCGGACAAGAAAAAACTATGATAAAAAATGCCTGTCATACAGATGTTCTTTTGTGCTTTTCTCATAGCTTACACTTTAATAAATCCTTAATTTTCCCAGTTTATGGCTCAGTCTTAAAAATTTGAATTATTTTTGCATATCCAAAAAATTTCACGTTTTGAACTCTAGATACCAACTTATTTTCAATCCCGCCGATATTGCCGAAACTCTCAGCGAACTTCCAGCTGACGAGAGGCTACTCGCGTTTTTGAAGGTTCCGAAGGAGTACAAAGCAGAAGTATTCTCCCATCTTGATCCTGATTTCCAGGAAGATACCATAAGAAGTATCGGAAGTGACGAAGTTTCAGAAATCCTGAATGCAATGACTCCCGATGACAGGACTGCCCTTTTTGAGGACTTTCCGGATGAGCTTATCAAGTATTCAATCAATCATCTTAATCCGCAGGAAAGAAGAATTGCATTGAAGCTTCTAGGGTATAATTCTGATTCTATTGCCCGTCTGATGACTCCTTATTATATTCAAATCCGTAAGGAATGGACAGTAAAGCGATGTCTTCAGCAGATCAAAAAAGTGGGAAAAAAGGTAGAAACAATGAACTATCTGTATGTGGTGGATGAAAGAAACCGCCTGATAGATGACCTTGCTATCGGTACTCTCCTTCTTGCTGAGGAAGATACTTTGGTTTCCGATATTACAGATAATCATTTTGTAGCCATTATGACGACGACTTCGAAAGAAGACGCAGTAACTTACTTCGAAAAATATGACCGGGGTGCTCTTCCTATTATTACGGAAGCCGGTGTTTTGGTTGGTATTGTAACGATTGATGATATTCTTGACCAAATTGAACAGCAAAATACCGAGGATATCCAGAAATTTGGGGGATTGGACGCATTAGATCTTCCCTATATCCAGACTTCATGGACAGAAATGATCAAGAAAAGGGCTACCTGGCTGATTATTCTTTTCGTTTCAGAAATGCTAACAGCCTCAGCGATGGGATATTTTGATAAAGAAATTGAAAAAGCTGTTGTTCTTGCATTATTTGTACCGTTAATTATCTCCAGTGGTGGGAACTCCGGATCACAGGCTGCTACACTGATTATCCGTGCTATGGCACTTCAGGAAATCGGATTGAAAGACTGGTGGTATGTCATGAAAAAGGAAATTATTTCGGGGATTTGCCTGGGGCTTATTCTGGGGATTATCGGTTTTGTCAGGATTATGCTTTGGCAGAAAATCGGGCTCTTCAATTATGGTGAATATTGGGCATATGTAGGACTCAGTGTCTCTGTTTCTCTGATCGCCATTGTATTATGGGGAACTTTATCCGGGTCTATGATTCCATTTGTCTTAAAAAAATTAAATCTGGATCCAGCAACTTCTTCCGCTCCTTTTGTAGCAACATTGGTAGATGTAACGGGACTTATCATTTATTTTACGGTAGCCGGACTTTTCTTAACCGGAAAACTTTTGTAATTTTAGGCATCATCTAACATGCCCATATGAAAATTGTTTCTCTCGTACCCTCTATTACGGAGGCTTTATTTGACTTAGGACTAACTGAAAAGGAAATTATCGGAAGGACAAAATTTTGCATCCATCCCCAGGATAAAGTAAAAAATGTAACGATAATTGGAGGCACCAAAAACATCAATATTGATAAGATAAAAGCTCTGCAACCGGATCTTATCCTTGCCAACAAAGAGGAAAACATCAAAGAACAGGTGGAAGCTTTAATGGCTGAATTCAAAGTAATTGTAACCAATGTTGAAACAATTGAAGACAATTACTATCTTCTGAAAAATCTTGGAAAAATCCTGAATAAAGAAGAAAGGGCGCAGCTTTTTAATCTTAAGATCTATGACATTCTCAATCAGTCAAAGCTGGAAAACAAGGTAAAAGCAGCCTATCTCATCTGGAAAAATCCCTATATGACCGTTGGTTCTGATACTTTTATTCATAAAATTTTATCAGAAATAGGTTTTGAAAATATTTTTAAAGATCAAACCCGGTATCCTGAAATTACTGCTGAAGACCTTGCTGAAGCTGATGTCATTATGCTTTCTTCCGAGCCATTTCCGTTTAAAGAAAAACATATTGAGGAATTGAAAACAGTTTATCCCGATAAAAAAATAATGATTGTTGATGGCGAAGCATTTTCGTGGTATGGAACCCATATTGCAAAGTGTGAGCATTACTTTAAAGACTTCCTGGCAGAGATACACTTGATGCAGATTTAATTTTTTTACCACAAGTCGAAGATTCGACGTCGCCAAGAGGCGCAAAATTTTTAAACACTTAAGTTTATTTTTAGTGAAAAGCTTTGCGCATAAGAAGTACACTTAAGCTTTTGAAAATCTGCGATTTTCACCGATATCATAATGTATATTACAATGGAAGAAGTAATATTCCCCTCTTCCGGAGGGGTGGCGAAAATTCAAAGAATTTTTGACGGGGTGGTTAATTAAAAGCCTGTTTTGTCATTCCGTAGGAATCTCTACAACCTATTTTTCTTTACGTCATTTAGATTCCTGCGGAATGACAGAGATTATTTTTCAATTATCACGCCTATAAAATACTGTATCTTCCAGCATTCCGATCCCAAAAAAACTCCAACTATAAAAAGCTGGAGTCTGTATTTTATCATGAATTGATTTTCAATTATAAAACCTTGGAAACTTCGTTACAAAGCCATTCTAATAATTCACGGTCCTCAGTAGTAAAAGGATCAACTTTATGGGAATCAATATCAATCTGGCCAACGTTTTTCCCGTCTTTAAATATAGGAACAACAATTTCCGCTTTGGTATCAATTGAACAGCTTAAATAATTGCTTTCTTCCTGAACATCAGGAACAACAAATGTTTCATTGGAAACAGCTACCTGACCGCAAATTCCTTTTCCATAAGGAATAATGGTATGATCTGTAGGAGCTCCCACATAGGGGCCTAAGATCAGCTCATCTTTATCTCCATTTTTAAAATAGAACCCTGTCCAGTTAAAATAAGAGATTTCCTGATCCAACAGATGACAAACTTTCTGAAGTTTTTCTTCTGTATTATGTTTAGGACTTTCAAGAATTGAGGAAAGTCTTTTCTTTAATTCTGACATTTTATTTATTTTTAAGAGAATTGTTTTAAGGAAAGTTCTTCTTTGTAACCAAACATTCCACGTTCTTTAATCATTTCAGCTACTCCTTCCGGAACCTGAGTTTCCCAACCTTTAACACAGCATGCTATTTTTCTTAATATTTCTCTCGAATAGATTTCCAAAAACTCAGGATTATAGTTGGTAATGTCTACAATACGGTTGTTATGTTTAAAATATTTGTAGAGTTCTTTAAGGTTTTCTTCTACTTTAAGGTTGGAAGAATCCAGCAACTGATGGGTTTCAGGATCTTTATATGGATACAGATAAACTCTCATTCCGTTTCGGAAAAACTTCCCGAATGCTTCAAGAATTCCCCCTGAAAGGTTTTTATAATATTTCTCATCAAATACCATTAACAGGTTATTTACTCCCATTGCTACACCAATATCTCCACTTGTATAGGATGCAAAATAATCAATTAGTCTGTAATATTCAGAGAAGTTCGAAATGATAACAGTATAACCTAGCTTACCGAGAATATCTACTCTATCCAGGAAATCCCTTTCATCAATATCCCCATCTGCCCTAAGGTTTGAAATCGTAATCTCAATAAGTACTTCTGTTTCTTCATGCGTACAGATAGCGTCTTTGAAAAACATATCCATCCCGTTCTGAAGCATATCTATATTCACTTTGGTAACCGGTCTGAAACTTCCTCTTACTGCAAAAATATTTTTCTTGTATAATACATCTGCCGGAAGCATATTACTCCCCTGGGAATTGAAGATGACAGCATCAGTCATTCCGTTTTTCACCAGCTGTAATGACATCAGTCTGTTATCTACATAGGCAAAAGCCGGCCCACTGAAATCAATCATATCGATTTCCAGGTTGTCTTTTGCGACATCGTCATATAGAGACTCTACCAATGTTCTTGGATTGTCAAAGTAATTAAAAGCTCCGAAAATAAGGTTTACCCCCAGATTCCCTAAGGTTTCCTGTTGTAAGGTAGCATCATTTTCGTTAAACTTTACGTGAATAACAATCTCGTTATAATCCTCATTTTCTTTGGTTTGAAAACGAATTCCTACCCAACCATGGCCTTTTACTGTTTTGTCAAAATTAATGGTGGTTACAGTATTCGCGTAAGAGAAAAATTTTCTATCAGGATTATTATCGCGTGAAATTCTTTCTTCAATTAACGCTACTTCATAGCGAAGCATTTTTCGAAGTCTGTTTTGGGTAACATACCTGTTTTTAACCTCTTTACCATAGATCGCATCACTAAAATCTTTGTCATAAGCAGACATGGCCTTAGCAATCGTACCGGAAGCTCCTCCTGCTCTAAAAAAGTGACGAACAGTCTCCTGCCCTGCTCCAATTTCTGCGAAAGTACCATAAATAGTAGGATCTAGATTAATTGTTAATGCTTTTTGTTTAGGAGTTAGTTTCTGATACATTAGGACGTGAAATTTTTTGTAAATTTACCAAAATTAAACCAACCTCAAAACAAAATGAAGTTGAAATTTTTAGGAACCGGTACTTCCCAAGGTGTACCCGTTATAGGATGTACATGTGAAGTGTGTACTTCCAAAAATCCCAAAGACCAACGTTTTCGCTCTTCAGTAATGGTTACTACGGAGGAAAATAAAAAAATACTGATCGATTGCGGTCCGGATTTCAGGCAGCAAATGCTTATTAATCATGAGCATAACGTAGATATAGCACTGATTACCCACGAACATAATGATCATGTCATTGGACTTGATGATATGCGTCCGTTGATTTTTAAAAGTGGAAAAGATGTTCCCCTTTATTGCTATCAGAGAGTGGCCCATGAAATAAGAAACCGTTTTCCTTATGCCTTTAGTGACGTAAGGTATCCGGGTGCTCCTGCTTTTGAGCTTCATGAGATTGAAAATAAGCCGTTCCGGGTGTTGGATACGGAAATTACTCCTGTAGAGGTCATTCATTTTAAAATTACGGTGTTTGGATATAAGTTCAAAAATCTTGCTTATATAACGGATGCCGGTTTTATTTCGGATAAGGAAAAGGAAAAACTGAAGAATTTAGATGTTCTGATTTTAAACTGTATCAGAAAATTTGACCCTCATCCTGCCCACTTTATCCTTCCGGATGTTATCAGGCTGTTTGAAGAGCTACAACCTAAGAAATTATTTCTCACTCACATCAGTCATCATCTGGGGCTGCATGACGTTGAAGATAAGCAGCTTCCAGCCGGAATCCACCTTGCCTACGATGGTTTGGAGATTAATTTTTAAAAAAATATTCCAAAAAGCTTTTGAACATTAAAAAAAGTTTCTATATTTGCACACCGATTTAAAACAAGCCCAGTTGGCGGAATTGGTAGACGCGCTAGACTCAAACTCTAGTATCGAAAGATGTACCAGTTCGATTCTGGTACTGGGTACAAGACCGGAAAGAGGTGACAATTCACTTTCTTTCCGGTTTTTTTTCATGCCTAACTCATTGTTTATCTGGTATATATAAGAGAACAAAACATTGGGTCGGGTGGTTCGATAATGATTTTCTGAAAATTGCAATTTTTCAGGAAATATCGAACCAATTATTTTACGTTTTACCTCGATATCCCCATCAGTATAGACTTTCGCAAGGTCTACTAGGTTCGATAATGCTTGGTCTAGTAGTTTTTGAAAATCTATTTTCTTATTATCCTTTCCTTTAGTTAATTTAGCTTCGAGCTTTTCAATTTGTCCTTTACAGTCGGTCTTAATTTCAAGATAATCTTCATCATCAATTACTTCCTCCATTAATTTATTTCTTGCCTGTTTCAATCTGCTGTTTAAACGATCTATTTCTAATAGAATTGCTTTCCTTTCTCTTTGGGGATTATTGATTAATTTTTCAAAATTTTGCCTCAGCACTTTTTTCAAATAATTTTTTATAGATATGCGCATTTCCAATGACTGCAATATCTCTAAAAATTTAGAATTAATAATCTCAGATTTGTAACGGTATGAACACGGGGACTGGCAATGATAGTAATAATATTTATTTCCGGAACGTCCCGTAGAGGCACTACCTGTAATCAAATGACCACATTCTGGACACACAAGGAAACCTCTTAATGGCAAATTATCGTCAGACAGTACTTTTACATTAGGTCTGGCTTGATTCACATTTCCATCCATTATACATTGAACTTTTTCGAATAGTTCTTCACTGATCAAAGGTTCATGAATACTTTTAACAAAATGAGCCTCCTCTTCATTGAATTGCTCCACGTAAATTTTCCCGCAATATGCGGTATTGCGTAAACTTGCAAGAAAGGCACTTATCTTAACTGACTTTCCTTCTTTTCTGTTCATCATATCCATGATTTGGCTCGCTGAATAAACGCCTTTGGACATTTCATTGAATGCCCATTTCATATTGGAAGCTTCCGGTTCCTTCGGGATTACATACTTTTTCCCGTTCTCCGTTATTCTGTTAGTGTAGCCATAAGGTGCCCTTCCCATTAATCCGCCTTCTTTTTTAGCACGGCGCATTCCATAATAAGTATTCAGAGCGCGCCTGTCGTTTTCAACTTCCGGTGCAGCAAGATATATAGCCAGCATCATTTTATTTTCAGGAATTGAAAGATCTAATGGTTGCTCAATGGCCTGCGGTTCAACGTTAATTTTCCTAAGTATGTTAATCATTTGATAAGCATCTCCAGCGTTCCTGCTGAAGCGATCCCATTTTGTAAAAAGCAGCAGATTCGTTTTCGAGCTTTTTTTCTTTAGTGTATCCAGTAATTTAATCCACTCTGGCCTGATAAAAGTCTTGGCTGAGTAATCTTCATAAATGATTTGACCTACTTTAATGTTATTGTTTTCACAATAACGTTTTAATCGTTCCTCCTGATCTCTTTGCGAGTATCCCTTATCTGCCTGCTCATCAGTTGACACACGGATATATAAATCGGCTTTTTTCATATATAAATCTTAGAAAATACTATTGTTCTAAAAAACTCTTAATGGTAATTTTTAAGAGCATCGTCAGAAAGCTTAAAATATCTTTCGCCTCTTCAAAACTTAATTCAATTCCCTCCTCTTCTTTAAAAATCTTGATAATCTCCTCTATAGTAATGTTACTAATTTCAACTTTCTTCTCCATACCAATACTTTTTTAATAAAAGTATTGGACAACTGTTCTGAAATTAAACCCAGACACTTATGTGATGTATTTGGCTTTTAAATATAAATGTCTAACGCTTGAAACATGTAAAATCAAACGAAACACTTAACATCAACCATCAGGCGGAAAAAATTTTTATTTATAAAAGATGTGATTACGTTTAAATTTATTTTTTAGGTGCAACAAGAGAAAATTGATGCAAAGAAATTCATCATTCTTAGATTCAACTAAAATACAAATAAAATCAACATTGTTAATTTAAACATTCATTTCATATACAAAAACAGGTTATTGACTGCTATTACACGAAACATTTTCCATAAAAAAACGGTAAAAAGGCAGCTAAGTTATTGTTGCCAGCCGTCTTGCTAATCCAACCAAAAGACTACGGCATAAACGGTTTCCTCCCTAAAGGTACCCTCCAATTATTCCGTTTCCTTTTGTTTTTTTTCATTGTCAACACTTCATATCTGCTTTCTTTTTTCCGGTTTTTCTTTTGAAAAAATATTCAGCGAAGCCTGAAAGGCTTTTAAGAAATAGGACGGAGAAGAGATTGAAAAGGCTTTTGATCTAAAAAAGACACATAACAGTTCAAAGATGTTTTAAATAAATGCTGTTTTAACTTAAGTACGGGAAACAAAAGGCTCTGCCGTACTCAGAGCAATAACAATGAAATACAATATCGTAAATGAGATCAAATTGATCTACACAAGAAAAGGAAATGCTGAAAAAAAAGTACTGAACTCCCAGGATGCTACAGATATTTTCAGGGAACATTTTGATGCAGATCAGATCGACTACAGAGAGGCATTTTACTCAATGTATATGAATCAGGCTAACAAGGTCTTAGGAATACAAAAAATATCAGAATCTGGAATTACCTCTTCTCTTGTTGATATCAGAATCATCATGCAGGGAGCTCTATTATGTAATGCCGTATCATTTATTATAGCCCATAACCATCCTTCCGGCAACCTGACGCCTTCTCGTGAAGACATAAACATTACACAAAAAATAAAAGAAGCTGGACAATTATTAAATATTAAACTGCTTGATCATTGTATAATAACTTCAATAGACTCCTTCTCTTTCTCCGATGAAGGTATTTTATAAGAAACTTAAATTTCTGAAAAATAAGAATCCAGAGCCGGTTCCCGGTCTGGATTCTTGTGGCGTCGCGGAAAGATGATTGCCCTTTAGGAGCCCAACCATCTTTCCGCAAATACTAAACAATGCTTCTCAAATTAGATGGTTTTATTTGAAGTGGAAATATATATTTGTAAGCTAAAGAAATAGTATTTATCCGTTTAGCTTTTTGTTGTTGAATTGAAATTCAATTTTCTCCTCATTTCCAAAACTGTCTGAGAGCCATACCGTAAATGATTGTGAAACTTCAGAGGTTGAAGTATAATACAATCTGAACTCTTTCTCATAAAGAGGATAAATATCATTAGGAAAGTAAGGTTGAGTGTTATAATACTGCAGCTTTCCTGCTCCCTCAAACTGAAAATATCGAAGATAATATTTGGTGTCAGCAAAATTACCCTCAGGAATAATTTTGATACGGATCTCCACATACTCATCTTTAGCGATATCCTTAGGAACAGGCATAACCGACACCTTAAAAGGATAATTCTGCTGAATTTCCAAATCATCTTTCTCACATGATTGTACAAATAGTCCAATCACAAATAGTAGCAAGAAACACTTTAATTGTATTTTAGCTGTATTAATTATATTTTTCATTTTTCATTATTTTTAGAAATTATATCTTATTCCAACCCCCAGCAGAGAGTGAAAATTAGCCATTTGGCTATTTTTCAAAAAGCGAAGTTGTCCGTTGACCAGGAAAACTAAATGCTCGGTCAGATAGCTTTCAATAGATAGCTTACCATTTGCTCCATAAATAAAATTATCCGTTGCTGTTAACATTGAACCGTCATATAGCAATTCATTGCCTCTATTAACCTGTTCATAACCAACAAGACCTCCAATTCCCAGATTAAGATTGACATTTCGCATGAAGTCTCCCCATAGATAAAAACTGTAACCACTGTTAAGCAGAAACGTATCTATCGGAATATCGCAGCTAGTGTATTTATAATATTTTCTGCTAAATTCTGTCAGTCCAAAAAAGTAATTACCATTCTTCGAGTAAGAAACAAGCCCCGTACTAAACATATAATTTTGCTTTTCTGGAGATTTTGGAAATACCGAATAGGTAAATTCAATACCAATTTGCTTGGGAATCATCTGTTGAGCAAATATTTTGCTACCCAGTATCATCGTTAAGATGACTGTTAAAAATATTTTGTGCATCTTACTCCGTTTTAATGGTTAAACTGTTTATCAATCTTGCATGAACAAGATCTTCATTTTCAAGCTGTACTTTCAGATGCCTTCCCCCATTCTTTTCCAGAATTTCAATCTCCAAAACCTGATCTTTTAAGAGCGTAAACTGATCAAGCATATAAATCCCTTTACTGTCTGAATGATCAGCTATTATCCTTTCCGGGAAATAGGTACGAACCTTCTCTAAAATCTTATCCTGAACGACCGTTCGCTTTAAGTTCTTTTTATCAACAATTTTAAAATTGACCCATTCAATAGCATACCCCACATTACTTTGATTCTTAACCTGCAATGTGAAATAAAACTTGCTGTCATTAACGTACAGTGCTCTGACTGAAAACTCAATTCCATAGCTTTTTGAAACAATATGTTTAATAGTTCTGTTGCTTTTCCTGTAAAGATTTTCCATAATGAGCCAGGTGAAAGAAGTTGAGCTTCCTTTAAGATCTTCAAATAATACATCAGCATACTGTCTCTCCATACCTCTCTGAAGTTTTACTAAATCATAGCTGAGTATTTCCGGATAAGAACTGTAGGATGCATCAAAACTGTAAAATTTTCCATCTTCAGTAATGACCGAAAAATTAGTTTCCTCTTCAAAATCACTGACAGCTGACTTAACCCGAAGAACGTTTCCTATAGGCTCTGCCTTATTGGCAACCAAGAGATCACTTCCCAGGTCAACATATCGTATTGATGAGGGGAATATCAGATGACTTGTTTTATTGTAGGTGACATTAATCCGGAAAGGGTCCAATTTTGCCTGTTCCAAGGAAATATAAGTTGTCACAGAATCCTGCCCAAATGCCTTGCTTACTAATAGAAGTAATAGCATAATGAGAATATAATGACTCTTTTGTGTATTCATTTTTATTTTTTTTGATTAATTATTTTTGGGTAAGAGGAAGACTTGATAGCCAGCTTTTACAGTTACTTTCAATTGTCTGACTCTCTTCTGAAAATAACCCGACAGTCCCTGTACTACTCCCCTGCTCAGATCAGCTGCAATCTGCTGCCCTGCTGATTGAGTCATCATAATATTAGTGCCTGAAGTCTGGCTCATATTAGCTACAATATCGCTTACCGCATTCTGCTCCGCTGAATAAGGAACATACAATCCCATCTGACCGTCAGTGTCATAAACATTGATTTCTACAGGATAGATATTATCTTGAGATTGAATGGAAGATATTTTTAACTGAAGCCTCCCACCCTGAAATTTGCTTACTGCAATCAGTAAGCTCCCCGCTGGAATTTCAGCTCTTCCGACTTTCATCGCTTCTGAAAGCCTTATAAATAATGTACTTTCGTTGACCAAAGTCTTAGTTTCGTAGACCACACCTCTTATTGCATTTTTTGTTTGAACTGAGTTTTCTGAATCATTTTGACTGTCATAAAATCTATTCTGATTCAAACCTGCGATAAAAGCACTATCCGACCGGTCTCTGTATAATGAGGAAACAACATTGGAACGTACCGGTATTGCTGAAGTCAATTTAACCTTCTTTTCCGTTGACTTTTCGACCTCTTCTTTTTCTGCTGGTTTTTCCTGCTTTGGCGTCGTTGGAAGATACTTAGCAGCCATTTGATACGATTTTTCCATGAGCTCTAACTGGTCGTTCATTCCCAGACCCGCAGGAACAGCATGATTTTGCATTGACTCATTCTTTAACCTTGAAATTTCTTTCCTTAGGTTATTGACCTCCTGATTATCCCGATTATAGAATGAGCTTAAGGTCTGCTGTGCATTTCGATAACTGTTCAGAGCATTCTGATCGGATTGCTGAAGTACACTTCTAGTGGACGTTGAAGAAGGTGGGTTGCTATTATAGTTTACACCGTTCTGGTCATTCCAGTAATCTGATAAAGTTGTTATTGAATTTCTTTTTTCTTCATTCTTTTGCTCTAATAACTGCTGCTCATAAGCCTTTTGCTTATCAGACTGCAATTGACCGTCTTTTGCCTGTGGAATAGCTGCATTAAAGCCAGCCTCTTCAATAATGGTATGGTCGGTTTTGGGCTTAAAGATCAGATAAAAGCAAGATGCACATACAGCAGCCATCAAAAAGTAGATGAAAGGTTTCTTTAATCTTTCCCATTGAGCCTTGGGATGATCATTCACTCCGTTAGAATTTTGGGAGAGATCATTTTCTGTCACTCTAATTTTCTCTGAATCTTTCATATTCTATTTTTTAGTGGATGAGTTTACTATTTCATTATGCTTCGATCCTTTTTCGGTAGGTTTCTTAGAAATGCCGTCAATATGATTGATAGAAATAGTATTACTTCTTTGACCTGTAGTAACACATATATTGACAATGACGATGACGGTTATCAAAACATAACCACCAAAGAAAACCTTGGTCAGGAATTTTTGTCGCTCTACCGGAAGAGATTTCCAATGGTTCTCAGCCTTTACAACATAATTTTCCAGTGTATCTCTTAGTTTTTTCATTCTGGTCATTTTAGCGTTCGACAGTTTCGATATCTCTATTTTCAAGCACGTTGAATTTTTCAATGATAAATCCCTGAGGATTGCTGTCAGACCGTACAGAATTAACCAGTGAACAGTTGGTGACTAAATTTCTGATAGTAAGATTGCTGGATCTTATTATAAACTGTCTTGCGTACGTCTTTATGTCATAAGGGTAACTGTCAAAGTTGGCAACGATACTGTCTATCTCAACTCTCTGCTGGATATTACCGGAAATAATTCTGTTATAGTAGCCTTTTTCTTGGAGGTCTTTATAGTAGTTAAATGCAGATTGATCAGCCAAATTGAAAGCCCTTTTTACATTGCTTTCAATAGCATTCTTATCAGGAGCGATTGTGAAGAACAATTCATGAAATCGTCTTACATGCTCTCTCGCTTCCACAGGCCTGTTAATCGACATATCCTGCGATAGCGCTACCATTAATGATTTACCGTTATCCAACACATAGATCTTTTGACGCTGCTCTTCTGCAAACTGGTAGGACTTGAATACGACCACGCCTACCACACCAAAACATAACACCGCAAAAACAAACGTAAACAAACGAATCTGCTTGAAGCTGCTCTCAATATTTCTTAAAGTTTTAAATTCCATAGAACTGTATATTTATTTTAATAATCTTCCCGAAATATTTCCTGTTGCCGAACCTACTGCGGCTCCCGCAACATTGCCGGACTTTGAAGCGGTCTGGTTTACATTACGCATAAAATTACCGGCACCTCCTGCCTGGATCACCCAACCTGTCACTGTTGGTACCGTAAAATAACCTATGATCCCAATCACCATATAGATGATGTACACCGTATTGGAAGTATCAGGAATGAAGCTAGGATCTGCCAGCATTTCGATATCCCGTTCTAAAATCAAAGTTTGTATTTTGGCAAGAATCGCACTGAATATATCCGCAACAGGAAGCCAGAGGTAAACACTGACATATCTGGTCAACCATTGGGTTAAAGTGGTCTGAAAGCCATCCCATACTGAAATCGCAAATGCAATGGGTCCCAAGATTGATAGTACGATCAGAAAGAAAGTTCTGATGGTATCAATAACCAATGCAGCAGCCTGAAACAATATTTCAAGAAACTCACGAAAACCATCCCTAATATCCTTCTTGATGGTAAACATCTGCCTTTCAATATACATTCCGGACATCGTGACCAAATCTGAAGGTGACCATCCCAGCTCTTCCAGTTTTTTGTCAAATTCTTCATTGGAAATCAAATAGGCCATCTCTGGGTTTCTAAGCATGGCTTCACGCTCCAAAAGATCTTTCTTTTGCTGGAGGTCATTCATATCCATTACTTGATTTTCCAGCATGGCATGACTGCCCTGAACAATGGGACTCATCACCCCATTCAAACTTCCTAAAACCAATGTCGAGAAAAACATAATGCAGATGCCAATGGCAAATGGTCTCAACATGGGAAACAAATCAATAGGTTCCGCACGGCTCAATGACTGCCAGACTTTTAATGCCACATAAAACAAAGCGCCTAAACCTGCAACTCCTTTTGCGACAGCCGCCATATCGGCGCACATCGGCATCATTTCTTCATATACGGAACGCAGTACTTCGTGTAAGTTGTTAGGTTCCATTTTACCAGTATTTTTGGTTCGAGGTTCCGTAAAGATCTAACACCCTTTGGGTATTGTTTTGTTTTTTAGCTCTCAGGTAGCTGACCGAAATATTCTTGTTGGTGTAGTATCTTACCAGATTATGATACGCTTTAACCTCTTTATACACCCGGTCAACAACATCCATCCTTTCTTTATCATTAAGTGATAAGCCGCTGGAAGTAATAATCTCCTTCAGCTCTTTCAATAGCTCCGTACTTTCTGTAAGAAGCGCAGAATAACCATTGGCAATAGAAGCTAATTCCTGAGCACTGAAGTTGGGGTCATTCAGCATTTTACCGAAATTATTCACATACATTTCAGAAACATCACCCACCAAAAGAACAGTCTGCTGAACTTTTCTGGCATCTTTGACAAGGTTGTTGACCGCTTTAAGCTTATCGTAATATTCTTTGCCCTGCTCATACACCTTTTTGACCTCATTGAAGTTCTTAACGACGTTGGAAACGGTTGATGAAGTCTGCACAATTTCGTTGGCTGAATTCAGAATTCCGGATGCCAGATTAGCAGGATCTGTTACGACAAATTGCGCTTGTGCAAATGTTACGGTAGTGAAGAATGCTACCATCATGGTTTTGATGATTAAGTTTTTCATTGTTGTAAAATTTTAAATGATTTAATTGTCTTTCGTATTCGATTTGATTCTCTTTAGAGAAATCCGCTTGATGGCATGTTCGACATTCCCATCAAGTTCTGATGCAAGATTCATCACTTCCATCTTTTCTGTTTCTTCAGTAGTATAAGCCAGATATTCTTCGGTAGAAACTTCAGTCGCATAGACCGCAGAGTGCGTTCCTCCTAATCCAATCCAGACTTCCTTATACAATCTTCGTGGATCATTGTTCATATTGATAGAAAGTACCTGAGCTTTTTCCTTATCAGTCAATCCCAGCATGGCCTGAATGTCATCGAACTTGTTCATATACTTACGCTGATCGAGAAGGATTTTACAGTCCGAATTGTTGATGATACTTTCCTTCACAATCGGTGATTGTATGATGTCATCAACTTCCTGAGTCACCACAATAGCTTCTCCGAAAAATTTTCTGACTGTTTTGAAAAGATATTTGATATACTCTGCCATTCCCTCCTTTGCAATGGCTTTCCAGGCCTCTTCGATAAGGATCAGCTTTCTGATTCCTTTAAGTCTTCGCATCTTATTGATGAAAACTTCCATGATGATAATGGTCACAATGGGAAACAGAATTTTATGATCTTTAATGGCATCGATTTCAAAAACTATAAAACGTTTGGATAATAAGTCAAGCTGCTTTTCTGAATTGAGCAGATAGTCATATTCGCCTCCTCTGTAGTAAGGTTCCAGCACATTGAGAAAGTTGGCAATATCAAAGTCCTTTTCTCTCACTTTCTTCTGCTCCAGAACTTTCTGATAATCCTCTTTTACATACTCGTAGAAACCGTTGAAAGAAGGATGCTGATCATTGGATTTAATCTTTTCAATATATCCGCTGACTGCATTGGAAAGGGCCACCTCCTCTGAACGGGTCGGTGGTTCATCATCTCTTTTCCATAGTGTCAGAATCAATGTTTTAATACTCTCCCTTTTTTCGATGTCAAAGATTCCGTCATCGGTATAGAATGGATTGAAGGCAATAGGATTGTCTTCTGTATAAGTAAAATATACCCCGTCCTCTCCTTTGGTTTTACCTTTAATCAGTTCACATAATCCCTGGTAGGAATTTCCGGTATCCACCAGAAGAACATGAGCGCCCTGCTCATAATACTGTCGTACCATATGGTTGGTAAAGAAAGATTTACCGCTGCCTGAAGGACCAAGGATAAACTTATTTCTATTGGTGATAATCCCCTGCTTCATCGGCAGATCTGAAATATCCAGGTGAATAGGCTTTCCCATTAGGCGGTCAGCCATCTTAATCCCAAATGGTGAAGGCGAATCCTGATAGTTGGTTTCTTCTGTGAAAAAACATAGAGCAGGTTCAATAAATGTGTAGAAGCTTTCTTCACTTGGAAAATCGCCTGCATTCCCCGGAATGCCTGCCCAATATAATGTTGCTGTGTCGGTTGTATTATGACGGGGTTTACATTCCATTAAAGCCAAAGCACTTCCTGTATCATTTCTTAACTGCTTGAGCTCAGCAGGATTATCGGACCATGACATGACATTGAAATGAGCGCGGATAGATTGCAGACCGAAAGAATGAGCTTCGTTCAGATACTTTTCAATCCACTCCTTATTGATCTGATTGGCTCTGCTGTACCGTGCAAGCGAATGCATGTTCCTAGCAGATTTTTCAAACTTGTTCAGGTTCTCATCACTGTTGTCAATGAACAAATACTGATTATAAATGTGATTACAGCTTAACAGAAGTCCTACGGGAGAAGCAAATGACAGAAGACAGTCACTGCGGTCTGTACTTAACTTTTCATAACGGCTGTGAGATGTAACAGTACCGGGCAGATCTTCTGTATCCGATAAGGTGTGCATAGTGATGCGATTGTTACCAATCCGCATTTCTTCAGATCCGAGCTTAATATCCTGTAATGATGGATGAGTATCTCGTGATAAAGTAAGATACTGTTCCAATAGTCCTGATCTTTCGCGGGTTCCTGAGATCTCATCTTCAGTCAGCCTTTCCAAATGAATGTAACCACTGTCATTCATGATCCGCTCCAGCTGGTCGACCACTTCAAAAAAACGACTGATTACCTCTTTATCCTTAATCTCTTTGGGAATCAGCCTGCCTTTGCAGAGAGATGAGAAGTTGCTCTGCATCCGCATTCTTTCCTTACTGGTTTTCGTGATGAACAGGTAGCAGTAATGATTTAAAAAGGGTCTCTCATTGAAATGTCTTTCAAAAGATTTTGACAAAAAACTCTGATCTTCTCTCGATAAATCAGGATTGTAGTTTTCTTTAATAAACCAGTCCTGTTTATGGACGACCGTAAAATCAGGCAGTGTTTTAATCGCCTTGAACCAGGCGGAATGCATAGCTTCGTACTCAGCGGAAGCAACGGTAAACAGTTCTGGAAGTTTTACTTTAAAGCAAATCGTAACATCAGCGTCCTTTGAAATGATGCAATCATTTTCAATCGCAAGCAATGGAAATTTGCTTTCCAAGGTTGCTGCTTTGGAAGAATTTCTCATACGCCTGCTCTTTTATGGTTGGTTTTCAGATACCGGTAAATACTCTTACGGCTGATGATATATTTGGGATACTTTTTTTGAGCGCCTAATTTCATCAGACCGTGTTCTCCGTATTTTCCATTCAGTGAGAAGGTCTGCCAGATGAGAATTCCACTGCTCATACCACCAATTATAAGGCAGAGATAGGTATTGACTCCTGCCATGTACATGACCATCACGAATACGAGTATTCCCAACAAGCCTCCTGCGAAAATGAACAGATATTGTGCTTTTAATCCTTTGAACTCGACCGTTCTTCCGATTCCTTTGTTGATATTATAGATATTCATATTGTTAAAGTTTAAAGGAAGAATGAACGAAGGATCGTTGCCGCCACGATCAGAAAGATACACGCTCCAAACCAGCTTGCAGCAGTCTTGCTGGTGTCAGGATCACCGCTGCTGAACTTGTTGTAAACCTTAACCCCTCCGATGAGTCCGACGACTGCCCCGATGGCATAGATCAATTGGGTAGCCGGTTCAAAATAAGAGGTGACCATCTGAGTAGCTTCGTTGATCCCTGCGGCACCATTGCCCTGGGCAAATACACCTGTTACTGCTATAAAGGTTAAACTTGATACCAGTAGTCTTTTTCTTTGTTTTTTCATAATTGAAACACATCAATTTGTTATGGTGTGCCGCACTTTGCGGAACTATGGGACAAAGATGTCTGAGCTTTGGAATTTTTTTAGGCTAATGGCGTCATCAGGAATCTTTTGGCTTTCAACTAACAAGGCACTTACCAGCATTCGTTTATAATTAATTGTAAATTTGTAGGGAATTTCAAAAAAGACAATCATGGATAAAAGGTTCACCGACATTATTGAACTTATCAAGCGATCTCGTAACAATGCTATAAAAACGGTCAATGCAGAACTGATCGATTTATACTGGAATATAGGGGAATATATCAGCAAGAAGGTAGAACTGAGTGAATGGGGACAATCTGTGGTCAAAGAATTATCTCACTATATCCAGACCAATGAGCCTGACATCAAAGGATTTTCGGATAAGAATCTTTGGAGAATGAAACAGTTTTATGAAACCTACAAGGAGTTTCCAAAAGTCTCAACACTGTTGAGAGAAATCAGCTGGTCCCATAATCTGGCTATATTTTCACGTTGCAAAACAATTGAAGAACAAGAGTTTTACATCAAACTCACAAAGCAGGAAAATTACAGTTTTAGGGAACTTGAGAGGCAAATTTCCAGCAGTCTTTTTGAAAGAACCATGATCGGAAATTCAAAACTCTCAACAGTGTTGAGAGAAACCAACGCAGACATTGCCAATACCTTTAAGGACAGCTATGTCTTTGACTTTTTGAATTTACCTGAAACGTTTAATGAAAGTGATCTCCAAAAAGGACTCATTCAGCAGATGAAAAACTTCATCCTGGAATTAGGTAGAGATTTTTTATTCATCAGTGAAGAATATAAAGTACAGGTAGGTAATTCTGATTTTTATATTGATCTTTTATTCTTCCATAGAGGTCTGCAATGCCTGGTCGCATTTGAATTGAAATCAGATAAATTCAAACCCGAACATTTAGGTCAGCTCAACTTTTATCTGGAGGCACTGGACAGGGATGTCAAACGTCAGAATGAAAACCCAAGCATTGGCGTACTGCTGTGTAAAGACAAAGATAGTGAGGTGGTAGAATATGCGCTTAGCAGAAGTCTGTCTCCTACCATGGTTTCCGAATACAAGACCCAGCTTCCGGACAAAAAAGTTCTTCAGCAGAAGCTCCATGAATTGTTTGATAACAGACCAGATTGAAGTTTCTTTAAATAGTAAAGGGGAATTTGCCTAAACAAATTCCCCAATGTCGAAACTGTCCGAAGAATTATTACGCCTAAAAGAAATGATCTTGTCATCATCCGGAATGCTCGCTGTCACTAAAGTGGCAATTCTTTTCGAAGCATCTCCTAATGAATTCTCTAAGAGATCAAAAAGCTCGGTTTCCTGAATTTTTTGAATGATCTCTACTGCTTGCTGTTCTAAGTCAGGATCCAGCATGTCCTGCTGAAGCAACTGACCCGCAGTACTCAATTCCTGAAAGGTAACCCCTGTAGCGAACCCGCTTTCAATAGTAGAGTTTTCATCTATCCAATCTTCATACTCCTCCCATTCATCATTTTTGATGAGAATATCATTGATATTTTTACTCTGGTCAATAGGCTCAAATTCCTCTTCTTTGGTTTCTGATTCAAAATTATCAACAGTAAATATATCAGATTCACCTTGTCTTTCCCTGGCACCGATTGGCAAAATCTGTCCTTCTCTTTGCTTTGTAGCTCCCATAATGGAAGGCACACTCTTATTGGTATCACTGTGATTTTTCCCTCGGACATTGACCGAAAATTTTCTGTCTAAAAGAATCAGCATAATAATGATGAGCAAAAAGATGATGATGAGTTGTTCCATATGATTAAGAATTAAAAGATTGGACGGTATTTATTGTTGAAATCATCAGTAATTTCCTTTTCAAACATTTCAAAATGATATGCCAGAATATTATCCAGATAAGCATACAATGGAATCTGGTCTTCTTCTGAATCATTCCGATGCTTATACAATACCCATAATAAAAGTTACAGCGGAAGTTTTTATGTTCAGAACCGGCACAAAAATAAAATGACAGGAATGCTGGCTGGCGATAATTACTTCTATACACTTATAGGCAATGAGATCATCCGGTATCGTTATGCGCAGACGATCATGGAAGATTTCAGAAAAGGGGAAGCCGAAAACCTTAGATCAGAGTAGGCAAAACAACAAATCCAAATACTATGAAAAAGTTCATTCTGCCTGTCTTCATTGTCATGATAGGCGCAACATCTGCTCTGGCTAGCAATGTTAACAAAAGCAGCACGAAAGTCCCTGCAACAGGGTACGTTTTTCGCCCTGCCGAAGCTATTAAATGTGTCAATGCTCATGTGACATGTGACACATCAGGTAACGTTATGTGTACTGCAGATCTCGGAAATGGCCCTGAACAGCTTTTCCAAAGGATCAATAACACCTCATGTCCGAACTCACTTTTTGTAAAACCTTAATTTAAAAAGGATGCCCAAAAGGCATCCTTTACTTGTTAATCAATCCTGTTTATCACTTCCTTTCATCCAATCTGCTTTTGCCCCATCTTTAAGGTGATATTCAAACCACTGCTCGACTCTTCGGGCGATATCTATTTTATTGGACCGCTTCAGGAATCCATGAGCTTCATCCTGATAAAACAAAACGACAGCTTCTTTTTTATTTCTTTTTAATCCTATATAAAACTCCATTACCTGATTCCAATCTATATTTTTATCATTGATTCCTGTCCAGAGGAATATGGGTGCACTGATTTCGGATACATTGTAAATCGGGCTGTTTCGAATATACAATTCCTTATAATCTTTAAAACTTCCCGGCATTTTATACTGTCCGTTTTCAAACTGCCAATAAAAAGGTCTCAGGAAATTGTAATTATATGAAAAATAAGACCGCATCAAATCACTGTTTCCCGCTCCCGAGGCATAGGCTTTAAACCGGTCTGAATGGGTGGCTATAAAATTACTCTCATATCCTCCATGGGAATACCCGATGAGTCCCAGTCTTGTAAAATCAATGGACTTCAATCCGGATACAGCATCCAGGGCACTGTTCACACAATCCAGAGCCGAGAATCCCGTCCCTCTTTTGTCAAAAACAATATCGGGAAGAAACACAAAATACCCACCCTCAAGATAAGAACGTATGTTTAGGCCCTCAGTACGCTCGAAAAACCCATCACGCAAATACTGATTGCCTAAGTGGCTTTGTCTCTCATATACAATAGTGATCATGGGATAACGCTTTTTATCACTAAAATCCAAAGGGTAGTATAAAATACCGGTAAGGTCTGCTCCTTCGAAATTTTTATAGCTGATCCTCTCACTACGAATCCTTCCAACCTCTATATCATCCCGGTTGCTCTTATAAATGATTTTTGCTTTCGAGCCGTTAAATGCCTTAATATAGGTTGGAACATTATAATCCTCAATACTGACAGCCAGCAGGCTGCCATTCTTATGTTCAATTTTATCGATCCGTTCTCTTGTAGGAGCCAGCAGCATAACCTTTTTACCGGATTGGCAAGAATAAGAGAGGATGGCTGTCAGATCATTTTTTTTATCATACATTTTTATAATCAGGGGCTCTTTGCTGTTATATAGATTCTTATTCCCATTGGGGTAACTGCTTATACCCTCTCCTCGAATTGGATTTACAATGGTAGAATGGAACCCATCCCGTAAGGGAATTTTCACCAAATCACCGATATCTGTTTGATACCGCAACAGCCCGCCCTCCGTTTCAAACAGGATATATTGATCATCCTCTGAAAAATAGGGATCTCCGGTATCCGCTATTTTCAACTTTTTTTCAGTTAGTGTATAAATATCATAAAGCACCCAATTATTGCGGGGATTAGACAATACAAACCTTCCTGTCGATCCGTAATAGAGCATATACCCTCCCTTTCCGATATATTGCCGCTTCCCATTCTCCACTTTATAACGGTACAAATCAAACTCAGGATATTGGTGAATATAATCCTGAGTTTTATAGTAATTATAACCGATAACATACACGCTGTCTCCAATATTTATTTTCTCCAGCGCTGTATCATCAGAATCCATTCTTAGTCTGCGGAGCTTCGGGTCCCAGACCGCTATTTCTTCCGACTCCCCACCTTGAAACTTCACTTCCAGTTTACGGTCATCCGCATTCCAGATGTCAGGATTACCGGGTAACTTAGCTGAATCAGCAGCGTAAGTGAGCCCAACCAGAAAACGCTCTGCGGTCCCCAGCTGGGAAATTGAAGCCGTCTTAAAATCCCGGTTCATATCACCGCTCAAATGAAATGCTTCATGGTTTCCGCTAATATAAACCAGATCCGTTTTTCCATTCTTTTCTGTAACCCATGCACTGGCTTCCTTGTCAGACCAGCTGCAATCCAGTATTTCCTGATCAGATGAATAGATTTCTTTTTTCGGCATTTTCAGATCATACAGCAGGTTTTTCCCTACCTCCTTTTTCATAAAAAACACATCACTTCCCTTTACAAAAAACCTTGTAATATTTTTATATCTGTCTTTCAGATCCCCTTCTTTCCAGATTTCCAGATCTGTTCCTGAAGATGAAGCTCCCCGTAATACTACCCACTTATTCTGAGACTTTATAAATTCCGAACTGACCACATGATTCCAGCTTTTACTCACTCCGGAATTAAGGTTGATCATCTCAGCACTGCCTTTTCTTATTAAAAGAAGATTTGAATGGCCGGTAAAATAAAACCTGGACACGCCTGCATATTGTTTCACGGTCTCAGGCTTTTTATGATCTACCAAAACAACGGTGTCCCTGCTTTCCTCATAGGTCTTCCGAAACGCTGTCCACTTTCTGTCCGGTGATGTTTCCTGAAACATAATCGTGTATCTAAGATTATGATACCTGGGATTAAATCTATCCTTTTTAACAGTCTGGCTTATACCGGGTATCCAAAAAAACAGAATGACGATGTATAATAGTTTAATAGCCTTCATTCTGGGGATTTAAATTAGGGTTGAGTAATAGTTCATTCAGCGGTATAGGCCAAATCCTGTGGTAAGATTTCCAGTTGGGCTTTACAGCGAGAAGCCGATCTAACTTATCCATTCTTTTCAGATCAAAGAACCGCTGTCCTTTCTCCGTAAAGAATTCCCGTCTTTTTTCCTCCAGGAGTTCATTAAGAAACATACCCTGTGTAAGTCCTGTTGCAACAGCGGCAAGACCTGCCCTCTGTCTGATATGATTAAGATAAACAGCAGCTGCTGCTATTTTTCCCTGCCTGGCCATCGCTTCAGCCACAATACAATATCCCTCTTCCAACCTGAAAATAATCGAGTACTCTGTCGTATTGGGGTCTAGGCTTTTATATTTATAGGCCCTGTACCATGTCTGTCCGTTAAAGCTAACAGGAAGTGTCCAGTACTGTTTTCTAAGGTCTGTATCAGAGAAAGACGTCATAAGATCCGTTGAAAGCGCATAGGAAGAAGGCGCTGCATTGGTAAAATAATACAGCAAAGCCTCCGCGGTGCCATCATTCTCATTCTGAGGTTTCATCTGCCAGAGAATATGTTTTCCGGTCTTCAAAAACACTTTCTTTACATCCTCTTCAAAAGTATATACCGGACTATTAACCACTTCCTTCCCCATCTGTTCTGCCTCAGTCCATTTTTTCCGGGACAGGTACACTTCAGCTAAAACCAGCTGTGCCACCTTACGGTTAGGGTACAGCCTCTCAGCATTCTGATATTCATCAGCCAGCATTTCCACAGATTTTTGAAGATCTTTTTCAATATGGTTCAGCACTTCATTTTCAGGCATTCTTTGAAGGCTCTTATTGATCTTAAAATCTGTTGTTTCCGTATAGGGAATATCACCAAATAAACGCTGAAGATTAAAATAGATCATTGAACGCACCAGGAGCGCTGTGCCGGTAATGCGCTGTCTGTCCTTCAGCGGTATTGCAGAAGCCCCTTCCAGACCCTCTACAATCGAATTGGTCATATAAATTTCTTTATAAGCATTACGCCATATCAGTTCCACACTGATATTCCCGGCAAGCTGCTGATTATGATAAATATCCTGGGCAGCATTGGTCGTACTTGTGAAGTAGGCATCCAGTTCATCCGTATAGCTTGATAAAAAAGCTGAAAGCCCGTTACTGCCTCCTGAAAACATGGAGTTATCCCTCACTTCTGCCAGCAGATTTGCCAATGCTGCATCGGCGGTATGGGTGTCTTCAAACACCGCAGCTGTACTGATCTGATCAGTGGGCGGATCAATTTCCACCATTTTTTCACACCCCGGAATAAGGATCAAAAAAAGCATCCCCGCCCCTATTATTTTAACGATATTGTATTTCATAATTTGATATTTAAAAATTAAGCTGTATCCCAAAAGCAAAGGTTTTAAGCGGCGGCAGATATCCGGGTACAGTAAACTCGGGATCCAGTCCGAAGTATTTTGTCCATGTCCAGAGGTTTTGCCCCTGCACATAAAGCGTTGCATTTTTAAAGAAGCTGTCACGGCCCTCAATACGGTAATTAAGCTGTATATTTTTAAGCCTGATGAAAGAAGCGTCTCCTATGGCTGCCGTACTATTCCTTAAGTTAGCCGTCAAACTGTTTATGGCGGCATTTCCACCCGCTGAGTAAGGCATAATAAGTCCTCCCGAATGATCTGCTGACCACACATCCAGAAAATCTACAGGCATATTATTCATGGTACCGGGCACGGCTATCCCTCTTATATAGTTCCAGTTTTTCTGTTTCACGAAATACAGCAGAAATGAAAGGCTTATATTTTTATAGGAAATCTGGTTCTGCCAACCTCCGTAATATTTCATGCCTATATTTTCTATCGCCTGCGCATCTGCCGGAGCTGTAATTTTCCCATCCCCGTTAAAGTCTTTAAACCTGTACTGCCCTGTAACCGGATCAATCCCTTCATATTCAAAAACCCGTACCATGGAGGTAGGATACCCCACTTTATAGGTATTGGCATAGGTAGACCCTTCCAGTCCCGGAAATTCAATAAGCTTGTTTTTAGGAATACTCAGATTAAGCCCCGTCTCCCATCGCAGAGGGGTCGATTTAAGAATATTGACGTTGAGTGACAGCTCCCAGCCTCTGTTTTCCACTGTAGCTCCAAGATTGGCCGTTACATTTGAAAAACCTGTGATAGAAGGCAGGGGAATCCCCACCAGCTGATCCGTTGAACGGTTTCTGTAAAAGGCAGCCGTCAGCATGATTCTGTCTTTTAGAAATCCCAGTTCCAGAGCCGTTTCCAGCTTCTTTGTCTTCTCCCAGCTATAGGCAGGATTATAAAGCCTTGACGGATACAGCCCCGTTACCCCGTCATAATTCGAATCCCCTATAGTATAGGTATTCAGAAACTGGTAATCTCCTATAAAATCACTTCCTGTTACGCCATAACTTGCCCGAAGCTTTCCGAAGCTCAGCCACTTCCAGGAATCGAATATCGGTTCTTTAGTAAAGAGCCAGGCAAGCCCTGCCGCTCCGAATTCCGCTACCCTGTTGGAGGGTCCGAATCTGCTTGAGGCATCACGGCGTCCTGTAATATTGAGTATATACCGATCCTTCCATTTATAATTAATCCTGGCATAGAGGGCTGCATATCGATAAGGATTGGTTACCTGATTGGAGATTATCTTCGTTGAGGCAGCGCCTATGTTTCCAATGAGGGCATTGCTCGGAAAACCTACTCCTGTCATTGAAGAAAGTTTAGTGGTTGTCTGCTGAAAAGTAGTTCCTACCAGAATATCCAGTTCATGATTTCCCAGTTTCTTTGCCCACGAAAGCTGAGGTTCTATAATATAGGAGAACATCGTATTGCTGCTTTTGGAAGCTGAAGAATTCTCTGAAGTCATTCCATAGGCCGGATTGTACATCGAACTGGGCAGTAAGGAAAGTTCCTCCAGGTTCTGGTAATTAATCCCGCCATTGGCCTTCAGTACAAAGTCTTTCCAAAATCGATAGGATAGGTTCACACTGGAATTCCACTGCAATACTTTATTCGAATAGGTACTCTCCAACGCTGCCAACGGATTGGTGAAGGTATTGTTCTCCCAGTTAAGGTTTCCATCCGCTCCATATAGTGCAGGCGCATTGGGACTCAGGGTCAGTGCCTTTAAAGTAAGATCCGTATTCACCACATTATTGGAAAGCGATGAAAACATATTGGAAGCCTCTATTCTGAATCTTCTATCCGCTGAGCTATGGCTGAATGAGGAATTCAGTATATTGGTTTTATAATGAAAATCCCCCGAAAATACCGTCGTCTGGTCATTATGGGAAAAGCTTACCAAAAAGGTGTTATTTTCTGTCCCGCCACTAAGGCTTGCCTGGGTTATGCTTCCTGTCGCCGTCTTCCCTATCAGTTCTTTCTGCCAGTTGGTATATCTTCCCTGATCCCAGACTCCATTCACATCATAAGAATTAGCAGGGAACGTCATTATCCCGTCATTCCTGTAAGCATCTCTGCGCATGGAAAGATACTGCTGGGTATTCATCATTTTCATACGGCTTCCCACACTGCTTATACTGTAAGCGGTACTGATCATCCCGCCTAATCTCCCTTTCTTACCTTTCTTGGTGGTTACAAGTACCACACCATTGGCTCCCCTTGATCCATAAATAGCTGTTGCATCTGCATCTTTCAGAATCTCTATGCTCTCTATATCATTAGGGTTGATGGCATTGAGCGGACTTATATTTTTAAGCGGAACCACTCCCACTGAAAGAGCTGAGTTCAGCTGCCCTCCCACCGGAATTCCATCAATCACATATAAGGGCTGATTTCCGTCTACCACACTATTGGAAAGATTCCGTAGACTGTTCCTGCCCCGGATCTGAATATCATATCCGCCTCCTGCTACCCCTGAATTCTGGGTAATGCTTACTCCTGCCATTCTACCCTGTGCCGCAGAAAGCACATTGGTTACAGGTTGATTTTCGATATCTTTTGCTGAAACTTTGGCGATACTACCGGTTCTTTCTTTGTCTTTAACCTTGTAGTAGCCAGCGTTGAGAATAACTTCTTCGATTCCCTTTACTTTTTGTTCTAAGCTGATATTAACGACGGTCTGATTAGTAAGTGTGAATTTTTCTTCTGTATAATCAGGATGTCTGAACAATAGGATGGTATTTTCTGCTGAAACCTGTAAGATATAGGTTCCGTTGTTACCGGTCATGGTTACCTGATCACTGCCTTCTTGGGAGATTAATACTCCTGAAAGAGGTTTACCTGATGAGGTGACGGTACCGGAAATGGTGCGTGTTTGGGCTTTTGTAGTAAAGCTTACAGCAGTAAACATGAGCCCAAAGAAAATGCCTCCTATATTGTAATAGGAATTTTTCATAGATTTGTAAAGGTTTTTAATTTTTTAAAGATTAATTACTGAACTACGCTCTTTCCCGTTGGTCTGCAAACTCTATGGGAAGGGGCTTTTTTCTTTCTTCTGATTTTAAGTTGAGTAGTTTTTTGATTCATTTTTTAGATAAAGACTTTCCTGATGCCCTTCGGTATGAAAAAGGACTGGTGAAGTTCTATAAGCAGTGACCGCAAGGCACCGGAAAGAATTTAATATGAATGAAATCTGTGTTCCCGTGTAAGCTTTTTAAAGCCGCAATAGGTTGTACCCTCCTATTGTATCGTGTAGTCTGATACTATTTTTAGGAAGCGGGCTTAGATTTTTTATGTAGAGATAAAGCGAACTGCATTGAAAGAAAAACGGCATGAGACTCTACATTATCCAATTCGGGGTACTGGTATACCTTGTATACAGATAAGAGAGCCCACGCCTAGGTCGTGAGCTTCCTGCTTATCGTCTCGTATACTAAAATTACCAGTTTTCGAATTGAGATTCTAAGCAATAGCTTCTAATATTCTTTGAAGTATCGCAAAGTTACATTTATGTAACTTATTTTACAAATATAATAATTTAATTTATTATATGGTAATATATTACCACGAATTTTATAATCAAAAATCCAAAATTGCTATTAAATATAATAGTAATGGATAGCAAAGAAGTTTTAAGGTTGTTTATGATTGAGTTCGCTGAAAATTTAAAAAAAATTCGAGCTAATAAATTTAAGTCTATGGATCAAGTGGCTCAGAATTCAACTTTTGATTCAAGCAATTATAATAAATTTGAAAATGGCAAAGGTAATCCAACCATAGAAACAATGTTAAAAATGTCTTCAGCGTTCGGCATTTCTCCAAAAGAACTTTTTGATTTTGACTTCGATATAAAAAAATACAAAATTGAAGAGTAGCAGAAAAC